>NZ_JBQLIC010000003.1:0-383886 GCF_056034385.1 Marinococcus sp. LNHM3E3-2.2
CGAACACGGAAGTTAAGCTCTTCAGCGTTGATGATAGCCGGGGGTTCTCCCCCCGTGAAAGTAGATCGCTGCCGGGCACTAAAGCCTTTTTCTCTTACTTGAGAGGAAGGCTTTTATTATATGAAATGATTTAATAATTGAGGTTGACTATGTCTTCAAAGCCCTTTACAATAGTATTTGTGTCTAAATAAGTCATACATAAGCTTACATAGCTGAAACGTTTTATTTTATCTGCTTCCTTAGCTCAGCAGGTAGAGCGCATCCATGGTAAGGATGAGGTCACCGGTTCGAATCCGGTAGGAAGCTCCATTTAATTAAATGACAACGCCAGTCCGAAATGCCGGGCTGGCTTTTTGTATTCAGGCGGCTTTTAACAAAAGACGTGCTGGATAAAGCTACTCCTTATTTTAAAAATTGGCGGAATAGGGTAAACTATACTCGTTCCGGCAAAAGAACGGTTACTGTTAAAGAAGCGGTGGTGAGGTTTAAGTGAGGAAAAAGAAGTACGCTGATTATGCTGAATTAAACGCTGTAGAATTAGAAGGTCGTGATTATGAAATACGTGTACTTCAGGGTCGCCGTAAAGCCCTGGCAGCTCTGGCTCCGCATGGGGGAGCTATTGAAGCAGGAACAAGTGAACTGGTCGAAGAACTTCACCACAGCTGTCACTTTTCCGCTTATGATTTTCGTGCCAAAAAACGTACCGGTAACAGAAGTCTGCATATCAGATCCACACGTTTTGATGAACCAAGAGCCCTCTTATTAGCTGCTGAAGCTTTATTTACAGTTACTCTTCATGGATACCGGGGAGAGGAGAAAAAAACCTATATAGGAGGACTGGATACGTCTACGGCAGACCTTATAGGTACAGAGCTGGCTGCTGCCGGTTTTAATGTGGATTTTGACCCCCCATCTGCTATAGAAGGAAAGTACGAAAACAATATATGTAATAAAAATGCAAGAATGCAGGGAGTACAGCTTGAGATCAGTTCAGCCCAGCGACGTGCTTTTTTCGCTAATGAAGACTTGCGCAGTGCAAATAGAGGCAACCGTCTTTCTTCTTTTTATACGTATGCTGAGGCGATTGGGAGAGCTGTAATACGGGCGGAAACCACCGCTCGCGTGAAAGAAATGCAGATGTCTGAATAAACAACGACCAGGCTGATTTAAAAGCCTGGCTATTACATAAAAAGCTGATAAAATGCGATCACCGCGTTTACAGCAAAAAGAAGACCAATAAGAAACCCTCCCAGTAAAGATACTGTATTAACCCGTATCCGCGGGTCACGGATAGTAAGAGCTACAGCCAGGGTTAAGGTGATGAGCGCTGAAAGATAAAATCCGAGTCGGAGTATTTCATGAGCGCTGTCCCCCAATTCCCATGTCAGTGCCTGATAGATCATTCCCATTCCGAATATAAGCATTACTGTAAAGAAAATGACGCCAGCGCGTCGCAGAACAGACAGGTGAAGCACCTCCATTATTTATCAGTTATATGTATTTAAGTATGCTTGAAAACGAACCAGAGCGGCCCCCGGCTTCGAGATTGCTTCCGGCTCTCTTCCGCCCCCCTTATAAGTATAACGCATGGGAATGATCCGTAATAATAATATTGGGAAAAGAGAGGAGCATTTTATGTTTACGTACCGTATTCGTGAAGATCTCTATTTAAAGCTGCTGGAGCCATCAGATGCGCAGGCTGTTTTTGCGCTGACAGACAATTCACGGACTCATCTAAGACAGTGGCTGCCATGGGTCGATCATACCAATGAAGAAGAGGACACAAAAGCGTTCATCCATAGTGTGCGCCAGGGGTGGGCGGATCAAAAGCTTTTTTCAGCTGGTATCGTTTTTCAGGGAAGCCTTGCAGGCGTAGCCGGCTTCAACCGTCTGGATCATCAAAACAGCCTTGGGGAAATTGGCTACTGGCTGGGAGAGGATTATCAGGGGAAAGGCATTATGACTGACGCTGCGAAAGCATTTATTTCTTATGGCTTTGAACAGCTTGGCTTAAATAAAATCGTTATTAAAGTTGCCGCGGCTAACGAAAAAAGCAAGGCGGTGCCAGAGAGACTGGGTTTTAAGCAGGAAGGGATACTGCGGCAGGAACACTGGCTGCATGATCAATACGTGGATATTGTAGTTTACAGTCTTCTGAATGAAGAATGGAAAATTTAAATGGTCGCAACTGTGCAGGGAAATATATTATAATAATGCAATGTGTGCAAATCCATAATTAGATTGAGGGGTTATTTTTGGTGATTGTAGTAAGTGGAATGATTGGAATTGGCAAAACGAGCGTCGCGCAAATACTTGGGGAAGGCTTGGATTCGAAAGTGTACTATGAGCATGTATCAGAAAACCCGATTCTTCCCTTGTTTTATCAGGCAGATCAAAAAGAAATTAATGAAAAAAGGTATCCATTTTTGCTTCAGCTCTATTTTCTCCGGACAAGGTTCCAATCGATCAAACAGGCTTACAAGGATGACGATGCTATTTTAGATCGGAGCATTTATGAAGATTGGTATTTCACAAAAATTAATCGTGATCTCGGAAATATTAACGATATGGAGTTTTCCATTTACGAAGGCCTGCTCGAAGAAATGATGAAAGAAATTGAAGGGCTTCCTTACAAAAAGGCACCGGATCTTAACGTTTATCTGCGTGGCTCCTTCGAAACAGTAATGGACCGGATTTTCGAACGCGGGCGGGATTTCGAACAGGACGAGGAACTGGTGGAATACTACCGGAAGCTCTGGGAAGGCTACGACGACTGGCTGGAAAATTACTATAGCGCGAGCGATACACTAATTGTAGATATGGATAAGACGGATGTCGTTCACAACCCCCAGGATGCTGAAGACCTGGTGGAACAGGTGAAAGATCTCCTGCATGCGAAAAATAAGATATAGCCAGAATAAAGCTCCCGGGAATAAAGTCTCCGGGAGCTATTTCTTATATAACTAGAAAATTATGCAGGAAAAGTATGGGAAAGGAAAAATATTGAATATTATTGCATGACAATCATTGCAGTAATATTTCAAAAAATTGTAATAGTTTACAGTCTTCTAACAACAATGTGTGAGACCTTGTAGTGCTGAGAGTCGCTACGTATACTAAGCCGTAAGCAAACATATCAAATAAAAAATTAGGAGGTGACAGCGTTAATTTATTAACGGGCAGAATTTATACATATAGGAAACACAACCGTGCCTGAAAGTAACACTGTTAATAAACATAACGTGCACTATTTATGAAAAAATTTGTAATGAGCTCGGCAGTAGCGGCAGCTATTTTATTCGCGCCTTCAGTAGCGGATGCTTCCATCGGGGATCAGAACCTTAAATCAGGAATGAAGGATTCAGATGTTTCGGACCTGCAGCAATGGTTGAATGATAAAGGCTACGAAGCAGGCCCTGTAGACGGTGTTTTTGGTCCACTGACAAAGCAGGGTGTTGAATCTTTTCAGGCAGCGCAAAGCATCTCCGTAGATGGAGTTGCCGGGCCGGAAACGTTTGGGGAAATGAACTTAGGAGATTCGGTCTCCTCGAAAAGCAGCTCAGATTCCTCAGAGGATACAGCAGTAGCCGCAGAGTCTACATATAGCAGCTCTGGATTTGCCCTTCCGGCTTCCGGGCCAGTAACGTCTGAATACGGCCAGCGTGGAAGCGGATCCCATAATGGAATCGATATTGGGTACGGCGGCAGTTCAAGCATTTCTGCTTCTGCTTCCGGAACAGTAACCTATGCCGGCACTATGAATGGCTACGGTAATACAATTATTCTAGAGCACACTGTTAACGGACAAACGTACAATACCCTGTACGCTCATTTAAGGTCCATTAACGTATCAAACGGGGAAGCAGTATCTCAGGGAGAAAGTATCGGTGTGATGGGTAACACCGGCCGGAGTACGGGCAGACACCTGCATTTTGAAGTACATGAAGGTGCCTGGAACGGGGCAAAATCAAACGCTGCTAACCCGCGTTCCTACGTTTCTTTCTAAACAAATATTAAAAACAGCGCAGCCTCTTAATCAGAGGCTGCGCCGTTTTTTTATACAAGTTATTCTTCAGAATCGCTGTTTCCTTCTGATTCAGAAGCTACGTTATTTTCGATGTCTGCATCTTCACGCAGCTGCTCAGTATATTCCTGCTGCTGCTGCTGCTGTTTCTGTGATTCAAGCTGTTGTTCAAGCTGTGGACGAAGGTCCTCAAGAGAGCCTGCTTCTTCTCCCTGGCCTTGCGAAACCTGATCGTATAATTCTTCGACTTCTTCGTCAGAGACTTCTACATCTTCAAGCTCTTCGTCCAGGAGAGCCTGTATCTGCAGGGAAGTTCGTGCTTCCTCGCGCAGTTCTTCTTCTGTGTAGCCCTGTTCTTCAAGAGCCTGCTGGTATTCTTCATCAGATTCAAACTGTTCTCTGAGAGAGCTTACCTGCTCATCTACGTCTTCTTCATTAACCTCATAATCCCCTTCTTCAGCTTCCTGTACTAAAAGCTCCTGGTTAATAAGGGATTCAGCCGTTTGTTCTTTTAGATTTGCCTGAAGTTCTTCATTACTCTGGTCACCAGAGGCGGCAGCTTGAGGAGCATACTGCTCATAGTTAGTAGTGAAAATTGGTTCAAATTCGTCTTTGGTAATTTCTTCTCCATTCACGGTAGCGACTGTGTCAGGTACATCGCTTAAATCCGGTTCAGGTAAATCTTCTGCTTGTTCTTCACCGGAGGCCTGTTCTTCAGAGGATCCTTCATCTGATTCTTCCTGCTGGTTATTTTCTTCGTTGTTATTGGAGTTTTCCTCTGACTGCTGTTCTTCGTTTCCGTTATTGTTATCAGAGGAATTCTCCCCGCCGTCGCCGTTACTGCAGGCACCAACAATTGCTACCGACAGGGCGAGGCCTGTACTCAGAATCCATTTTTTGCTCACTCTGATTTCTCCTCTCCATTGTATGCTCTTCGGGCATTGTAACACACGTCGTTACTCCTGTATGCTTTAATAGTCTATAAAAATGTATAATTATTATGAAAACTTGTAAAAGAAGAAAAAAGTGTTGGAAGTTGCGGGAGATTGTATGGAAATCTCAAAATTTCCCGGGAAATGACCGTAATATTCCAGGAGAAAGAGGTGGACGGTCAGTATGGCTGCGTATATTATGCTTATTATGGTAGTGTTTTTTTATTCTGGAAATATTTTGGTAGGAAAGGCTATCAATGATCTTCCTCCTTTTACGATAGCTTTTTTCAGGCTGATTATTGCTTTTTTGTGCATCATACCCCTGGGATGGAAAAGCGCCTGGAAGGCAAGGAACTTATTTTGGAAGCATAGGCTGCCTCTTATTATTTTAACAGCTACAGGAGTCACGTTTTTTAATACATTCATTTATGGGGCACTCCAATTTACTTCATCGACTAATGTTTCTGTACTGGAAACAGTAATTCCAGCAGTAACCGTTTTATTAAGTACATATATTTTAAAAGAGAGGCTGCGCTATATTCAATGGATTGGTGTCGTACTATCCATCGTGGGGGCGCTGTGGGTAGTAATGAATGGGAAACTGTTTGCCGTAGCAGAAATGAACTGGAATGCCGGCGACGGTATTATGGTAGGGGCGGTGGCCTGCTGGTCCATTTATTCCATCGCTGTTAAACGTTATATGCATCTGTTTCCTCCCTACGGTGTACTGCTCGTAATGACAGGAGCCTCCATTATATTATTACTTCCTTTTATTACGGCAGAGTGGCTCCTTCTCGGTGTGCCTTCCTTCACCTTAAGCGAACAACTGCCAAGCCTTGCTTATCTGGGGCTTTTTCCAGGTTTCATCGCTCTATTGTTTTATAACCGGGCAGTAGACCAGCTTGGTGCCTCAAAAGCTTCAGTTTTCCTGAATTTTCTTCCCGTCGTTACGATGGCGGGGGCGGTGCTCTGGCTTGGAGAAACATTAACACCGGCTAAGATGATTGGGGCCCTGATTGTGATAGCCGGGGTGCTGCTTACCACACAGGGAAAACCAAAACGGTTTCCTGCAGAACAAACGAAAAAATAGTCCGTAAAAAGCTGCTTCTCCCGGATAGGGAGAGGCAGCTGTTAGTGTTCTTCGGGCGTCTCTGGGCCGGAGAGGGCTCGCTGGTAAAAAACAAGATCAAGCCATCGTTCAAACTTGTACCCGGCTTTTTTTACCGTGCCCACGTATTCAAAATCCTCCGTTTCGTGCAGATAGATGCTTCCCGGGTTGGAAGAGTCTATGCCGGCGATCATAGTGGCGAAGCCTTCCCGTTCCGCCTGGTCGATTAAGGCACGGAGCAGGGCACGGCCGATCCCGGCACCGCGGGCGCCGGGGTGAACATACACTGAATGCTCAATGGAGTATTTGAAAGCTGCCCAGGGACGGAACGGCCCGTAAGCAGCATACCCCTGGACCTTTCCATTCTGCTCATAAACAAAAACAGGAAGGCCGTTTTGCTTTTTTGACCGTAGCCATTCCAGCCGGTTTTCTGCCGAATAGGGATGGTAATCGTAGACAGCGGTCGTGTTTATGATTGCGTCATTATATATCTCGGTAATTGCGTGAATATCTGCTTCTTCAGCCTGACGGATGCTCATAGGAATTCCCCTTTCTCCGCTTAAAAATAATACAATTCCTTGCTTTTAGCAATCATTATGTATAAAGAAAGGAAGAGCAGGGAATATATTTGAAGGACCGTAAAGAGAATAGCCGAAGAGGCTAAATAGGAGGGAGAGCAAGATATGACACTAAAAGTAGTTTTTGATTCCGGGATCGCCGGTAGTGACCGCATTCAGGTGAATGATGAAATTACGCTGACGTATACGTGTGAGCATTATGAACCAATAGACGGCTCTCCATATTTTAAAGTGAATTTTGAAACAAAGGACCCTTTCGAACCGGAGAAGGGGACTGTCTATTTTGATGGTACAAATTCCAGAGTGGATAAGTACGGTCATGTGTTTTATCTTTTATAAAAAGAAGCTGCCTGTGCGGCTTCTTAGTACATAAGAACAAGTGGGAGTGCGGGCCATGTGGTTTATTTTAGCGCTGTTAAGCGCCGTGGTGTTTGGTTTTTCTTCTTTTTTCATGAAGGTTAATTCTTTTTGGCAGCTGCCGTTAACGCCTTTTTTGACAGGGCTCTACGCTAGCGGGAGCTTCGGTTTTCTGGTATATGCTTTAATGGAGGAATCCTTGCATATGAACCTCGCAGTGCTTTTTAGCGGGATAATGGTGGGGGCGGGGTCCACGTTCGGAAACCTTCTATACATGAAAGCTTTAAACGTTGGGCCAGCGAGTCTTTCCTCTCCGCTGGTAAATACAAACATTCTGCTGATTGTTCTCCTGGGTGTGCTGGTATACGGGGAGCAGATTGGAGCAGTGCAGTATGCGGGCATTGGTTTAATTATGGCAGCTATTGCTGTGCTTCCGTTGGATCCGAAGGAGGACTTCTCGATAAAAAGCGGCATATGGTATGGCTTTATTTTAACAGCCACATTATTTATGTTTTTCCGGAATGGAGGGCTGAAAATAACAGAAGAGGCCGGACTTGAGAATACGCCGGTATTGTTTACAGGCTATCTGTTTGGCATGCTGTATTCGTTATACGGATGGCGCCGGGAAAAGAAGCAGCAAGCCCGTGCCACTGCTCATATACATAGGAAAAAGGCCTTTAGGTGGGGGCTGGTTACGGGGGTCTTTTCGTTCGGAGGGATGCAGCTATATGCTGCCGCTCTTCGGGAAGGACCGGCAAGTATTATTTCTCCTCTGTTTGCAGCTCACGCGCTTTTAGTAGCGGTGCTTTCCATGCTTTATCTGCAGGAGCGCATTACCAGGTATCAGGCAGTAATCCTTGCAGTGGTTCTTATAGGGATTGTTTTTCTGCGACTGTAATACAAAAATCCGCCAAAAAAGGCGGATTTGGGCTTTATGCGCGTTCGCCAACGACAGCGAAGCGCTGGTGTTCATGAGCCGCTGTTTCCATTTCATCGACAACTGCCACCGCGTAATCCGCATAGCTGATATAGCTTTCCTGATTGCTGTTAAGCGGCAGTACGTCATGGGAGGTGGAATAAGATCCGGTGCGTTTGCCCTCTGCATCAAAATTTACAGCCGGACTGATAAATGTCCACCGTATGCCGGTTGTCTGCTGAAGGTCCTGTAAATTCCGGCTCTGCCCGTTAGCGGTGGGCTTTACCGCTTCGGGAAATTCCGGCGTTTCCACGACGCGGGTGGTTTTTCCGTTATCGGTAAACAGGCTGCCGGCGCCGCCCACAACGATGAGACGGGGAGCTGCAACTTCCTGAATAATAGAAATCAGGTGCCGCCCGGCTTCTACATGTGCTTCTTCTTCCCCCAGTCCGGCTCCAAACGCATTCACCACCACGTCAAAGTCTGATACATCTGAAGCAGTTAAAGAAAAAAGGTCTTTTTCTTTTATATGCATGCTGCTCTCAGGAAGCTTCGAAGCGTCCCGGACGATGGCTGTCGTCTCTATGCCCCGGGCTTCTGCTTCTTTTAAAATATGTCTGCCCGCTTTTCCGGACGCTCCGATAATGCCTGCTTTCATACCTTTATCACACCTTTGTTTATAGTTTTTACAGCTGGCATATACGAGTAGAAAAGCTTTATACAAAGAGATGGGCAGTTACGTCCGCCAGGCTCTGCTTTTCCAGCTCGGCTTCCATAGCATTCTGTGCCCGCTTAAAGGATTCGTTGAGAGTGCTTTGAATATTTCGACCGACAGGACAGTCAGGGTTTGGGCTGCTGTGGGTGGAAAACAGCAGGTCCTCCTGCTGAACCGCCCGGTAAATATCAAGGAGCGTAATATCTTCCGGCGCTTTGGTGATTAAAGCACCGGAGATGCCGGCCTTCGTCTGCAGCAGGCCTGCCTGCTTTAGCATACCTGAGATCCTGCGGATAACGACAGGGTTTGTATTGACACTCGCTGCCATGTAACTGGAGCTTAGTCTTCGCTCCGGCTCACTTGCAAGCAGCGAAAGAATATGAACAGCGACAGAGAATCGTGTATTTATCATTGTTGTTGATCACCACCTGTAACTTAATGGTTTCAAAACGATCATAAAATAGCAGCTTATAAAAGTTCAGTACCATTTCTTATTTCGGCTTCCTGGCTTCAAAATTGAACGATGTTAGCCAAGTGCTTTTAACTATACCCATTTTCATCAATAATAGAACCAGAAATCGAGATGGGCCGGATCTCCTGAAAGGAGCAGTGTTCAGTGCTCGGCGTTTTCCGGTTCTACGTGCACGTGGACGTCATGTACACCGTGCTGCTCGATTAGAGCGTATTCGACTTTTGTAGCTGTGTTGTGTGCTTCCTGGATATCGAGTGAAGGATCCACAAGAATGGTAATATCCACCACGGTGTTGTTCCCGTAATTTCTTGCTTTAATATTCCGGACTTTCTGCACGTCGTACAGCTTGGAAATTGTTTCCCGGTAATCTTCAATTTTATTTTCATCGAACCCGTCGGTGAGCTGCAGGGCTGCGCCACGGAAAACATCCCAGCCTGTTTTAATAATTAATAAGCCCACAAGAGCAGCTGTCAGTGGATCGAGCCAATACAGCTGAAACTGAGCACCAATAATGCCAATAACTGTGCCGATACTCACCATGGCATCGCTCCAATTATCCTTAGCTGCAGCCATAATAGAGGGACTGTTAATTTTTTTGGATAAATTTTTGTTGTAGGTGTACACACCAAACATACAGACGGCGGCAAAAGCGCCGACAAATGCAGAAATTAAGCCGGGCGGCTCGGACGGTCCGGCGAGAATAGACTGCACCGCGCTCACAAATACCTGAAGACCGACAGCAAGCATAATAAAAGAAGTAAACAAAGAAGCCACCATTTCTGCTTTCCAGTGGCCGTAAGGATGGTCAGCGTCCGGCGGCTTCTGGGAATAGCGGAGGCCGAACAAAACAGCGATCGAAGCGATAGTGTCTGTTAAATTATTTAAACCGTCGGCGCGCAGGGCCGCAGAATTAGCCAGCTGGCCGACAGTGAGCTTTAAAGCAGAGAGAAATAAATAAGCGAAGATGCTGATGATAGCTCCCCGCTCTCCGCGTTTTAAATTACGAATACGTTCATCATTCATATGACCGGTCTCCTTGCGCAATTGATCGATCTATAGAGTAGCAGGAAAGCTGCCATTGAGTCTACAGCAACGTTTTTCTACAAAGGTATAAAAATGACTAAAGGGAAAGAAAGTTGCTTGATCGCAAAATACGTAATAATGTATAAAGTATAAGCTTTTTGTTCCCAATAGTCTGTAATATTTGTTATACTAAACCCATCAACCAGTTATATAACAATGAACCATTCGTTATGCTTGGGTGAACCGTGGGAAGAACCTATTAGCAGTAACGGGTGGCATCAGCTATCAAGGAGGCCAATAGAATGGTTGAAAGAAATGCAGACGTAGAAGAATTTTTAAATTCGCTCCCGGAACAGCAGAGTTCGATATTCCGCTACATGCGAGATGAGTATGAAGCATTGGCAGAGCGGGGGGAGCGGTTCGACGAAGCTAAGAATGACGAACATGTAGAAATTCTGGCCAGTAAAAAATTCGACGTCTCTCCTTTAGAAGCTGGCAACATTTACGCGACGGTAGAATCGCGTATTAATGCTTTTGAAGCTCTGCGTTCTTCGTAAAAAAACTCTAAAAGACCAACGACGAAAAAAACCTGCTGGCTCAGCAGGTTTTTTGTGTAGAGAAGCTGGAAAAAGACTGGTTTTGCTTAAATAATTCTCTGTACTGATAGGTCCGTCGTTCAGAAATAGCTGTTAAGAAGAGCAATCTTTCTGATACAATATACCCGTAGCTTTCATTAGAGGCGGAGGAACAAGGCATGAAAACGATCTTTTGCAGTCTGCTTTTTGTTATAGGGGCAGCTTTACTAATTAATGCATCATTTTTTGCACTTCCGCAAAAAACCGTAGCATCCCTTTTGACTCACCAGGATGAACCGAAGAATGCAGACGTTATTATTGCTCTCAGCGGTGATTTTGAACGTTTATACACAGTAGCTGATTTAATAGAAAAAGGCTATGCGGATAAAGTGATCTTAACCAATGGAGAAGATGGCAGCTTTAATGAAAATCTGGCTGTGCGGGCAGGAATACCTGAAGAAGCAATTATTATGGAAAATCAGGCAGTCAGCACTCATGAAAATGCTGTTTATTCAAAAGAACTTATGCAGGATCGGAATTTTGATTCTGCCCTGGTAGTAACGAGTGACTACCATATGAAACGGACCAAAATTCAATTTGATGATGTGATGGCAAATACGGGTATTACTCTGGATTACGTCCCTCATGTGCATGCGGAGGAAGCCTGGGGGCCCAAGCACGTACAGCTTTGGAAGGAATTTTATAAACTGACGGGTACTATAGGGATCGAATCGTGGGACCGTATGTCATAAAAAAACGAGCAGATACTTTCTGCTCGTTTTTATTTGCTTAAGACCGGACAGAGCCGTGAGGGTCAATAACGAATTTCTTCGCCGCCCCTTTATCAAAGTCCTGGTAGCCTTTAGGTGCGTCATCCAGCGAGATCAGCGTGGCATTTACTGCTTTGGCAATCTGCGCTTTATCGCTTAGAATCAATTTCAGCAAATTGCGGTGGTATTTCATGACCGGAGTTTGTCCGGTAACGAACGTATGGGCCTTTGCCCAGCCTAAGCCGATACGGATTTTCAGGGAGCCCTGCTTGGCGTCATCGTCAGAAGCACCTGGATCCTCTGTCACGTACAGCCCCGGGATACCCAACTGCCCGCCGGCTTCGGTGACCGACATGATCGAGTTCAGCACGGTCGCCGGGGCTTCCTTCGCGTCGGGCCCGTGGCCGGATGCTTCAAAGCCAACGGCATCAACGGCGCAGTCTACTTCCGGTATACCGAGGATCTGCTCAATCTGCTCGCCAAGACTGTCATGCTTTGTTAAGTTTACAGTTTCGCAGCCGAAGCTTTCTGCCTGCTTCAGGCGCTGTTCATTAAGGTCACCGACAATAACAACGGAGGCACCGAGAAGCTGTGCTGAGTGAGCGGCTGCAAGTCCTACAGGTCCTGCACCGGCGACATACACAGTCGAACCGGGACGTACACCTGCAGAAGCGGCTCCGTGGAAGCCGGTTGGGAAAATATCTGAAAGCATGGTCAGGTCCATGATTTTTTCCATCGCCTGTTCTTTATCCGGGAAGGCGAGCAGCTGAAAGTCTGCATAAGGAACCATAACATATTCAGATTGACCGCCTACCCAGCCGCCCATGTCTACATAACCATAAGCGCCGCCCGGTCGCTCAGGGTTTACGTTCAAACATATATGAGTTTTTTGTTCCTTACATAATTTACATCTGCCGCACGCTACGTTAAATGGTACAGAAACAAGATCGCCTTTTTTAATAAACTCTACGTCGCGTCCCACTTCCACTACTTCCCCTGTAATCTCATGTCCAAGAGCCAGTCCTTTAGGTGCAGTTGTACGGCCGCGCACCATATGCTGGTCGCTTCCGCAAATATTTGTCGTCACAATCTTAAGAATAACACCGTGTTCACATTTCCGTCCTGCGTTAGACGGCGGGACTCCGGGGCCTTCGTGAAGTACTAAATCAGGATAGCCAATGTCTTGAATTTCAACGTTACCAGCACCTTGATAAACCACTGCTTTGTTGCTCATCCTTTGATTCCTCCTCATAGTAGTGAAGTAGGAGCGCTTACGCCCTATCCCCAGTTTATTTGATAAAACGTTTTCAAGAAAGTAGGCACTTTCTTGTTTGTTGCTTTCCGCTATGATACTATGTATAAAAAAGGGAGAGCTTTCATATGATGGATCCATTCCAGGCACATTGCGAGATGGAAGTGACGCTGGCTGTAATTAGTGGCAAATGGAAAGCAGACATTGTTCGGATACTCTCCGATGGTACTCCACGCAGATACGGCTTTTTTCAGAAAAACCTCCCTGAAGTTACCCCGAAGATATTGACTAATCAGCTGCGTGAACTCGAAAATGCGGGTATTTTGACACGTGCCATTTATCCAGAGGTGCCGGTCCGGGTAGAGTACCAGCTTACGGAAGCCGGAATGGGTCTTCTCCCGATTTTAGAAGCGATGGAAAGATGGGCTCAAAGCTATACGAAAAAAATTTAGTGAATTGGTTGTAAAATACAGCTTAGCATCCCCTTTTATATATAGAAGCCGCAATATACCGGCTGACTATATGAAAAAGGGGATGTTTTAATGTTTCAAGAACTGCCTCAGCTCGTCGACGTCAGGGGAAGCGTGAAAAGAAATGGTTCTTACCAGAAGCGGTCGCTATCACAGATTACAGGAATCGCAAGACACCATTCAGCAACCACAAGTGGTGATGCTTTTTCCTTTGCCAATTATCATGTGGATTCCCTCGGCTGGCCAAGCGTTGGTTATCATTTTGTAATTACGAGAGACGGGACGATTCAATGGGCCAATGGAATCGACCGGATTTCATATCATGTGGGAAACAACAATACGCCATTAATAGGTATCTGCCTGGTGGGAAGCGGTTCGTTTACCGAAGCACAGGAACGTTCGTTTTTTGATCTTCAGGCAGCACTTCGGGGGACAGAAGGAGTTGGTGTTTCCATCAGTAATATGAAAGGACACCGGGAATATCGCGGCCACTCCTCAAACACGTGCCCGGGCATCGATATGGATAGTGTAAGGGAGGCGGTGCGTGAGGGCCATCCAGTAGGGGAAGACTTGACTCCGACGCTTCGTCCCGGTGACAACGGTCCGGCAGTCGCCCGGATGCAGCAGATGCTGCTTGATGCAGGGGAAAAACTGCCGCTGTACGGCACAGACGGAGATTTTGGAGACGAAACAGAAAACGCAGTCCGTTCCTTCCAGGATTCGCAAAATTTAACCATAGACGGCATTGTTGGCCCGAACACATGGGAAGCTCTCGAAAACTTTGCAGTGAAAGGAAAACTTGCGGTAGTCCTTGCCGAGGTGCTGAATGTACGCTCCCGTCCATCCTTTGATGCTGACGCCGTAGCGGGAACGGTCAGTCAGGGAGAAGCATTCACCATCACGGAAAAAGTGAAGGTGGACGGAAGCAGTACTGAAATGTTCCGGTTAAAATCAGGTTTATATATCACTGCTCATCCAAGCTATGTACAGGTGAAGTAAAAATGTTTGGGAGGTGGGTGCCATAGAGCACCCACCTTTTTTCCTATTTTTTTCTTTTTTATAATATATATCCAAACAAATAGCTTTTATCTATATAATGGGCATTATGCGGCGGTAAAAAACAGAATATTCCGATCAGATTTTGACACCGCATGCATTTTGAATTGAAAGGAGTGCAACTATGCCAAGAAGGAAAAAAATCGGGCTGATTCTGGGACCGGGCTTATTTGCTTTACTTTTTTTCATCCCACCACTTACCGGTCTTGAAAGCGAACCGAGAGCAGTACTTGCCGTTACAGCCTGGGTAGCTTCCTGGTGGATTACAGAAGCCCTGCCGATACCGGCTACCTCTCTGCTGCCTATCTTTCTGCTGCCAATCACAGGAGGGGCGGATGAAGAGACAGCAACCATGGCGTATGCCGACCCTATTGTTTTTATGTATATGGGTGGTTTTACCATTGCTCTTGCGATTGAAAAATGGAACTTACATAAACGGATCGCGATGACAATCATTTCGTTTGTCGGTACTGGAAGTCAGCGCATCGTGCTGGGCGTTATATTGGCGACTGCTTTGCTTTCCATGTGGATTTCAAATGCTGCGACGGCGTTAATGATGCTGCCGATTGCACTGGCGCTGATTAAAGAGGTGAAGGATAAAGATTTCTTTGATGAAGTATCCTTGAACCGTTTTGCTAAGGGACTGCTTCTTTCAGTAGCGTATGCGGCTTCTATCGGCGGGCTGGCGACATTAATAGGGTCAGTGCCCAATGCTGCTTTTGCAGCCGTAGCTTCTTCCAATCTGGATCGTACGGTTACCTTTGCCGAATGGTTTTTGTTTGGTTTTCCTTTAACGGTTATTTTGTTGACCGGTCTTTATTTTTATTTAACGAAAATTCAGTTCCGTGTGAAAGCGCAAAAGGACATTTCAACAGATTTTGCCAGGAACCAGCTAAAAGATCTGGGACCGATGTCGTTTGAAGAAAAATCGGTGCTGACAATCTTTACAATTGTCGGTTTTCTTTGGATTACAAGCGGATTTATTCCCGAAGCCTATCGTCTGTCTGATACTTCCATCTCAATTATTGGAGCCACGTCGATGTTTTTGCTTCCGGCTAAACAGGAGAGAGGCGGGCTCATGGTATGGCAGGATATGAAAGAGCTTCCGTGGGGCCTGCTTCTGCTTTTCGGAGGCGGCTTGTCTCTCGCGGCTGCGTTTGAATCTTCGAATTTAACAGGATGGTTTGGGGAGCTGTTGGGGGGACTTGAAGTGCTTCCTTTTGTATTAATTTTAATAGTTCTTGCTGCCATTGTATTATTTATGACAGAAATCATGTCCAATACGGCCGTATCGAACATGCTGATGCCGATCAGCATCGGCCTTGCGATGGGAATTGGGGTAGACCCTTACGCCATTATGGGGATCGTGGCTCTCACTGCCAGCTGTGCCTTCATGCTTCCCATATCGACTCCACCTAACGCTGCGGTTTTCAGTTCAGATTATTTAACCATCGATGATATGGTCAAGGCCGGATTTTGGATGAACATTGTCGCTATTTTTGTTATCGTGGCATTTGTTTATTTCTGGCAGCCGGTCGTATTGAATTATTAATCGGCTGGGAAGGGTTATTTTATGTACACATATGATAAGAGTATCGTAGAATTTCTTTTTCCATTTGTGCTTATATTGATTGTTTGGTTCATATTCGACGGGCTGCTGCGGCGGAAAACCAAATTGCCCTATAAAAATAAACTGAAGCGTCGAAGAAGTAAATCAGTAATTATAGCAGAGAAGCTTTTGGAATGGACAGGGACGGCGTTTGTATTATTTTTTACCATTAGCTCAGGAGACTTTTTAATATGGCATTTGATTTTTCTCGGGATGCCTTTGGCTTTAGTGCAACTAATTCAGGGAACGGAGCAGCGGGAAAATGTACCGGAATCGAAAGCCCACTGGCATTCGTTTTTAGGGGCAGTATTTACTGCAGCTCTGATTTCCCGGGCGCTTGTGTTCCTTTACTAACTTCTAAAAGGTCAATATCCAGTTCAAATAAAAAACCGCCCTCTGCAAGCATGCAGAAAGGCGGTTACTTAAAATATGAGGGTATTAATCGATTGATTTTGCACCGATGTAATGCTCTTCCCAGTAGTCACTGGTGGTATCGGCTGTTTCCACCCCGCCTGAGCCGGAATGGATCATTTGGTCGTCTCCAATGTATATGCCGCTGTGCGAAGCGCCTTCTGTGTCATACGTGCCTTCATAAAAGACAACGTCGCCAACGTTTGGCTCTTCTACGAATTCCCCGTTGTTCTGCCAGATGCCTTCATGGGTTCTTGAAACGTCTGTGCCGTTTTCTTCAAACACGTAATTGATAAAGCCGCTGCTGTCCAGGCCGCTTGCTGTAGTTCCGCCCCATTCATAAGGAGTGCCTAGTACGCTTTCCGCGGAATCGACAAGGCCGGAATCAGAGGCATTGGCTGATGTGCTTTCAGTGGAAGGCTCCGAAGATTCTTCTGAAGACGCGGAAGCAACTTCTTCGCTTTCATCATTATTTTCACTGTTCCCGCTGCTGCTTTCTTCTGTGTCACTGCTTGCCCCGGAGGAGTCTTCTGCTTCATCCAATGCTCCCATTGTTTCAGGGCCTGCGATGCCATCTATGCTTAAATTATTTTCTGTTTGAAATGCTTCTACAGCCTGTACAGTTTCATCATCATAAGTACCGTCAGCTTCGGAGGTATAGTAATCAAGATCGCTTAAAGCCGACTGAAGAGATTCTACACTGTTGCCGGTATCGCCAAGATAAAGCAGAGTGTCCTCATTAGATTCAGTTTCGTTTGCTGTATCAGAAGAGTCGCTTTGGCTGGAAGTGCTGCTTTCGTCTGACTCAGGGTCAGCGAAGGCATCAGCGTTTCCGCTTAAAGCCGGTGTTAGAGCTAAAGCCGTTACGACGGCAGAGGATAATATATATTTTGGTGCTTGTCTGTTGGATTTAAACATTCAGGTTCCTCCTCGTGGTGTAAATCAATTTATCGAACCACGAGTAAGTGTAACAAACAGAAAAATACGGGAGGTTTCATCCAGATTACGTTTTAATAACGTTAATTATAAAATAGGACATAATTAATGATTACTTCCTCGTTAATGTAGGTGAAAACGGCGGGAGGAAAGAGAGGGTCATTTTCAGTCTCTGTAATATTTTTAATAAAATGAATATTGCGATTATTCATATGGCTACAATTTTAAAAAGGGAGGTCGAACAATGGAAAAAGCAGAAAAGAGGCCGTTGAGAGAAAGAGTGAGGGTGCTTGGCCCGGGAGTAATTGTAGCAGCGTCGTTTATAGGCCCGGGAACGGTAACGACGGCTACAGGTGCTGGAGCTTCTTTTGGCTTTGCCCTGCTATGGGCAGTAGTTTTTTCGATTGTCACAACCATCATACTTCAGGAGATGTGCTCGCGGCTGGGAATTATTACAGGAAAAGGTCTGGGAGCGGCGATAAGAGACCAGTTCACAAACCCGCTGCTGAAATACGGATCTATGTGGCTCATGATTATTGCCATTGTATTCGGCTGTGCTGCCTATATAGCTGGTGACTTACTTGGTACTTCGTTAGGGTTAACGACACTGACAGGCGTTTCTGAAAATACGATCGGACCGATCGTAGGAATCGTTATTTTGTTGATCGGCCTGAGTGGCAGCTACAAGTTGATTGAACGGGTCATGATAGTATTAATTGCGGTCATGAGTATAACGTTTGTGACCACAATGGTCACGGCCCAGCCTGATCCGGGAGAGCTGTTTCAGGGAGCCTTTGTTCCCTCTATTCCAACGGGAGCCGTTATTACAGTGATTGCCATTGTCGGCACCACAGTTGTTCCTTATAATTTATTCCTTCATTCAGAGAACGTGAAGGAACGCTGGAGTGAGCCGCGACATTTAAAGGAAGCGCGTCTGGACGTGTTTTTGTCAATTGGTTTGGGTGGTTTAATTACAGCTGCGATTCTAATCACATCCGGTGCTACAATCCGCGGACTGGAAGTGGAGTCCGTGGCAGACCTTGCTTTACAGCTTGAACCGCTGCTCGGAAGCTGGGCTACCGCTTTTATCAGTATAGGCTTATTCGCCGCCGGTTTTTCTTCCGCGCTTGCATCACCGCTCGGAGCAGCGGTTACCATCAGCAGCGTATTGAAGTGGGAGCGCGGGATGAAGAACATTCGCTTTAAACTGGTCTTTTTGTCCGTGATGGCCATTGGAATTATTTCCTCCGGACTTGGCTTCGAGCCGCTCGATGTTTTACTTTTTGCTCAGGCATTGAATGGCCTTATTCTTCCCTTTGTCTCCATTATGCTTTTAGTTATTATGAATAACAAAAACCGGCTTGGCCATTATGTGAACCATTGGAAGATGAATTTGGCAGGCGGAGTTATCGTTTTAGTCTGCATATTTCTTGGTATCTACAGCATTGTAGATGCGATTGTGAGCATCACCTCGTAAACCGACTGTTCTTCTCTCAGGAAAATATAAAGAATACAGCATAGGAGTGACGAGAACGGGAATAGATAGTACTAATCGATACGTAGCTCTGATCTGAACGAAAGCGCCAAAAATGTAGCAGAAGACGGGATAACCGTGAAGGGAGGGGCGTTTTATGAACCATCATGATTATGAAAAAAGGCTTGCTCTGCATAAACTTTCTCCAGCAGAGCTCCGCCTGGAATTCAATGCTGAAATCTTTTCATTTGAAACGACAGAGGACATGAGGGACTTTCCATATGAAATGATTGGCCAGGAACGGGCCGAGCGGGCCATGGAGTTTGGTCTTTCAGTAAGCCAGGCGGGGTATAATTTGTTTGTAGTCGGTCCGACGGGGACAGGGAGAATGACTTACACCCAGCACAGTGTGGAAAATCTGGCCCGCAAACAGAAGCAGCCGGATGATTGGTGCTACGTGCACAATTTTGATAATCCGGACCGTCCGGAAATGCTTTCGTTTCCGGCCGGCGAAGGCCAGCGCTTCCGGCGCGGGATCGAACAGCTTTTGATAAACATCGAGCGGGAACTAAAGACAGCCTTCTCAAGCGACAGTCATGAAAGACAGAAGCGGGAAATGTTTGAACGGCTGCGCACAGAGATGGACGAGCTATGGAAAGAAACCGACCAGTTTGCGGTACAGCACCATTTTAAACTCGAGCGTATGCAGAATGGCATTAATAAAATTCCCCTTCAACGAGGTCAGCCAATGAACCGGGAGACGTATCAGCACCTGCTTGAAGCAGAAAAGGAACAGCTGAGGGCGAACGAAAAAATCGTAGAAGAAAAAGTGCAGGATGCTCTCCGGCGTATCGCCAAAATGGAGGAAACCTTCCGCAAAGATGTGCAATTATTTATGACAAATACAGCTTCAGCCGCGGTACAAAAATTATTTGAGCCGCTCCGCAGGCAGTATGGGCATTTGCCAAAGGTTGAGGCGTATTTAACCGCATACGAACGGGACGTTGTGGAGCATTTTTACTTTTTTGCCGAAGGCCAGGGGCAGGAGGGTTCAGCAGGGGCGCTTGAAGGAATGAAGGAAAAACAGTATCAGCGGTACGTGGTGAATCTGCTCGTCAACAACAAACATTTAAACGGGGCCCCGGTAATTTACGAATCCAATCCGACGTATCACAATCTGTTTGGCAAGGTGGAATACCAGGGACAGATTGGCAGCCTGGTGACAAATTTTACTTTCATTAAACCAGGAGCGGTGCATCTGGCGAACGGCGGCTACTTGATTCTTCAGGCCGCAGATTTGCTGCAGCACCCAGGCGCATGGCCAGGGTTAAAACGGATGCTTCAGACCGGACACGTGCATATCGAAAATTCCTATGAAGAGCGGGGACTGCTGCCAACTAGTGCACTTAAGCCGGAACCTATTCCCTTCCAGACAAAGGTTATCATCATCGGTTCCTATTATGTTTACGACCTGCTCTCGAGACTTGATGAGGAGTTTGATAAGCTGTTTAAAGTCAAAGTAGAATTCGACACAGTCATGGCTAAAAACGATGAAAACAGCTGGAAAATGGCCAAGTTCGTGAAAAACTACGTTCAGGAAGAGGGCCTGCTGCCGTTTCACCGGGAAGCTGTAGCCAGAGTGATTGATTACAGCTCCCGGTTAATAGATGAACAGGGGAAGATGACCACCAGGTTTCAGGATATTACAAAGCTGCTCGTAGAATCCAGCCATTACGCGCTGCAGGAGGGAAACGCTTATGTCAGATCGGAGCACATTTTCCGGGCACTCGAAGAAAAATACAGGCGTTCAAGTCACATCCCTGAACAGTACCGGGAGAAAATTCACGATGAAACGATTATGATTCAAACGGAAGGCTACCGGGTCGGGCAAATTAACGGACTGGCCGTTATGGGCACAAGAGACTCCATGTTTGGCATTCCAACGAAAATTACGGCTCAGACGTACGTCGGAAAAAGCGGGTTGATGAACATTGAACGGGAAACGTCTCTCAGCGGTCAGATTCATCACAAGGGCATGATGATTTTGACCGGGTTTCTTTCCGGCCAGTTTGCTAAAAACCGTCCTATTCCTTTATCAGCGAGTATTACTTTCGAGCAGACCTATAGTTTGATCGACGGCGACAGCGCTTCAAGCACAGAGTTGTACGTACTGCTTTCCTCTTTGGCAGAAGTGCCTATTTACCAGGGCATAGCAGTAACCGGCTCGGTCAATCAGTGGGGAGAGATTCAGCCGATCGGAGGTGTGAATGAAAAGATCGAAGGATTTTTTCAAATTTGCCGGGAAAAAGGGCTGAACGGCAGGCAGGGTGTAATTATCCCGAAGCAGAATGCCCGCAATTTGATGCTCGATCCAGAGGTTGTGGAAGCGGCGGAAGCAGGAAGCTTCCATGTATGGGCAGTCGGCCATATTTCTGAAGGTATGGAAATCCTGACCGGTGAACGGGCGGGTGCCGTACGCCGCGAGGATGGAACCTATCCGGAAGGATCGGTATTTGCCCGCACAGAAGCCCGTTTTAACCGGATGTATGAGATGGAGTTCAGGCAGCAGGGCATGGAATAATAAGCGGAGAGCACAGCCTGGAAGCATGGCTGTGTTTTTTATAGAAATGAGGGAAATTATTCTTGACTTTTTATGTATGCGATTTCATAATAAAAAACAAGTTGTCCATGAATACGTATTCACCAGGAGTTAAAAAATGATTTCTTCCAAAGAAGTTGCCAGAGAAGCAGGAGTATCCCAATCGACAGTGTCCAGGGTGCTGAATAATTCAAACAAGGTAAGCAAGGAAAACGTAGAGAAAGTTACAGAAGCAATGAGAAAGTTAAACTACAGGCCGAACGCTATAGCCAGATCTCTGGTTAGTAAGCGTTCCAAAACAATAGCGCTTATATCGGGCCCATTGCATAATCCCTTCTTTGTAGAAACAACTTCGTCCATTGTGAACTACGCGAAAGAGAAGGGGTACAACACAAACGTTTTTTTTGAAAATAACGGAGACAATATGGCTGTATATGAAACGGTGCTCTCCATGCAGGTGGACGGTATTATTTTGTCTTCAGTGTTCATGAATGACCCTATCCTTCAAGAACTGCAGGCGTCTCAAATACCTTATGTAATGTTTAACCGTAAGCATAATGAAGGTGGGAATTTTGTTGAATTAAATAATTATCAGGCTGGAAAGATGGCTGCGGATCATTTGTATCAGCTCGGGCACGAGTATATCGGCTTTATTGGAGGGCCGATGTATACATCCACTTTTTACGGCAGGTATTTAGGGTTTACAGAGGGCATAGCAGAACAAACCATGAAGACTGGTAAAGTATTTTTAAACGAAACTGACACCAGTGAGGAAGCAATAGCAGATGCCATTTTTAAAATGATGGGGCGAAAAGAACGTCCTACAGCAATATTTGCTGCTACTGATGCTATAGCTATTACTGCCATGGATACACTCATGGAGCTCGGCTACCGGATCCCTGAAGATATTAGTATTTGCGGGGTGGATAATGTACGCATGGCCCGGCATCACGGATTTGAATTAACCACTATCGGTGCCCAGTCCAATAAAAATTTAGGAAGGCTTGGAATTGAACACCTTATTAATTCCATTGAAGCCGGAAAAGAAAATATGTCCCCAATCCAGGTTACCCTGGAGCCTGCTCTGTATCAAAGAAAGACGACGGGACCTCTTAAACCAGGCTCAGTATAAACTGAGCGGTTTAATTCCGCTTCCGAGAATACGTATTCACAAATATTGTTAGGAGGATGAAGGATGAAAAAAGGTTTATTTTTATTAGCACAGGATAAGGCGGCTGCAAATTACTATCCAGTTTTTAATCCCCATACGGAAGATTTGATTGGAGAAGCAGCTGACGGCATGCCCTCCGAGATGAGCGAAGCAATAGAAAAAGCAGATGAAGCTTACAAAAAAATGAAAGCGTTAACATCAAACGAAAAAGCTGGGATTTTATTCCGTGCTGCAACGATCCTGCAGGGTAGAAAGGAAGAAGCTGCGAGGATTATCTCTCAGGAAGCCTGTAAACCGGTCACCGCTGCCCGCACAGAAGTCCAACGGACGATTCAGACACTGCAGTTCTCGGGTGAAGAAACAAAAAGAATGAACGGAGAATACTTACAATTAGACGCTGCAGAAGGCGGCGAAGGACGGGATGCCTATACACTTCATGAATCAATCGGAGTGGTAGGAGCAATTACCCCTTTTAATTTTCCATTAAATCTTGTTACTCACAAGGTCGGACCGGCAATAGCGGCAGGGAACACTATAGTGGTTAAACCAGCGGAGCAGACGCCATTTTCAAGCCTGCTGCTGGCAGAGATATTAAGTGAAGCAGGTCTTCCTGCAGGAGCAATAGCCGTAGTTCCTGGAGATGGAAAAACATTAGGAGAGGTAATGCTTAAGGATGAACGGATTAAAAAAATATCTTTTACCGGCAGCCCGGAAATAGGAAAGCTGTTGAAAGCAGAAGCCGGCCTGAAAAAAATGACTCTTGAATTAGGAAGTAATTCGCCGATGTATGTGGATCAATCATGCCGCGGGGAAATCAGTGAAGTGGCTGAGAAATCAGTAAAGGGAGCATTCGCTTATAATGGACAGGTTTGTTTAAGTACTCAGCGTATTTATGTTCATGAAGAAATTTTTGATGATTTTATACAGGAATGCTCAGCAAAAACTGCTCTGCTTCAATTCGGAGACCCTTTGGAAGAAAGTACGGAGGTCTCAAGCCTGATTAATAAAAAATCACAGCAGCGTCTGTATGAATGGATTAAAGAAGCGGAAGCAGAGGGAGCGGAGGTTCTGACAGGAGGAGAGAAAATTGGTAATGGCTTAGAGCCAACGATTTTATTCAATGTTTCTTCTGCATCCTCTATATCCTGCAAAGAAGCCTTTGGGCCGGTGGTGATCATCAACAAAGTGAAAAACTCTGAAGATGCTCTGGAGCAAATGAATAACAGCCGGTTCGGCTTGAATGCGGGGGTGTTTACAAATGATCTGAAACAGGCTGTTGATATGGCGCATCGCATAGAAGCCGGGCAGGTTCTCATTAACGATGTACCCACTCTCCGTTTCGACCATATGCCTTACGGGGGAGTGAAGGATTCCGGCTATGGAAGGGAAGGGGTAAAATATGCTGTCGAAGAAATGACGGAACTAAAAATGATAAGTATAAAATACCGTTAAGGAGAGAGTAGTATGCAAATACAGACAATGAAAGGAAAGAAAAAAGAGTATTTGTTTACTTGTTATTATCCTAAATACGCAGCCGAATGGATTGTGACGTTTCAGACCCTGTTCGGCGAACGAACAGAAAAAATTGTTACCGCGGGAGACGGGATAACAAATCAGCAGGGAATTATAGACGGCCTGCCGGTCTGTGAAACCATCGAGGTGCAGAACGAAGAAATTATTCCATATGAAATCGAAAAGCAAAAATTTCAGGAGCAGGGAGAAGAGACATTAAGAAAATACTTTTTATATCAACGCCGTTCCTGGAAAGTTCCTGTGGTAAAGCGGGAGAAGACGTATACTTTTTATGCCCCTTACCAGGTTGAAAGTGCAAAAAAACTTAACAGCGATAAAGTGAAAGTAATGTTATACGAGGTAAGTTCAGAATCGTACGATAAATTAGAAAAATTTCCTATTATTCAGCAATTTTATCAAGAAAGGAGAGAATAAAATGAACTTCCTGATAATTATGGCCGTTTGTATAGTTGGCACCTGGGTCGGAATGGCCCTGACACTTTGGAAAACAAATATTCTAAAAGAAAAAGAATAGGGGGGGATTCTATGAATACACAAATTGTAACCTATTCCTGGATTTTTATGGCCTTATTTATACTAATGATGCTTTATTTCGGCTGGGTTGGAATGAAAAGAACGAAAACGTCAGAGGATTTTGCTACCGCAAGGTCAAGCTATAGTCCATTAGTAATCGCCTTAGTAATTGCAGCGGGCATATCCAGCGGCTCCACATTTATGGGGATGCCGGGACTTGCTTACAGTATCGGAACCCCGAGTCTCTGGTATCCGCTTCTTTATCCTATAGCTACCGTCATTGGCATGCTTTTTGTAGCTAAGGTTATAAAGAAATATGGAGATGAATTCGGTACAAGAACGATTCCGGAATTTATTGGCGAAAGATACAAAAGTGATTTTCTGCGCATTGCATTGACGATTATTTCCATTCTGCTTATTTTTTACGTCGTTTCTCAATTTGTTGCTGCTGCGACAATGTTTCAAACTATGATGGGTGTTGATTACGGGGTTGGTTTAATTATCACAGCAGCAGTACTTGCTGTGTATGTATTTATGGGAGGATCGCACTCAGATATTATTACCGATGCTGTACAGGGATTCCTGATGCTGATAGTAGCCATTACAGTATTTGTTTGCTTTATGACGAGCGTAGGAGTTAATGGTGGCTTTACTGATATGCTGAACACAGTGAGTAATGAAAATCCCCAGGGCGGCTTTAATCAATTGTTTCTTCCCGGGGATAATACGTACGGAGCCTTTTGGCTGGTAGCCTTACTATTTGTAGCTCACTTGCCTTTTTCCGTGCAGCCGCACCTTGGTAACAAGTTTATGGCTGTCAAAGGCAGTAAAGATATTAGAAAGCTGATTATGTATTGTACTATTTTTGCTACAATCCTGCCTTTAATGGCGTTGGGCGGAATGCTTGGAGTGGCCGTAGTCGGTGCAGACGCAGGTATTAGTCCCGACCAGATAATCCCGGTCCTTTTCAGTGAAATATTTCCGCCAGTAATTGCAGCATTTCTGGCAATTGCTGTGCTGTCTGCTGTAATGTCGACTTCGGACGGTCTGATAGTATCACTGACCCAGCTGCTCGCTAACGACTTGTATCGTAAAACGATTGTACCCAAAATTAATATTTCAAAAGCAAAAGCGGAACGGTATGAATTAATCATCAGTCGCTACAGTACATTTTTAGTGATAATTGCAGCTATCTTTTTCGCCTGGTCTCCACCGGAGTTCCTCGCAGTCTTCATGTGGATCGGTATCGGCGGAATCATGGCAGCTACGGCGGGACCTATCGTCGTTGGCGGTATATGGGACCGCGCAAATAAAACAGCGGCTATTTCATCTTTAATAGCAGCAACAGTTGTATACTGGTTTGTGTATCTGCCAATTGGCCTTAACTTCTCTAATCCGTTTGGGGCTGCTGGTATTGGAGTTATCGTCGGCATGCTCACGATGTTTATTGTAACTATAGCAACTACCGAATCCCCGAAGGAAAGTGGTTTAGATATAAAACAAAAACCAAATACAAGGAGTGGAAAAAATGTATAAATCGTTTGTTTCACCAATCAGAATTGTTTCAGGTAAAGGAGCAGTAAATGAAATACCAGCTTTACTGAAGTCCCACCAGGCAGAGCGGGTGATGGTATTTGCCGACCCGGGGGTCCTGGATGCCGGCATCGCAGCCCCTCTGGAAGACCAGTTAAAAGAGGCTGGGGTGATATATGAAATATATTCCGATCTAAAGCCGGAGCCACCTGTAGAAATTGGGAAGAATGCCCTGCAGGCATTAAAATCATTTGATGCAGATTTTGTTATCGGAATCGGAGGAGGAAGCTCCCTTGATATCGCAAAGGCAGTTTCTGTACTGCATGGTAACGAAGGGTCCATTGAGAATTATTTAAACCTTTCAGGAGATAAAACTCTTACAAGCCGAGGGCTGCCAAAGCTTTTAATACCAACAACTGCCGGTACGGGGGCAGAAGTAACAGATATAAGCGTATTTTCGCTCGAAGGTACTAAAGACGTTATCACCCATGAATTTTTACTAGCAGATGTTGCTGTGGTAGATCCGGATCTAACGATGACGGTGCCGCCTAAGATTACTGCTGCTACAGGAGTAGATGCTCTTACTCATGCGGTGGAAGCATATATTTCTGTTAACAGCACTCCGCTGACAGATGCTCTCGCTTTGGATGCAATGGAAAGAATAGCGAAAAACATTCGTACAGCTGTATGGAACGGCAGTAATGAAGAGGCGCGTGCACAAATGAGCTGGGGGAGTATGACTGCAGGATTAAGCTTTTATAACGCAGGTGTTGCTGGTGTACATGCTTTAGCTTATCCGTTAGGGGGGTTATTTAAAATCCCTCACGGTGAATCGAATGCTGTACTTCTTCCCTACATCTTTGATTACATCTGGCCTTCCTGCATGGAAAAAATGGGAGTAATAGCAGAGCGGATAGGGGCGAATACTGAAGGATTATCAAAAAGGGAAGCCGCAATAGCGGGTGTTCGGGAGCTGAAAAGTATTGTTGAAGATGTAGGAATTCCTTCTACATTGGACAAATTCGGGATTAAAGAAAGTGATCTCGTAAAGCTGGCTGAAAGTGGAGAAAAACAGACAAGACTTTTAGCAAGAAGTCCGAAGCCGTATTCTTATCAGGATATTTTAGAAAGGTATGAAGCAGCTTACGCAGGTACTTTAGAAATTAACAAGTAAGTCACAAAAAAGGCCCTGTTCTTATAAAAGAACGGGCCTCTGTTTTATTCGCCGGTGATTTTTTCTACTGAATCGTTGAGCTGGTACTCACGGCCAAGCAGTGTGAAGTCACTCCATTTTGTATTATTTACGTAATAAAATTGTTCGTTTTGAACGGCTTGTGTATCAGCAAGCAGATCATCCACAAGCTCCTGGGACTGTTCTGTCGGCTCCCCCTGATCGGTCAGCACAAACAGATAGTCTGCCCCTTCTACGTAATCAGGCACAGTTTCAAGAGAAATGGCCTGGGTTTCTGTATTTTCTTCGACACCTTCTGTTGGTTCAAGCCCGGCGCCTTCATACAAACCGGCGAAGACGGATTGGTCGTGCACGTACACTTCCTTACCGATAAATTGGACGACAGCTGCAGTTGCATCTTCCGGCACGTCATTGTCTGCGAGTGTCTGTTTGGCTTCCTCGGCCTGTTGTTCATATTGGGTCAGCCATTCTTCGCTTGCGTCTTCTTCATTTAATGCATCAGCAGTATTCTGAAGCTGTTCTTCCGGTGTATCATCAAAAGAAGTCATATATACCGGAGCAATTTGTTCGAGCTGGTCCAGAGAGTCAGACTGATAATCCGACAAAAGAATCATGTCCGGGTCAAGCTCGTTGATCTGCTCTACGTTTGGCGTATCGCCGCCAACGCTTTCCACTCCTTCAAGCTGATCGCCGTACGTATCGAGATAATACTCAGAGGTGCCTATCGGCTGTTTATCAAGAATCAGCATGTCTGCGACATTCTGCAAGGCTACGACGTTCTGCGGGTCTGCCGGAATCTCCACTTCCCGGCCGGTCGGGTCAGTGACTGTTCTTGTTTCTGCTTCTGCATTTTCTCCGCTGTCTTCACTTTCTCCGGAACCTCCGGATGAACCGTTGCCGCAGGCAGCAAGCACAAACAAAAAGGCGAAACCTACTGCAAATAAAGAAATCCACTTTTTAACCAATATGTAAATCCTCCCAGTTGATAATAATAATCATTTGCATCACTATTATATGGTATTCATTTTATAATTACAATGTAAACCTTTGGAACTAAGCAAAAAATGTTGTTCATATATTTTTTTATAAAAATGGAAGGGATGTGCTTTTATTTATTTAACGTTAAACTGAGGGTACTTTGTTTTTACGATTGTAAAACATACGAGGGAAACTCTGCGTACAGGAGGAAATTTTATGCGATTTGAACCGTCTGAACAAATCGAACGACTGCCGGAACAGTTTTTTGCTTCGCTTTCAAGAAAAGTCCAGACACTGAAAGAAGAAGGCAGAGATTTAATCAATCTGGGACAGGGAAACCCTGATCAGCCGACTCCGGCACCTATTGTGGAAAAAATGAGGAGTGCTGCTGAAAAGCCGGAATATCATAAATATTCCCCATTTCGGGGCTACGATTTTTTGAAGCAGTCCGCGGCTGATTTTTATCAGCGGGAATACGGTGTGACGTTGGATCCAAAAACGGAAGTGGCGGTTTTATTCGGTGCAAAAACAGGGCTTGTGGAGATCAGCCAGTGTCTCCTCAACCCGGGGGATACTGCTTTACTGCCGGACCCGGGTTATCCTGACTACCTTTCGGGAACAGCTCTGGCCAATGCAGAAACGGCTTTTATGCCGCTTAAAAAAGAAAATAGTTTTCGCCCTGATTTTCGGCAGATTGAAGCAGATGTGCTGAACCGGGCAAAAATGATGTTTTTAAATTATCCTAACAACCCGACTGCCGGTACCGCTACGGCAGAATTTTTTGAAGAAACGGTCCGGACTGCTGTACAGCACCACATTTGTGTCGTTCACGATTTTGCCTATGGGTCGCTTGGCTACGACAGCGAAAAACCGCCCAGCTTTCTTCAGACCCCCGGGGCCAAGGAAGTCGGTGTGGAAATGTACACCCTTTCAAAAACGTTTAACATGGCCGGATGGCGTGCAGCTGTGGCAGTGGGAAATGCTTCAGTTATAGAGATGATCAATAAAATTCAGGATCATTTGTATGTAAGTTTGTTTGGCGCGGTTCAGGAAACAGCAGCGTATGCGTTTGATCACGGGGCAAAGATGGCTGAAGATATACTGGCTGTTTATGAAAACAGAAGAAATGTATTTATTCAGGCGCTTCATGATCACGGCGTAGCGGTGCAGACACCAGGGGGTTCTTTTTTTGTATGGATGGAAGTGCCAGGAGGCTATACCTCCGCTTCGTTTACCGAAGAGCTGCTCGAAGAAGCGGGTGTAGTAGTCGCTCCGGGCCATGGCTTTGGAAGCATGGGAGAAGGATACGTCCGCATTGGTCTGCTCGAAGAGGAAGAGCGATTAAAAGAAGCAGCTGAGCGGATCGCGGGTGTGGCCGCAAAGGTGAAATAAAGAAGCAGTTTAACTTTTTTATTTATCCATACTTTTGCTGATGGTCTTTTTTCCATGATAAATAGGTTTCGTCCTCCCGGGCTTTGATCCATTTTTCTTCAAAAATCCGGGCGGATTCAGCTTTTTCTTCATTGATCTGACGTTCATTCACGTTACCGTCTTTGTCGTATTTTTTGCCACCTTTATAATTGGCGTACCGGCGTGAGCGCGTGTAGCCCATCTGCAGAAATTTTCTTGCCATATCCATTCCGACGAAATCCTTTTGCTTTTTATACTCCAGAAATAATTCGTAAATCTGCCGGGAAGATTCCTCGGCAATGTCCGGGGTCTTAAACCTCCAGTACGGCAGAATTTCGCTTTTGTACGGTTCCACCATTAAAACGCCCTGTTCCCCGCGTCCTACACGGTACTTTTCTGGCTTTTCACGAAAATTAATACGGTCAAAATCTTCTTCATAGTTAAAACTCATAAGCATTCTCTCCTTTTTTGCCTTTGTTTTCTTTGCCCGAAAATGATGATAATTATGTGTGAAACTGCACCTTTGTTCAGGATTTATTTTTCTTGAAAAGGGGAATAAACAGTATGCATGGAAGAAAGAAGGATTATTGAACATACACATCGAATCCTTGTGTTAGATGGAGGTTTTAAGATGGAATATATTGAAAATGTACGCAGCCAGCTTCTGGAAGAAATCGAACCAGTGCCGGAAGCAGATTGGAACATAAAAACAGACGCCACTGACTGGAGCGTGGCCCAGGTGGTCGAACACCTACGGCTGTTTGAAGCCTTTGTAGGAAGAAGTATGAAAAGTGCCCTGGAAACAGAACCTACCACTAGGGCGGAAGAAAAGCCGATTCAAATGATGAAATACCGGCGCCGTCCGGCAGAAGCCCCGAAGGAGCTCCAGCCGGAGGACATGGAATATGGCAAGCAGAGCCTGCTGGAGGAATTGAAGGAAACAAGAGACTATATCCGTCACCTGGAGGAAAAACATACCAGTGAGGAATTAGCAGCACGTTCCATTTCGCATCCCAATTTTGGGCCCATGCCTCTTCATCAGTGGCTGGAAATGATCGGTCTCCACGAAGAGCGTCATATTGCTCAAATCCAAGATATAAAAGCAAGATTATAGACTGAGGGAGGAAAAGAAATGAAGAAGCTCATTAATGGTGTGGATCAGATTGTTTCTGAAATGGTGGAAGGATTGGTGGCCGCTCATCCTGATAAGCTCCGGGCGATTGAAAACACAAATGTCATTGTGCGGGCAGACGCTCCAGTCAAGGGCAAGGTGGCGCTGATCAGCGGCGGGGGCAGCGGACACGAGCCTGCTCATGCCGGATACGTCGGGGAAGGGCTCCTCGATGCGGCAGTGAGCGGGGAAGTATTCACCTCTCCGACACCTGACCAGGTGCTTGAAGCGATTAAAGCTGTCGACAGCGGCTCCGGAGTTCTTTTGATCGTCAAGAACTACAGCGGGGATGTCATGAACTTTGATATGGCGGCCGATCTCGCAGAAGCAGAAGATATTACGGTCAAACAGGTCGTTATACGGGACGACGTAGCGATTGCCAATCCGGAGGACCGCCGCGGTGTAGCAGGAACGACCCTTGTGCATATGATTGCAGGGGCAGCAGCGGCTGAGGGAAAGAGCCTGGACGAGGTGAAAGCAATTGCCCAGGGCGTGGCTGACAACGTGCGTTCGATGGGAGTCTCCCTTTCTCCGTGTACCGTTCCAGCTTCCGGCAAACCCGGATTCACCCTCGATGAGAACGAGATGGAAATCGGGACCGGTATTCACGGCGAGCAGGGCGTAGAGCGGCGCGAACTGATGCAGGCAGACGCCGTGACGGAAGAACTGGTTCAGCACGTGCTCGATGATATGCACCTAAATGATGGCAGCGAAGTAGCGTTAATGATCAACGGCCAGGGAGCGACGCCTTTAATGGAGCTTTATATTGTGGCAAGAAAGGCTATTCAGCTGTTGAAAGACCGTGGTATTCACGTAAAGAAAACCTTTGTAGGAGAATATATGACGTCGCTTGAAATGACAGGATGCTCGGTAACGATTTTAAACCTGGATGAAGAACGGAAACAACTGTTACTATCCGGCAGGGAGTGAAGCTTTCATGGAACTAAGCGCAGCAGTAATGAAGCAATGGGCACTAAGAATCAATGCAAAAATGCAGGAGCATAAGGACAAGCTTTCCGAGCTGGATCAGGCCATCGGAGACGGAGATCACGGGCATAATATGGCCCGCGGCTTTCAGGAAGTAGCCAAGAAAGTGGAAGACGCTTCCTACGAGGACATTGGCGCATTGTATAAAGATGTGGCTTCTACACTCATTTCGAAGGTGGGAGGAGCGTCGGGGCCATTATATGGTACGGCATTTCTTAAAGCCGCCAATGCATGGAAGGGTAAAGACGTGCTTGACAGCGCAGCGTTGGTCGAAGGCATCGAGGCCGCCGTCGGCGGTATCGAAACGAGAGGCAAGGCTTCCCTCGGGGACAAGACAATGCTCGACGTATGGATTCCTGTGCGGGATGAAATGAAGGAGCACGGCGCAGACGCAGAGAAGGCTGCCAAAACGGCTGCAAACGAAGCAGAAGCTACCATCGACCGAATTGCTAAAAAAGGAAGGGCTTCCTATTTAGGCGAGCGTTCGAAGGGCCATATGGACCCTGGAGCCTTTTCATCGCAGCTCGTTTTTGAAGCGTTGGCAGAAGTGTATAAAGAGGGGGCCTCTTAATGGCTAAAGTCAGCATCATTGTTATTTCGCACAGTAAAGAGCTCGCCGACGGCATCGTGGAGCTCGTATCTCAGACGAAGCAGGAGGATGTTGCAATCGCTGCAGCCGGAGGAACTGAAGACGGAGAAATCGGCACAAGTGTAGACCGGATCACCGGCGCTGTGGAATCGGTTACGACAGAAGAGGGCGTGCTGCTTTTGTTTGACATTGGCAGTGCACTAATGAATGCGGAAATGGCTCTTGAAATGCTGCCGGAGCTCGAAGGCCGTATTACAATAGCTGATGCCCCGCTTGTGGAAGGAGCGTACATCGCTGCGGTCGAAGCAGGGATGGGAAAAACGCTTGAAGAAGTAAAAAAAGCAGCAGAATCGGCAAAGGAATGGAAAAAAATCGAGAATTAATGAATAAACCCTGCAGCCAGGCTTACGGCTGCAGGGTTTTCGTTGATATAGAGTTTTATACAAAAATTTGAAATGCCCGGAGGCTCCAGGACTCCGGGCATTTCCATTTATGAGCTTGTTTTTGGTCTTGCATTTTTATAATAGGAGCTCTGCGAGGTTTTTTCTTTTTCGGCAGAAGGTGTTTTCGACGCGCGAGCTAGTAACACGTAGCTGAGTACTGCTGCAGCGTCTGCTCCAAAAATCACAATTCCCATTGGGACCGCTGTATGCTCTCCGGCGATGCCAACCAGCGGGGCCGAAGCCGCTCCGAATAAAAATGGAAGCAGCCCGATTAATGCAGCAGCGCTGCCGGCCCGGTGGCCCTGTTCTTCCATCGCAAGAGAGAACGAAGCTGTATTTACAAGCCCGAGGCTTGAAACGACGAAAAACATTGGAATGACGATAGCAGCAAGCGGTGCCTGAATCACAGTCATTGTTAATAGGACGGAGCTTGAAATGAGGGTCAGCCCGAGTCCGAATGTGAGTATTTTTCGTTCCGGTACAATGCCGGCGAGCCGGCCGGTAGTCTGCGATCCGATAATAATGCCGATTCCGTTAAGCGCGAATAAAAAGCCGAATGTTTGCGGCGAAGCTCCGTAAATGCCTTGATAAACAAACGGCGTGCCGGAAACATATGCAAAGATGCCGGCCATTTTCAATCCCTGGGCAAGGGCGAAGCCCATAAACGAACGGTCCTTTAATAAGCTCCCAAAGGTACGTACGGTTTCTTTTATATCGCTGTCGGAACGATTAGTTTCCGGGAGGGTTTCCGGAAGCAGGGATAAAACAATAATAAAGATAATAATCCCTATCCCGCTTAGTACGGCAAAGACGCCGTTCCATGTCGTAAAGTTAAGAATGGCTCCGCCAAGCACTGGAGCAAGTATTGGCGCAAGGCCGTTTACAAGCATCAACAGGGAAAAGAATTTTGTCATTTCTTTCCCGGAATACATGTCCCGGACAATTGCCCGGGAAATAACGATGCCGGCCGAAGCTGAAAATCCCTGCAGAAAACGGCAGGCAATCAGAATCCAGATGGTCGGGGCAAATATACATAAAATAGAAGCGGCAATATAAATAAATAAGAAAACGGATAGCGGTTTTTTTCTTCCATTCACGTCGCTCATAGGACCGACGATTAATTGGCCAAAGGCGAGGCCGAGCAGGCAGGCTGTTAAACTAAGCTGCACAAGTGACGCACTTGTATCAAGATCCTGTGCTATAGAAGGGAAGCTGGGTAAATACATGTCAATAGTCAAAGCACCAAATGCAGCCAGTGAGCCCAGCAGAATAGCCAGGCCGAGCCGTTTTTTAGACGATACCGCCTGTGTGGAACTCATGATAAAATCTACTCCCTTGTTAAATGATTTATGTATTATAGGACACGTCTGTTTTTTGCACACAAGAGAGGATTCTAACATAGGGCATATAAAAAGAAAAGCCCGTTTTTAAGACGGACTTTTCCCGGATTTTGTTTCCATAGCCGCAAACAGCAGATGCCAGCATTCTGCAGCAAGAGCGAAAAAAATAATAATAAGCGCTCCGGCCCATTCCTGAAAAAAGGCTACAGCAATAATTACGTACCACGAGCATCGAAGCAGGTGCTGAAGCGGAGGCATCCATAAAAAGCACAGCGGCCGGAAGAGAAGAAAAAATGCAAAGCTGAACAGGAAAAATACATATTCCTGAGTCAAGTCTACGGCGAATACAGCACTTAACCCTTCATTTATTAAGGAAAAAAAGGAAAGATTCATCACCTTCCGCTACTCCTCAGTATCTGCAGGAAATCGGACGCCGATCTGTGCACGTATTTCATCAAGCACCTGCAGTACTTGAATGGAGCGTTCGATAGGAATGTGCCGCACATCTTCATCGGCGCACAGCTGAATAAAGGCCTGTATTTCGTGAACCATGGAGTCCTCCTGATTGTTTTCCCAGAGGATAGTCGTTTCATCTTTTTTTGTAAGGGTCACCCGGTGCATATGGTTAATATGGTCGATGGTGATCGTGCCGTCTTCGCCCTGCAGCTCCACCGGCTGGGTGGAAGCAGAAATTTTTGAATAGCTGACAACAGCCTGGGCTTCGGGATAGCCTAAAAGAGCGGCAGCCTGACCGTCGGCTCCGGTTTCAAGCAGATAGCCGTGCGCCTGTACTGTATGCGGCATGCCTAGGAGTTCAAGGGCGGGGTGGAGGCAGTAGGTGCCAATATCCATTGAGGCCCCGTTGGAAAGCTCAGGCTTAAAAGCGTTGAGCACAGTCCCCTCGCGGTAAGCGTCGTAACGGCTTGAATACTGACAATAGGAAATCGATGCCCGGCGGAGTTTTCCGATTTCGTCAAGGTGGTTCAAAACAGTCTCCCAGGCCGGGAAATACATGTTTTTGATCGCTTCCATAATAGTGACACCGTATTCTGAAGCAGCGGCAAGAAGCCGCTTTGCCTCTTCCGCATTAGAGCACATCGGCTTTTCACAGATGATGTGCTTGCCGTGCTGGATACCAGCCATAGCTATGGAAAAGTGATATCTCGTAGGGCTTGCAATATACAGCGCTTCAACGTTTGTGTCCTGGCAAAGCTGTTCTAAATCATCGTAAGCCGAAGACGCATCGTACTGATCCGCAAGCGTTTGGGCACGCTCCATATTCCGCGAATATACCGCCTGCAGCTGAAAGTCTTCAAGCGAACTGCCGGCCTGAATGAACGCTTCGGTGATCCAGTTTGTTCCCACGGTGGCAAAATTCATTATGTTAAACCTCCTTAAATGTCAGCTGATCCTAAGAGCTTCCTTTTCTTTTCCGGTTCGTCCGTGTTTTTGCTTCCGTCTTTGGGATGGAAGCCCGCCGTTTTCGTTCCTCAAAAAAGAGAAAAAACTGGTCGTATGCCTCCACAGCAGCTGCAAAGCCAAGAATGAAGAAAATAGATCCGGCTTCCTGCAGCAGAACATAACCGAGGGCTGCGTACCACAGCATTTTTAACAGCCGGGCCGCTGCCGGTTTCCATAAAAAAAATATAGGACGCAGTAAAAGATACAATAAAATAGCGAGAACAAATACAGCGATATTTTCGCCGAAGGTACCCGGCACCCGGGATATGATTTGATCGATGATTTGTCCGAATTCTGCTAAGCGTTCTTCCATTGGCTGCAGCTCCTTTAAGTGATGTAGATACAAATATTCATAACTGTATCGTAGCGGTTTTAGCTTCAAATGAACAGCCTTGAATCAAAAAAATACAAATGATAAAAGCTCTCTTCCTGAAAAAGAAGAGAGCGTGAAATCAAAGATACATAAAAGTAAATTACGGACGGATAGGCCTCAGGTCTTCATTTTCCTGCAGGGAACAAATGTATTCGACCAACAGCTCGATAACATTTTCGATATCGTCCATGCTGGCTGTCTCCACAGGGGCGTGCATGTACCGTAGTGGAAGAGATACATTAACGCTTGGAATACCGTCGCCAGCGAGACGAAGCCGGTCAGCGTCAGTACCGGTCACCCGTGGAGTGAGCTCGTATTGCACGGAGAGGCCGGCTTTTTTGGCCGCCTGCTCCAGTCCTTCATTAGCTGTCGGGTGAATCGGAGCCCCTTTGGCAAGGACGGGTCCGCCGCCGAGTGTTACTTCTGTTTCCTGATTCGGATTGGACCCGGGGTAATCATAAGCAAATGTAACGTCGAGGGCAATTGCTAAATCTGGACGGAGGCCGGCGCCGGCAAAATGAGCCCCGCCCATGTTTGTTTCTTCGTTCACCGTGCTCACGCCATAGACGCCCACCGCCGGGCGTTTGTTCTGCAGCCGGCGCAGAACTTCTGCAGTAATAAAGGCACCTGTCCGGTTGTCGAGTCCCCGTCCGCTGAAACGGTTGTTTAACAGCTTTTCGGGCGTGCGCTCATAAACGCCGGCATCGCCGATGGAAAGATACTTTTCCATTTCTTCTTTACTATTAGCTCCAAAGTCTATGTACAAATCGGAAAAGGCGAAATCTTTTTTACTGCCGCCCTTGTGTTCCGCATTGACGCCCGTAACGCCGGTGATAGGTCCCTGCCTGCCCTGAAAGGTCACTTTCATTCCCAGTGCAGGTACCTGGCTGATGCCGCCGAGCTTTTCCACCCTTACGAAGCCGCTGCTGTCGATCGACTTTACAAGAAAGCCGATTTCGTCACAGTGACCGGCTAAAAGCACGTGAAACGGGGCTTCCGGATTGATGGTGCCCCAGGCATTGCCTATCGTGTCTGTGTGAACTTCATCAGCATACGGAGAGACGTACTGAAGCCATTTACGCTGAATAGCCATTTCGTGGCCGGATGGAGAGGGAGTTTGGAGCAGGTCGTATAAAAACTGTTCAGATGTTTCCTTCATAAGTTCTCCTCCTTGAAAGTACAATTTATTACAGCATCCCGTTTTTCGGCTTTGCCGTCAACTCCTGTTCCTGAAGGAGTCGGGAACTACTTGTAGTGACCACCGATTTTTTCTGCGCGGGCAAGGGCCTGGCCGCCGGGAAGAAGCGATGAGGCCTGGAGCACAGCTGCCGGTCCGTACCGGTCTTTGAGGGTATCGATCGTTTTGTTTAAGTCTTCCCGGTGCTCTTTTTCGGAAAATAAATCTAACTGCATAAATTGATTGCTTTCAAGCTGCTGCAGGCTGACGCTCAGTCCCCGGACCGGGTAGTGTGTCCAATGTTTACGAAACAGGGAGGCGGCGGCTTCGTAGATGGCTTTGCCGTCATTAATCGGCTCGGCCTGGGAGGCCTGCCGCTGAAAATGAACAGAATTCCCGTTATCATGCCCTTCGGCTCCTACGGTGACTGTCCAGCCGCTGCAGCTCTCCGCCCGGGCCCGGCGTCCGACCTCTTCGCTCAATTCGCGAAGCACGACGCTGATATCATCCCAGCTCGAATAATCACGGGGGAGGGTCATATGGTGGCCGACAGCCTTTCGATGCGTATGAGTGCCGGGAGAGACAGGGGAAGGGTCAATGCCGTGCGCTGTCTGCCATAGAAGCTCTCCGTTCAGCCCAAAGCGGTGCCGCAGCTCTTCCACAGGGTAGGCAGCGAGGTGGCCGGCTTTTCGAATCCCCATCTGCCGCAGGTGCTTTTCCATCCGGCGCCCGACTCCGAACAGATGATTTACAGGCAGAGGCCAAAGTGTGGAAGCCAGCTGTTCCTGCTTCAGGGTGAAAATCCCATCGGCCGATTTTTTGGCAAAATGGTCACAGGCCATTTTGGCGAGAACCTTGGTTGCTCCAATGCCGGTCCGGGGATAGACGCCGAACGCCCGAAGAAGATGCCTGTTGATGAACAGAGCCGCCTGCTCCGGCGTGGAAGCCGTATGTTTGTATGTATGCGTCATATCTGCAAACAGCTCGTCCACGCTGTAGGGTTCTATTTTATCAGTGTAAGCTTCAAGCGCTATGGCAATTTGTACAGAAATTCTTAAATAAAGCTCCATACGCGGAGGGATAACAACAAGCCCTGGGCATTTTTGCTGTGCTTCTCCAAGTGTTTCGGCTGTTTTCACTCCTTCGCGTTTAGCAATAGGGCAGGCAGCCAGAATCACCCCGCTCCGGATGGACGGATCTCCGGCTACAGCTGTTGGTTTATGCTGAAGGCTGGAATAATACAGCTTTTCAACGTTGGCGTAGAACGACTGCATGTCGATAAGGAAAATAACACGCTCCACGGCCCAGCCCTCCTTTGGTGAAACAATTGTTTCTTTCTATAGGGTATACCTCAAAATAAATATTTTAAACGAACAAATGTTCTTGTTTTTGATAAAAAAATCAGGCCCTGGTCCAGGGCCCGGCATATGCATTACGAAGAAGGAAGCCCCCTTTTTTGTACGAGGGTGTTATTAAATCGCTCGAGCAGCTGGGCAAATTGGTCGCGCTCTTCCTTGTCCCAGTCAGCCAACAGGCTGTCATACATATGAATCCGTTCCTGCTTCAGCGTATTGATTGCCTCAATCCCTTCGTTCGTAATAAAAATCTGGTTGACCCGTTTGTCGTGATGATCCGGGCGGCGGGAGACAAAACCTTTTTTCTCCAGCGAGTGAATCTGACGACTGAGCGTCGAAATATCGAGGAGAAAGTGATCAGCTAGCTCACGTGCAGAACGGGGGCTCTGCTGGTGCAGTACCTGAAGGATCAAATATGCGGAACGGTCCAGGCTGCTTGCCTGACTGTCAAGCGTCCGTTTAAAATCCGCCCGGCGCATTAACGTTACCACGCCAGTTTCAATTAGTTCGAGCATTTCCTTATCATGTTCGTTCATCGGGGCCCCTCCAATTCCAATCGTTCTTTTTCTCTATTGTAATATAGATCAGGACCGAAAAAAGAGATAAGCGTAAAACGATATATATAAAACGAAAATGACGTACGTTTTTTCCTAGTCCGCTCGCTGCATAGCCCTTCTTTCAGCGTATTCGAGGCATTTTTCGCAGACAAAGACTTTTTCATCCTGTTTTGTGAAGTACGGGCGCATGTAAGAAGTTTTTGATCTGCAGTAGTAGCAGCGTTTTGAGAAAGAGAGGCTTTTTATCCATTGCTTCAGCAATAAAATTCCCTCCTTTTGTATTAGGATGTATGTTTACGATAAGAGAAAGGGAGGGTGAATGCGAACGATTTGCTTATAAAAAGCAAAAAGCGGCCACTCTGCTTTTATATGAATTTATATAATTATTCAATAAAATAATACTTTAATTTATGAATGAAAACTTTCATTTTCGGGAAAGAAACTGTAAATGAAGACTAATAAGAAGGTGATCAGTGTGGCAAAAAGATTAGACCGTGAACAATGGAGCGTATTTCAAAGCGAGCTCTATCAGACGAATACGACTGTCGTAGTGACAGATGATTTAATATTAATCACAGATCCTACATGGCTTCCAGCCGAAATTGAGGAAATAAGGAATTTTGTCGAAGAACGAAAAAAGGGCCAGCCGGTATATCTGCTGCTGACTCATTCGGATTTCGATCACATTATCGGAGCCGGTGCTTTCCCGGAAGCAACCATCATTGCTTCCCGTGGATTTAATGCCAGGTCGGATAAAGAAGAAATTGTGCAGGAAATGAAAGAGTTTGACAGTGCATACTATATTCAACGCAGCTATGAAGCCATGTATCCGAAACCGGATATCATTGTTGACTCGGATGAGCAGGTGCTTACAGAAGGAGAAACTAAAATTACGTTCTACCTGGCGCCGGGTCATACCGTGGATGGATTGGCGGCGGTCGTAGAGCCGCTCGGTCTTTGTATCGCCGGAGACTATTTAAGCAATGTAGAGATCCCGATTATTGAATATAACAGCGAGTCCTACCAGTTTACGTTAAAGAAGCTGAATGAGCTATGGAAAGACGGCAAATACAATACCGTGGTCCCGGGACATGGCCTGGTTGCTTCGAAGCCGGAAGAAATAGAGAAGCGTCTCCGGGATTCAGAATGGTATATTGAAAATACGAAAAAATCGTTGGAAGATCCATATGTGGAGAGCGCCATTTTTGCATTTATTGACCGTCATAAATTTGAAGAACCGTTAAAGCATGTCCACGAAGAGAATAAAGAACAATTAAAAACGGAAAGATAGAAAACTGGCTGCTCTGTAGAAGGGCAGCCAGTTTTTGATTTCATATTTCTCATTCGGAGGATTCGGTTTGGTTACGCGGAAGAATCAAAACCTCCACGCGTCTGTTCTGGGCACGGCCCTCTTCGGTATCATTCGAAGCAACCGGCTCAAACTCGCCGAACCCTTTGGCGCTGAAATCTCTTGGATCGAGGTCAGGATTTTCGAGCACAATTTCCATGAAATGGACCGCCCGCATGACACTGAGCTCCCAGTTTGTGCTGAAGTCCGCATTCGCGATAGGGGTGTCATCCGTATGGCCGCTGATAATAATGTTGCGAGGGGGGTTTAATACAAGCAGCTCGGACATATCCTCAGCCGTTTCAAGAGCTTCTTCGCGTATTTCAGCTTCACCAACATTGAATAAAATATTGTCTTTGATGGAAAGGAGCAGGCCATCATCGGAGAGGCGGGTCGTAAACTGGCCTTCAAGCCCCCGTTCATCAATAAAGCCTTCCACTCTTTCCTGAAGCTCGGCAAGTTCGTTTTGGTCTTCAGCCTCTTCGATTGCTGTTGGAGGGCTTTCATCGATATTATCTTCGGCATTCAGCTCTTCGACAGAGTTTCCGGATTCATTAATGCCGCTTCCGCCAGTGAAAACCGAGTTAAAGGAATCGGAGATCTGATCAAATTTCCGGGCATCCACTTCACTTGATGCAAACAACACAATAAACAGCGCAAGCAGCAGGGTTAAGAGGTCTGCGTATGGGAGTAGCCACGCTTCACTGACGTGCTCTTCCTCTTCTTTTTTCCGCTGCCGCCGCCTAGCCATTTTCGGTACCTTCTTTCCATTCGGTTTCCTGGGCTGCCTCCATAATCTTTTCGCGATCCTTCGCCGGAACGTACATTAGAAGCTTTTGTTCAATCGTTTTTGGGGGCTGGCCCTCCTGAACCGATAATACACCTTCAATCATGACACTGCGGACATGGATTTCGTGCTTGGATTTGCGCTTGAGTTTATTGGCAAAAGGATGCCAGAGTACGTAACCGGTGAAAATACCCAGAAGGGTGGCTACGAAGGCAGCACTGATTGCTTCTCCGAGTTTATCAATGTCAGACATGTCGGCAAGCGCCGCAATGAGACCGACCACAGCGCCCAGGACACCGAGTGTAGGGGCGTAGGTTCCTGCCTGGGTAAAAATAGAAACGCCTGTTTGATGACGGGATTCAATGGCTTCGAGCTCTTCGCTCATAATGTCACGGATAAAGTCCGAATTTTGTCCGTCCACCGCCATTGTCATACCATTGCGGAGAAAGGGATCCTGAATGTCCTGTACGTCGCCTTCAAGAGCCAGAAGGCCTTCCTTTCTTGCCGTCTGTGCCCAGCTGGAGAACATGGGAACAAGCTGCGCGACGCTCCATTCATTTTGGTTTTTAAATAAAACACCGAAAAGCTTCGGGACGTTTTTTAATTCGTTACCAGGGAAAGCAATTACTACAGTGGCAATCGTGCCTCCAAAAATAATTAATAGAGCGGCCGGGTTCAGCAAAGAGATAAGCTCCATCCCTTTTATGGCGATACCGCTCATGATAGCTGCGAATGCTATTATAATACCGATGATTGATGCCTTATCCATACGTATCAATCCTTTTATGTTTGATTCTATTGTTTATATCGGCGCTTGGGATGCTAACATAAAGAAGGATGGAAAAATTCTTAAGGAAGTAAGGAATAATTAACTAGGCAGACGGTCTCGTAAATACGAAAGCATGAAGACCGCCTTGAATGGCAGAGAAAGGATGCGCATGATGAAAAAATGGATGATCGTTGCAGGAATGTCAGGGCTTTTGCTCAGCGCTGGCTGTGCAAATAACGGGAACGGAGACAGCGGGAGTGACGAAGCTGAAGAAAATTCTTCGGACGCTCCTGAGGAAAGTAACGAAGAGAGTCAGGAAGAAACAGAGAGCGATGCAGAAGAGGAGACAGAGCAGGCAGAGAATGACGAACAGTCAGATGCAGGAGAGGAGCCACCTGAGAGAGGAGAAGAGGGGGATTTGGAGAATCCCTCGGCTACAGACGCATTAATTAACCGGGAATACCACCTGCCGTCAGATTATGAGCCGGAAAACTTAGTAATACCGGATGTGGCTTTTCCATTTGAGGGAGAACCCCAGAAAAAGTATATGAGAGAGGAAGCCGCAGCGCAGCTTGAAAGCATGTTCGCGGAGGCTGAAGAAGAGGAAATTGAGCTTTCGGCTGTGTCGGGATACCGTTCGTATGACCGCCAGGAAAGTATATTTGCGGCCAACGCGGAAGAAGACGGGGAGGAGGAAGCGAACAAATATAGCGCAAGGGCCGGAGAAAGTGAGCATCAAAGCGGGCTGGCTATGGACGTGAGCACTTCATCTGTCGGCTATTCGTTAACGACAGATCTAGGTGACACAAAAGAAGGGGAGTGGCTTGAAGAAAATGCGCATGAGTATGGCTTTGTAATACGCTATCCGGAAGATAAAACGGATATTACCGGCTATCAGTATGAACCCTGGCACGTGCGATATGTAGGAGAGGATTTGGCCGGAACGCTTCACGAAAATGACTGGGTGCTGGAAGAGTATTACGGAGAAGAGCTTGAAGAAGAGTCATCAAACAGCGAAGAAGAAAAATAAAGCCGGGGTGTGCCCCCAGGCTTTATTTTTTAATCTTCATCAATTGTCGGCAGCTCGGTTTTTGCGATTTTTTCATCCAACGCTTCGTAATCGTAGTACGAAATAGTACGGTACAACTCTTCGCGTGTCTGCATATCCTCAAGCATATCCTTTTGGGTGCCTTTGTCATGAATTTCCTGAAAAACCCGTTCGACTGCCTTGGCAGCGGCCCGCAGGGAAGTAACCGGATAGATGATCATATTAAATCCCCAGGATTCAAACTGATCAGCATGATAATACGGGGTGCGGCCAAACTCGGTCATGTTAGCAAGCAGCGGCGTGCTGGAGAGGCTTTTTCCGGCCAGTCGGAAATCCTCCTCTGCGGAGAGAGCTTCCGGAAAAATACCGTCTGCGCCCGCTTCCCGGTACAGGGCTGCCCGCTCCATAGCTGCTTCCATTCCCTCCACACCTTTGGCGTCGGTACGGGCAATAACGGCTAGCGTCGGAGCTACTTCTTTAATAACTTTAATCTTTTGAACCATTTCTTCAGCCGATACCAGTTTTTTGCCGTTTAAATGCCCGCATTTTTTCGGGAGGTCCTGATCTTCAATCTGGACGGCGGCCACACCGGCTTCGGTCATTTCCCGGGCGGTGCGTGCCACATCAAGCACTCCCCCAAAGCCGGTATCAATATCAACGAGCATCGGGAGCTTTGCTGCGCGGACAATATCCCGGGCCCGTTCAGCAACCTCATGGGAATGAATGATGCCAAGATCCGGCAGGCCCCGGCTCGCTGTATAGGCAGCGCCGGATAGATATAAAATGTCAAAGCCGGTGTTTCTGGCGATCAGTGCAGACATGCTATCATGAACACCGGGAATCTTCACCGCCGGCTTCTGATTAATACGGTCACGAAATAATTGGGCGAGTTCTTTTTGGGAAACAGGTTCTTCGGTTAACCAACTCAATGTATTTCCTCCTTTTAGTAAACCCAGTCTGACATAAAGTGATGAACAGGAGTTTCCGCCAGCCGGTCATGGTCGAGCATTTGTTCCAGAAGCAGGGAGGCCTGTTTCGGAGGGTAGTGAGCATTCAGATTCTGTCGGCATTTTTCGATAATCTGCGGCTTGGCCTCTTCCCGGCGGCGCTGGTGGCCAAGCGGGTATTCCACTTCTGCTGGAGCGGTGCTCGTGCCGTCCATAAAATGAACCTGCACCTGATTGGGAATTGAACGCTTAGACGGATCCAGATAATCTTCAGTGTACTGTTTGTTTTCTTTCACGATCATTTTGTTCCGGAGCTGATCAATTACCGGATTTGCAGCAGCGGAATCCTCATAGTGATCAGCGTCAAGCCGGCCGAAGATCAAGCCGACGGCTGTCATATACTGCAGGCAGTGATCCCGGTCCGCTGGATTTTGCAGCGGGCCGGTTTTATCGATAATACGGATAGCAGCTTCGTGAGTAACAATGTCGATGCGTTCAATATCCTGCAGCCGTTCTTTTACATCCCGGTGCAGTTCAATAGCGGCTTCCACAGCGGTTTGGGCGTGGAATTCAGCCGGGAAGGAGACTTTGAACAGGACGTGCTCCATCACGTAGGCATCCATTTTTGGCACAGACAGCTCTTCTCCATTCATCATTACATCCTGAAAGCCCCAGCCTTTGGCAGAAAGAGCTGTAGCATATCCCATTTCGCCTTTGACAGCCATTAAAGCGAGGCGGACTCCGCGGCTCGTGGCATCACCGGCGGCCCAGGATTTACGGGAGCCGGCGTTAGGATAATGGCGGTACGTACGAAGACTGGAGTTATCCACCCAGGCGTTGGAAACCGCGTTGATCATCTCCTGTTTACTGCCGCCAAGCATATGGGTGACCACTGCTGTCGTAGCTACTTTAACGAGAAGCACGTGGTCGAGCCCGACCCGGTTAAAGCTGTGATTTAAAGCGATGCATCCTTGAATTTCATGGGCTTTCACCATGGCGGTTAAAACGTCGTTCATCGTCAGAGGCTCCCTGCCTTCTGCCACGCGCTGCCGGCTTAGATAGTCTGCGGTGGCAAGGATGCCCCCGAGATTATCTGAAGGGTGACCCCATTCTTTGGCAAGCCAGGTATCGTTATAATCGAGCCAGCGGATCGCGCAGCCAATATTAAAGGCAGCATGTACCGGGTCGAGTTCAAACTGGGTGCCTGGCATGCGGGCACCGTTTGGGACGATTGTGCCTGGAACAATAGGACCCAGATGCTTAGTGCACTCTGGATATCTTAATGCCAGAATCCCTGCCCCTAACGTATCCATTAATACATAGCGGGCAGTGTCATACGCCTCGCCGCTTGAGATTTCCTGATCGTATACATAGTCGGCAATATCGGTCAGTAAAGCATCTGTCTGCTGCATCGTCTGGTTCATCCTCATTTCCTCCTTTAGGTTAACGTAATGTCCCGCGGCCCGGTGTAATTGACTCTCGGACGGAACAAACGGTTATTGCTGTGCTGCTCGATCACGTGGGCCCCGAGTCCGGCTGCCCGCGATGCAAAAAAGATAGGCGTATACAGGTCAATGGGGATGCCGAGCAGATAATACACCGGCGCTGCATAATAGTCCAGGTTTGGATGCAGGCCTTTTTCTTCTGCAATAAGCTCTTCGCCGCGTACGCACATATCATACAGGTCCATGCGATCCTGCTTTTCCGCGAGTCGGTGCAGCGATTTTTTCATCAACTGGGCGCGCGGGTCCATTTTTTTCATATATACCCTGTGGCCAAATCCCATGATCCGTTCTTTGTTGGCCAGTTTTTCCCGGAAGAGCCGCTCGACTCCGTCCGGGGTGCCGGCTTCCAGCAATAGATGCATAACGGCTTCGTTGGCTCCCCCATGCAAAGGACCTTTCAGAGAAGCTACCGCCCCCGTGAAGGCACCATACATATCGGCCTGGGTGGAAGCAATCACCCGGGCTGCAAAGGTAGAGTTCGGCATTTCATGCTCAATGTAAGCCACAAGAGACTGATCAAACACTTCGGTTTCCAATGCTGTAGGCGTTTTCCCGGTGAGCATGTGAAGCATATTGGCACTAAAAGACATTGAAGGGTCTGGAGAAATTAGCGGTTCATGCTGCTGTGTACGATAGCTGCCCGCCATAATGGCAGGTATAGCACCGAGCAGTTTAACCGCTTTTTCCTGGTTTGCTTCTGGGGAATGGTCATGCATATGCTTCTCGAAGCCGGCAAGCAGGGAAATGCCGGTACGGAGCATATCCATGGCGCTCATCGAAGCAGGAAATAATGAAAAGGAAGAAGTCAGAGATTCGGGCAGTTCGAGCTGTTGATAAAGGCGGTCCTGGAAAGACTCCTTCTCTGCTGCGTTTGGAAGAGAGCCGTAAAGCAGCAAATAAGCAACATCCAAAAAATGACGGTTTTCTGCTAATTCAATCAGGTCGTATCCGCGTATAACAATTTGTTCCTGATCGACATCAAGATAGGAAATCGACGTTTCGGCGGCAATAATACCTTCGAGTCCGGGACTGTACTCGTTCTCTGCAGACATAGTGGTGCCTCCTTTATTTTTAAAGCGTTTTCAAAAACGGTTAAAAATATAAGCTGTTTCTTTGTATAATTGTATACAATTATTTGGAAAAAGGCAAAGCCCTTTTCGACGTGCTGCTAGAAAGAAGAAATATGAAATTCAAGCGTTTCTTTCGTAGAGGCTAAGCTTCTGCGAATATGGGCACGCATGTAATGCTCGGCCGCCGGGCCATCTTTTTGTTCGATAGCAGAGAGGATTTTTTCGTGTTCAGATACTGGAGTGTCGATTGTATAATCAGGGTGCCGGTATCCGCTGAGTCGCCGGTATCTTTCAAGGCGGCTGTTCAGCTGGTTTAAAAACTGAACCGCCGTAGGCGAAGCGTGTTCATATAATAAATGATGGAAGCGGCTGCCATACGTAATGGAAGTGAATCGTTCATCTGCTTCAGCCATATGCAGAAGTGCTTCTTTCATAGCTGCTACAGCCTCAGAGGATGCCCGCATGGCAGCTTCTTTAGCCACAAGTCCTTCGAGCGCTTCCCGGACGGCAAAAATATCGACGGCTTCTTCAATGCTGAGCGCCTGGACTTCCATACGTCCATTCGCTTTTTTTACAATTAATCCTTCGAGCTCGAGACGGTAGAGCGCCTGACGGAGCGGCGTACGGCTTACTGCGATTTCTTCAGTTAACTGTTCCTCGCGAAGCGCCTGCCCTGGAGAATAATGAAATTCAATAATGTTTTGCTTTAAAGCCTCGTAAGCTAAATCGCTTACGGATACACGGCGTCTCTGCACAAGTCACCGCTCCCTTCGGTTTGATTTTGTCTATTATAGCAAAAAAGAGACCGGCACTGGGCCGATCTCTTTATTCAGTATTCTTCTCCGACTGTGGTGCGACCCGGAAGGCACGGAAGGTGTACGTAAACATGGCAAGGGCGAACAGAGAAATCAGGGTCAGGGCGAGATAAACGTTAGAATAAATGGCACTGCTGCCTCCGGAAGCAAACGGGTTCAACGAAGTGGTTACGCCCTGAATTTCCAGCACAGCTCCAAAGATTGCGCTGCTGAAGGCTCCAGCCATAAAGTTCATCAGGTTGAACATGCCAATGCCGACGCCTGTTTCATTTTCTTTAAGAACAGAAGACAAAATATTGGCGGTCGAGCTCTGGATAAGAGGAAAGCCTATATAGGCGATGATTAGAACAACAGAGACAGCGACCGCGGAAACGCCGGCAAACCCGGAAAGCAGTATTGTTCCAAAAGCAATGAAAATCAGGGCGGCGATAACGACTACTTTTGGGCCGTGACGGTCTGCAAGGTCGCCCCCGGTGCGTCCGAGAAAGCCGGCAAGTATTGCTCCCGGAAAGATAACAAGGCCGATCTGCGTAGTGGAAAGTTCATACAGCTCTCTGGTCATAAGCGGAATGATAAACAAAAGTCCGAACATGCTGCACACTCCGAGAAAGCTCGTCAAAATGGTGACGGTATAATATTTGTTTTTCAACAGGGACGGGCGGATGAAAGGATCATCCGCTTTCGCCGTCCGAACAGAGAAAACAGCCATAAAGACAATAAACATAAATAGAAAGATCCATTGAAGAGTAGTCACAAACAGTAAAATTCCGGCGATGGCTGCTCCGAAAAGCGCGGCTCCTAAATAATCGATAAACCCGGAGCGTTTTTCTTCATCCGGCAGCCATTTTCTGAGAAAAGGCAGGGCTAAAAGCGATAGAATAGAGAATAAAAACAAATAACGCCAGCTGAGCCATCCTCCGAGCAGCCCGCCAACAATTGGCCCCACGCCGGAAGCGAAGGCTACTGTAGAAGAAATCAGACCAAAGACGCGGCCTTTATCCTCCGGGAAAAAGCGGGCAGGTATCACAAACCCGAGTGCGGGAATGGTTGCTCCGCCTGCCGCCTGAAGCACCCGGGCGACGAGAAGCATGGCAAAGCTTTGAGAAAAAAGGCCGAGCGTTGCACCGGCGGCAAAAAGGATGATGCCAAAGGTAAGCAGAGCTTTAATGGAATAAAAGTCTGCTAATTTTCCATACATCAAGGCCCCGATAGCGTAGACCATAATGTACGAGGTAAGCACCCAGCTGACCTGGGAGGAAGGAATGCCGAAATACGACTGGATATCCGGAATAGCTACGTTAAACATGGTGCCGTTCATAACTGCGATGGTTAAAATCAAAGCTACCAGAAAAATAAGCTTCTTTTTCTGAGCCGGGCCGACGTGTAAAGACTCATTCGTCATAAAATTTCACGCTTTCTATTATTAGTTTCAGGGAAGTTGTTTTTGTATGGAACTATCATATATTAACTGAAACAAAACCTGGAAACAAATATAATGAACGAGGATGTCCAGACACTTCGACGAATCACAAAGTCGTCATTCTCGTCTTTAAGATTATGTGATAATATAAAGTGGTGGATTTGTGTATATGAAAAATTACTGGGAAGTGTATCTCAGCTGACTTTTACTGTGTTTTAAAGACTTATTACATAGAGTACGGCTATAAATGGCAGGTCTGCACCGAGCAGAATATAGAAAAATTAGAATAGGAGAGTCTCACTGTGTATATAGATATAGATGGGATTAACGTGAACTACCATGTTTCCGGCGAAGGGGAGGATGTCGTCTTATTACATGGATGGGGCGCAAACATTCAAGCATTTGCCCCGGTGCATCAATCGCTGGAAAAGAACTTCCGGGTCTGGTCTATTGATTTTCCAGGCTTTGGTCAAAGCGGAGAGCCGCCCGAATCCTGGACGGTCGGTGACTACACTGAAATGCTGAAAAAATGGCTGCAGAAAACCGGTATAGAGAACCCGATTCTCATCGGCCACTCCTTCGGAGGCCGGGTTTCGATTAAGTACGCAGCGGCGGGCAATCCGGTGAAAAAAATTATTTTGGTGGACAGCGCGGGTGTTAAGCCAAAACGAAAGCTGAAATATTACGTAAAAGTATATACGTATAAAACCTTTAAAAAGCTGCTGAAGCTGCCGGGATTAAAAAATCGTGAGCAGGAAATTCTAAACAAGGTCAAAGGCCGGGTCGGATCGGCAGATTACCAAAATGTTTCCGGGGTGATGCAGCAGACTATGGTGAAGGTCGTCAATGAAGACCTGCAGCACCATTTTGAGCATGTTACGTCTCCAGTACTGCTCGTATGGGGAGAAAATGACGAGGCCACTCCTGTATCGGACGCCAGGATCATGGAGCAGAAAATGCCAAATGCGGGCCTTGTCGTGCTGCGCGGGGCCGGACATTATTCGTACATTGACAATTTAAATGAGTTTTTAATCATCATTGATCACTTTTTAAGAAACGAAAATCAGGAGGCCGCACAGCATGATTAACACTATATTAGCAATTCTATACCTTGCGGCTTGGGCTTTTTACACGGTGCGCTTTACGAAACGGAGCACACATATGCTTCAGCAGAATTCCTACAAGAACGAGCGCTTCTGGGGATGGATTAAAGGGCACGCTTCGAGAGCATTTCCGATCCGGAACACGATCGGCCTTGTAGCTGTCGTGCCGTTTCTTTTCGGAGCAGAAGCATTAGGGCTGATTATTGGCTTCCTTTATTTTCTTTTTATGGCCCTGACCATGCCGCAGCTGCAGGAGAAAAAGGCACTGGTAATCACGGCGCGGGTGAAGCGGTTGTTTATCACCATCAGTGTTCTTTTTGCGCTGTTTACTGCAGCAGGGCTTCTGCTGGGTAACACGGCTTTATTTTATACGTTTGGGTGGCTCGTGTTTTTAACAGTCATTGCGACGATTCTTACGTATTTTATTACAATGGGCGCAAACTATATTAATTATCCAATGGAACGGAAAATCAGTCAGCACTACGTCAATGATGCAGAACGAATTATTAAATCGATGCCGGATCTTGAAGTTATAGGCATCACGGGAAGCTACGGGAAAACAAGCACGAAGCATATGCTTGAAACAGTTCTTTCCTCTGAATTTAATACGCTCATGACACCGGAAAGCTACAATACACCGATGGGTGTGACGAAAACGATCCGTACGATGCTGAAGCCCTACCATGAAATCTTTATTGCTGAAATGGGCGCGAAAAGGCCGGGAGACATCGAAGAAATCTGTGACATTGTGCACCAGCGGTACGGCGTTTTAACGGCGGTAGGCGAGCAGCACCTCGAAACATTCAAAACGCTCGATAATATCAAAAAAACCAAATTTGAAATTGTCGAAACGCTTCCGCAGGAAGGTACTGCCTTTGTAAATAAAGACGATGAAAACATTATGAGCTACGAGCAGCAGAATCAATGCCGTACGATTTACTACGGCATCGATGCTGAAGATCTGCACTACCGGGCCAAAAATATTGGATACTCTTCCAAAGGGACGTCGTTTACCGTGGTAAAATACGACGGCACCACTGCAGAGATTCAGACTAAACTGCTCGGCCGCCATAACATTTATAATATTTTAGCTGCTGTGGCTATTGGGGCCGAGAAGGGCATCTCGTTTGAAAAAATAGCGAGAGCGCTGCGGAAGGCACAGCCGGTGGAACACCGTCTGGAGCTTAAGAAAACGAACGGGAACATTACGATTGTTGATGACAGCTTTAACTCCAATCCGGTTGGCTCTAAGATGGCTATGGAAGTATTGAGTCATATGCCGGAATACAAAATTGCCATAACACCGGGTATGGTTGAGCTTGGGGAAAAAGAATACGAATTAAATAAAGCGCTCGGTACTTACATGGCAGATGCGTGTGATTTCATTATTTTGGTCGGTAAGAAACAGACTGTACCGCTTCAGGACGGATTAAAAGAAAAAAATTATCCGGAAGAGCAGCTGTACGTTGCCTCAGATCTTCAGGATGCTTTGGCAAAAATGAACGAAATTGCCACCCGGCCATCTGTGGTACTGCTTGAAAATGACCTTCCGGATTCATTCAACGAGTAAAGACATGGGGAGTGGAATAATATGAAAACGAGAATAGGAGTATTTTTCGGCGGCATTTCTGTCGAACACGAGGTTTCTGTCATTTCAGCTGTACAGGCTATGGAATCCATGGATGAAGACCGGTACGAAATTGTTCCGATTTATATCAATAAAGAACGAAAATGGTATACCGGCGATATTTTAAGGGACATTGAAGCCTACAAAGACATGCCGAAATTATTGAACGAGGCTCAGCAGGTGCTGATTACGTACGGAGAAGAAGACAATGTTGTCCTTCAGAAAAAGCCCGCACCTAAATTTGGTAAAAAAGAAGTGGCAGCCATTGATGTTGCTTTTCCAATTGTTCACGGAACGTTCGGCGAAGACGGAGCGCTTCAGGGGCTGTTTGAGCTTTACGGCCTGCCTTACGTCGGCTGCGACGTAGCCTCTTCGGCCGTAGGCATGGATAAGGTGATGATGAAACAGATTTTAAGAGATTCCCGTCTTCCAGTACTAAATGATGTCTGGTTCTACAGCAACCACTGGGCAGAGGATACCGAAAGTGTCATTGCTATGATTGAAGAAAGTGTGCATTATCCGGTAATTGTAAAACCGGCTAACCTTGGTTCAAGCGTCGGTATCGGCACAGCAAAAAATCGGGAAGAACTGGAGCAGGCGGTGGAAGAAGCCACTGAATTCGCAGGGAAAATTCTCGTGGAAAAAATGCTTGAAGGTATGACAGAGGTGAACTGCTCTGTTGTTGGCGACTATGAAGACGTAGAAGCATCAGTGATTGAAAAGGTGCTCAAAACAGATGAAATATTGAGCTATAAAGACAAATATCAGGGCGGTAAAAACGGTAGTTCATCCAAGGGGATGGAAGCGACAGACCGGGAAATCCCGGCGCCCATCACAGAGGAAAAAGCAGGCGAAGTACGGGAATTGGCTAAGGATACGTTCCAAATTCTCGGCTGCAGCGGCGTCTCCAGAATCGATTTCCTGATTGAGGACAGCACCGAAACAGTATTTGTAAATGAAATCAATACGATCCCGGGCTCGCTTTCCTTCTATCTATGGGATCCGGCTGGGAAAAGCTACAGCGAATTGATTCACCAGTTAATTCAACTGGCATTAAAGCGGAAACGGGAAAGAGAAAGACTGACGTTTTCAATCGATTCCAACCTGTTTTCTCTTCAAAGCGGCCAGGGAAGTAAAGGCGGCACAAAAACAGGCTCTGCATCCAATCGACAATAATTGTTCAGCCGGCCTGTGACGACAGGCCGGCTTTTTATATACTGACAAAGCAAAATATAAAAATATCAAACTTTTTTGAATATAGTAATTTGGTTGCAAGAGAGGAAAAAATGCTTTAGAATACTTTATTGTAGCAATGAAAGAAAACTTTAATTCAGCTTACGGCCCGTTGGTCAAGTGGTTAAGACACCGCCCTTTCACGGCGGTAACACGGGTTCGAATCCCGTACGGGTCACCATACATAAAGCTGCTTTTGCCGAAAGGCATGTAGTGAGTTTTCCACGCGCCGGTCTAGCTCAATTGGTAGAGCAACTGACTTGTAATCAGTAGGTTGGGGGTTCAAGTCCTCTGGCCGGCACCACGTGGAGGGGTAGCGAAGTTGGCCAAACGCGGCGGACTGTAAATCCGCTCCTTCGGGTTCGGCGGTTCGAATCCGTCCCCCTCCACCATTAATACGAGCCATTAGCTCAGTTGGTAGAGCATCTGACTTTTAATCAGAGGGTCGGAGGTTCGAATCCTCCATGGCTCACCATTGTAATTATCCATGCTTTGAACTGCGGAAGTAGTTCAGTGGTAGAACACCACCTTGCCAAGGTGGGGGTCGCGGGTTCGAATCCCGTCTTCCGCTCCATTATTTGACGAGTAGGATAAGCAGTGATAGTATGAACAGTATTGATTTATATATAGATTATGCGGGTGTAGTTTAGTGGTAAAACCTCAGCCTTCCAAGCTGATGTCGTGGGTTCGATTCCCATCACCCGCTCCATTTTTGTTAAATCAAATATACTCATGGGGCCTTAGCTCAGCTGGGAGAGCGCCTGCCTTGCACGCAGGAGGTCAGCGGTTCGATCCCGCTAGGCTCCACCAAACAACATGAACGCATTCAGCCTGAAGGGCTGTTTTTTTTATGTCAATTTTAAGGCTTTTAACCCTTCGGGGGTGAATGTCTGAAAGAATCATGGTAGAATACGCGGGCATAGAAAAACTCTTATGCATTTACGAAGAGTGCATAAGAGTTTTACGGGATATAAGCTCATATTTATTTAAAAGAACATCCAGTTCCTTACTTAAAGCCAGGACATCGTCCGAAACCAGAGAAGCCGTATGAGTGGAAGTCAGTTGATGGAGTCTGTCTCTTGTTTGTTCTATTTCCTGCCGTAAATATTGTTGAGACAAACGTTCTTCACCTCCTATTTTGTTCATGTTTACATTATTACCCATTTTAACTCATTTTCAAAGGTATTTATGCCATATTTTCCAAAATGTGACTATGGTTCTAGAGGGTGCATAAATAGTAATATGGATAAAGATAGGGGATGAAAACCGTGTTACAATTGGATGAATTGAAAAAATTACCATAGTAAATATGTCTTAAGCAGCCGAAGGCTGTTGAATAAATGAAACGGATAGACTTATTGAACGTATGTATAGTCCCACGAGGTGGAGGTCGCCAAATGGATGCAACAGTGAAACGGCTAGTGAAAGAAGTGAAAAAAGACGGAGATCAGGAAGCTTTTCGGGAATTGGTTGATTTGTATAAGGACAAGGTTTATCAAATCGCCTATCGGATGGTGGGCAATGCCTACGAAGCTCAGGATATGGCTCAGGAAGCATTTTTGAGAGCATATGCCAACATTGAGAGCTATGACGAAAAAAGAAAATTCTCCACTTGGCTTTTCCGTATTACGACAAATCTTTGCATCGATCGTCTCCGTAAGAAAAAGCCGGACTATTCCCTGGACGCAGAAATACCTGGAGCGGAAGGGCTCGATGGATATTCGCAGCTTTCTTCGCCGGACAAGCTGCCGGATGAACAGGTTGTGACAATGGAAATGCAGGAGTGGGTGCAGGAAGGGATAGTGAAGCTGCCGCCGAAATACCGGACAGCTATCGTCCTTCGCTACATTGAAGATCTTTCCATTCAGGAAATCAGTGACATACTGGATCTTCCCGAAAATACGGTGAAAACGCATGTGCACAGGGGGCGCGAAGCTTTAAGAAAACATTTGGGAAACACGTGAATGAGGGGGTGGGACCATGGCTTTAAACGAGCGGGAGGAAGAGTATATCCAGCGCTACATTGACGGCGATATGGATGAACGTGAAAAAGAAAAGTTCCATACGTACATCAAAGAAAATCCGGAATGCGCGCACCGTCTCCAGGAGTTGAAGCGCACAGTGACAATAGTGCAGGGAGCTTCGCACGTTTGGGCTCCGGAGACTTTTACTGACAGCGTCATGAAAGAACTGCCTAAGAAAAGAAAACGGACAGCCTGGAAAACATGGTCCAGGCAGCATCCTGTGCTGGTTGCAGTTTCCATGTTTATTGTGCTGATGGCTTCAAGTGTGCTTTTTGCCTGGAATGATCAGGCGGGAGCTGAAATGACGGTCACTGGCGACCGGGCGAACGTAAATATTGATTACGATAACAACGCAGTAATCATACCGGAGGATGAAACAGTGCAGGGAGATTTAACCGTTCGAAACGGAGAGGTTGATGTGCACGGGAACGTAAATGGGGACCTTACGGTGATTAATGGGGAGCCGTACATGGCTTCGGCGGGCAGCGTTTCCGGCAATATTGAGGAAGTGGACCAGGTGCTTGAGTGGATCTGGTACCATACGAAACGAATAAGTCAGGAAGCCTGGCATATGGACGACGAAGAAGCGTCATAATACAGGCGTTTATAAAACAGCAGCAGGCTTTCGGCAGAGCGTGCTGCTGTTTGCATATTATTCCGGAGACAAACTGTATAATAAAATTTGCCGAAAATCCAAATAAAGCACGCAGAGAATAGAAGTGATTGTGATATAATATAACCGTTACTTTGCTTACGCGATAGAATCAATTGGAGGAAGTGCCATGTTTGCTGGACAAGATTTCGATTTACTTAACATCATACGAATTGTCGTAGACATATCGCTGGTGGCGTATGTCATTTACAAAGCGATCACGATTATCCGGGGCACTCGGGCCGTCCAGCTAGTAAAAGGCATTGCTGTTATTTTAGCTGTTTGGTTTATAAGCAGTTTTTTTGGTCTGCGGACGCTTCAATGGATTATGGGGAACTCGGTTACATACGGACTGCTTGCAATTATTATCATATTTCAGCCGGAGCTCCGGCGTGCCCTTGAACAGCTCGGCAGGGGAAGGCTCTTCGGGAGAGCTTCTTATGTAGAAGAAGACGAAACGTTAAAAACTATTGATGCCATTATGAAATCAACAAAGTATATGGCGAAAAGGCGTATCGGGGCGCTGATTTCCATCGAACGCGAAACAGGAATGAATGATTATATTGAAACCGGCATTTCCATGGATGCAAACATTACATCAGAGCTGCTGATTAATACTTTTATTCCGAATACTCCGCTTCATGACGGGGCGGTAGTGATGAGAGAGAACAAAATAGCCGCCGCTGCCTGCTACCTTCCTTTGTCAGAAAACCCCTTTATTTCAAAAGAGCTGGGCACAAGGCACCGTGCCGCTCTCGGGGTGAGTGAAGTAACGGACGCACTTACGCTGGCTGTGTCGGAAGAAACCGGCAGCATATCCATTACTAAAAACGGAGATCTTCACCGTGATGTTGATGAGGAAACACTCCGTAAAATGCTTGAAAAGGATTTGATGGCAGAAAACAATTCATCGAGTATCTGGCAGTGGGGAGGGAAAAAAGATGGATAAGCTTTTTGCAAACAAGTGGTTTGTCCGCTTTATCTCTCTTGCTTTTGCCGTGATGCTTTACTTAATTGTGAATATGGATCCTACGGTAAATAATGCCGGGGTCGTGCCGGACGGGGAAGATCAAACATATACAATCGAAGATGTGAACATTACCCCGGAGTACAATGAAGAAGAATATGCTGTTACAAATATGACTGAGAACGCAGATGTTACGCTCGCCGGTTCACAGACGGCTATTATGCTGTTTCGTCTCTCCCGGTCGGACAGTTATGAATTATATTTAGATATGCAGAATCTGGGCGCCGGAACACACAACGTTCAGGTAAGCCACCGGGATTTTCCGACAGACCTGGAAGTGACTCCGTCACCGGAGTACGCGACGGTGACGCTTGAGGAAAAGCAGGAAACGACCTTTCCGCTTGAAACACAAATTTTGAATGAAGAGCAGAATCAAGAGTTTTCTTTTGGGAACCCGACCGTCAGCCCCGAGGAAGTGACGGTGAGCGGGGCCGGAACAATTATCGAACAAATTGACCGGGTGGTTGCCCAGGTGGATGTATCTGAAGCAGATGGGGACATCAATGGAAACTTCCCGATAGTGGCGCTCGATACGGAAGGCAATGAACTGGACGTCAATATAGAACCGCAGGAAGCATCAGTGGAGTTGTCTGCTGATGCTCCTTCAAAAGAGGTGCCTGTGAACGTCGAACGAACGGGAAGTTTGAGTGCAGATACAGCAATTAGTGAAGTCACGGTTTCCGATGAAGCAGTAACTATTTACGGCAGCGAGGAAGCAGTGCAGAATACAGAAAGCATTAATGCGGCTCTCGACTTGAATGAAATCAGTGAAAGCGGAACGTATGAACTGGATGTACAGCTTCCGGATGGCATCCAGCGGACAAATCCTGAAAATTTAAGTGCATCTGTGACGATAGAGGGGGAAGAACAGGCTACGCTTGAAGATGTGCCTATTTCTATTGTGAATTTGCCTTCAGGGGCATCGACGAGCTGGGTAAACCCTTCGTCAGGGCAAATGGATGTACAAATATATGGAGATGCGGGGGCACTTGAAGGTGTAAGCGCTGAAGATATTACACTGGAGGCTCTTTGGAGCGGCAGCGGCTCTTCGAATGAAGAGTCCTATATTCTTCCTGTGGAAGCGGGCGGACCGCAAGGAGTGCAGATTTCTCCAGCGAGGGAGAATGTGGAAGTAACCCTTCAGCAGGAAGAAAGCGGAGACGAAACGGAAGAAGAAACAGAGCCGGAAAATGAGGCGCCGGAAGAGCAGCAAAACGAAAATACAGATGACCCCGGAGAGTCTGGTCAAAATGAAGGGGACGGCGGCTCTTCCGGTCAGGATGATTCGACAGAAGGTGCAGAAAACGGAAACGGATCAAACGAACAGGATACAGAAACAGATCCGCAAACAGATACTGGGGACACAGAAGAAGACGGAACCGGAGACACAGAAGAACCTCCTGCAGAAGATGAAGAGGAAGCTCCTGCGGACGAAAATAATGAAACAGACGAAGAACAGCAGTAAACACCATCAGGGAATTGTGTAAGAATAAAGGAGAGATTTAACCATGGGGAAATATTTTGGTACAGATGGAGTCAGGGGTGTTGCCAATACAGAGCTTACACCGGAGTTTGCTTTCCGGCTTGGGCGTGCGGGCGGCTATTTGTTAACGAAAGATCATGAACAACCAAAAGTGTTAATAGGCAAGGATACACGGATCAGCGGGGAAATGCTTGAAGGCGCAATGGTGGCCGGGCTTCTTTCCATTGGGGTGGAAGTGATGCGCCTGGGAACCATTACCACTCCCGGAGTAGCTTATTTAACCAAGGCAGTCAGTGCTCAGGCAGGGATTATGATTTCTGCTTCGCATAATCCGGTTGCAGATAACGGCATCAAATTTTTCGGAGCAGATGGGTTCAAGCTGAATGACGAGCAGGAAGCGGAAATCGAGCGCTATCTTGAAGGAGACGACCAGATGCCTCGCCCGGTTGGAGGACAGCTTGGAAGCGTCAATGATTATTTTGAAGGCCGTCAGAAGTATCTCCAGTTTTTGAAAAATACAGTCAGTGAGGACTTCTCGAGTCTGCATATTGCTCTCGACTGTGCAAACGGGGCAGCCTCTTCTTTAGCTCCGCATTTAATGGCAGACCTTGAGGCTGATATTTCTACCATTGGAAACAACCCGGACGGAATTAATATTAACGAGGGTGTCGGCTCCACACATCCGGAAGCTCTGGCTGCTTTCGTTGTTGAAAAAGGCGCGGACCTCGGTCTTGCCTTTGACGGCGACGCGGACCGGCTGATTGCTGTAGATGAGAATGGCGATATTGTTGATGGGGACCAGATTATGTATATTTGCGGCAAGCATCTGAAGCAGGAGCTGATGCTGAATAAAAACACGGTAGTAACGACGATTATGAGCAACATCGGCCTGCATAAAGCTCTTCGGGAGGTTGATGTTGAAACGGTGCAGACAAAGGTGGGTGACCGTCACGTCATGGAAGAAATGCGGGCAAACGGATACAGCCTGGGCGGAGAACAATCCGGGCACCTGATTTTCCTTGATTTAACCACCACAGGAGATGGAATGCTGAGCGCATTGCAGCTCGTGGATATGGTGAAGAAATCAGGCAAAAAATTATCGGAGCTTGCCGCTGAAATGCCGAGGTTTCCACAAAAGCTGGTTAATGTCCGCGTAACGGATAAATACGAGGTGGAAAATAATCCAAAGGTTAAAGAAGTGATAGACCGGATTGAAGCTGAAACCGGGGACAAAGGAAGAATTCTTGTGCGTCCTTCCGGCACCGAGCCACTCGTCCGGGTGATGGCGGAGGCTGAAACAGAAGAGCTGTGCAACAATTACGTAAAAGAAATTGCTGACGTAGTCCAGACAGAAATGGGCTTGGATAAATAATTATAATGCGCCGGGGCCGCCCCCGGTGTTTTTTTACGTTTAAAATGTATTAATTCCGGCAACGTTGATACGGGGGCGTAACTTTTTTATGCAGATTGCGACTAATGTTAAGTGTTTCTTAAAAATAGGAAATATACATATTTGCATGAAAAAATTTCACAATTTCACAATTGATTACAGCAAGCAGATAGCGTATTATTATGTATAAATCTAGTGAAGAAAGGAGCAGGAGTAAAGTTTCATTATTGAAAGCGCTTGGACTGTTTTGGAACGAATAACAAAACAGTTGACGAGGTGGAGGTTTATCGAGTAATCGGCGGATGCCTCCCGGCTGCATGTCTCAGCTGAAAGTACTGGCTCAAATCATGAAGGCGACTTCGTGGCTAAAGGCCAGGACACAGGCATAAAACTGGTAAATAGAATTGTGAATGAGCACCCGTGAAGATAACATCAATAAAAAATCAAACGAGACGAGTGGGGCATCAGTAAATGTCCCGCGACATATGCTTATGCCCCGCCGATTATTAGGAGGGTATCCACGTATGTGTGGAATTGTAGGGTATATTGGAAATGAGCAGGCGTCGGACATTTTGTTAAAGGGACTTCATAAACTCGAGTACCGGGGGTATGATTCTGCAGGTATAGCGGTAGTGGACAACGACGGAGTTAGTGTATACAAGGAAAAAGGGCGTATTGCCGCTCTTGAAGAAACGGTAAACGGCCAGGCTTCCGGAACGATAGGCATCGGCCACACGCGCTGGGCGACACACGGAGCACCGAGCCGGGACAATGCGCACCCGCATCAAAGCATCAGCGGCCGCTTTACGCTTGTACACAACGGTGTCATTGAGAACTATCAGCAGCTTCAGCAGCATTACCTTGACAGAGTGTCTCTTCGCAGCCAGACTGATACGGAAATTATCGTGCAGCTTGTAGAGAAGTTCAGCCAGGAAGGGCTCAAAACAGAAGCAGCCTTCCGGCGTACTCTGGCTCTTCTAAAAGGATCCTACGCTTTGGCATTAATCGACAACGATGATGAAGAAACCATCTATGTCGGAAAAAATAAGAGCCCGCTCCTCGTTGGTTTAGGAGAAGGGAAAAACGTTATTGCTTCGGATGCGATGGCAATGCTTCATAAGACGAAGCAGTTCATTGAAATTATGGATGAAGAAGTCGTTATTGTGACGCGTGACTCTGTTCAGGTAAAAGACCTGGAAGGAACCGTTCAGACTCGCGAGCCTTTTGTGACAGACATTGATGAGTCCGATACAGAAAAGGGCACGTACGACCATTTTATGTTAAAAGAAATTGATGAGCAGCCGTTTGTTATTCGCAACATCATCCAGAAATACCAGGATGAAGATGGAGACATTAAGCTTGAAGAAGATATTCGTGCGGCGATCAATCATTCGGACCGTATTTATATTCTGGCAGCAGGTACAAGCTATCATGCCGGGCTTGTAGGTAAGGAAATGATCGAGAAAATTGGGCAGAAGCCGGTGGAAGTACACATTGCGAGCGAGTTTTTGTATAACCAGCCGCTTCTTTCTGAAAAGCCGTTGTTTATCTTTATTTCCCAAAGCGGAGAAACCGCAGACAGCCGTGGTGTGCTTGTAAACGTGAAAAAACAGGGGTACCCGTCAATCACAATTACGAACGTTCCGGGATCGACGCTTTCCCGCGAGGCAGACTTTACGCTTCATACGTATGCCGGTCCTGAAATTGCAGTTGCTTCAACGAAAGCATACACTGCACAAATGGCTGTAATGTCGATCCTTGCTATGGACATTGCCCGTGCCCGCGGTATTGAATCTGACTTCAATGCTATTCAGCAGCTGGGGCTCGCGGCCAACGCCATGGAGACTCTTTGTGACCAAAAAGATGTTATGGAAGGCATTGCGAAAGAATACTTGAGTGAAACCCGCAACTGCTTCTTCATCGGCCGCGCGCTCGACTATCACGTTGTGCTTGAAGGTGCATTAAAGCTGAAAGAAATTTCGTATATTCAGGCTGAAGGGTTTGCCGGCGGCGAGCTGAAGCACGGCACAATTGCGTTAATTGAAGAAGGCACTCCGGTCATTGCCGTAACGACGCAGAACCACGTGAACCTAAACACGCGTGGCAACCTGCAGGAAGTGGTGGCCCGCGGCGCGAAACCGTGCGTTATTGCTTCGGAAACCAATCAGCAGGAAGGCGATAATATTGTGCTTCCGGATATGCATGAAGTGATGACTCCGATCGTTTCGGTCATTCCAATGCAGCTTATTTCTTACTACGCAGCGATGCACCGCGGCTGCGATGTAGACAAACCGCGCAACCTGGCAAAAAGCGTAACTGTCGAATAGCTAAAAGTTTGGCAGGATAGCAAATATACACTAAGCGCCCATTGGACGACATCCAATGGGCCTTTTTTTAAAGGAAATGCTGAATAACACAGAAAAACAAACGGTAATGTGAGTCTAAATCAACCTAGGCTGAAATAACTATAATTTATAGGAAATTTTACTGGTATTAGGTATAATAAGGAAGATATATTGTACTTAACCGCTGCTATTGAAGTGATGTACAAAAATGGGAAAACAATATACTGCTGTGAAAATATCATATTCAGGGGGAAAGACTGTGGAAATAGCTTCGATACTGCCGGTTGTTGGTACCGCTTTTGGTTTTATATTAGTTGCCTCCTGCATTATTTTACTGATCGCAGTACAAAGAAAAATCGTCGTTTCTTTGATGGCAGCCGGCCTCCTTATAGGCGGATCCAGTATGTACTACTTAATTCAGCAGGACAGTAAGGTTTATCTCGAAGAGGTCTCATTGGGCTCTGCAGAAGAAACGGCTGAGTCAGGGGCGGCAGATCTTCGTCAAATAAGAAGTGAAAAAGAAAACGTTAAAACTGCTGCTGTAGAATCAGGGGCTTTGAATAGCTCCGAGGTGAATGAAGCCTACGAACAGGAAATCTTAAAAGAAATGGAATACATCAGCATTCAGCTTTCTTCAACTACAGAAGCGCTGAAAGCGTTGAATCAAAATAAAAATTCAGACTATTGGCACCGGGCGAATGAAGAATTATTATCTCTCGACGGAGCTTTAAACAAAGCACAAGAAATCGTTTACGAGCCTCAGGGCTATGAAAAATTTCAGTCGGCCTATCAGTATACGTTGACAGAGCTGTTGGACTATTCAGATCAGCTGAGTTTTGCAGCTGAAGAGTATTATTACGACCAGGATGCAGATTTGCTTGAGTACTACATGTTAAACCGGGAGTTTCCCGACAATGTGAAAGAGGCATTTGATATAATAGAGGACGAAGAAGAGGTTTTTCAGCATGAGAATTTGAATGAAGAAATAGACATTCTTTTTCCCGAAAGATAATAGCGGCTGGTGAAACTAAAAGTCTCTGCGGGCGATATAGTAAATTTTTATTAAGTACATCGAGATGAGGGTGAAGCGGTTGTCGTATTTGTTTTTACTTATTGGTTTTGCGCTATTGATTAAAGGAGCCGACTTTTTTGTGGACGGTGCCTCGAAAATTGCCGGTAATTTAAAAGTGTCCCCGCTTTTAATCGGGCTGACGATTGTTGCCTTTGGCACAAGCTCTCCGGAAGCGACGGTGAGTGTACTTGCTGCTTTGGACGGAAACGCCGGCGTCGCCCTTGGTAACGTAATTGGAAGCAATATCTTCAACATTACGCTGGTGATTGGCGTTACTGCTTTAATCGCCCCGCTCGCTGTCGAAAATGAAACAGTGAGAAAAGAAATTCCTTTCACACTGCTTGCGGGGGTCGCGCTTCTTATTCTAATGAGTGACACTGCCCTTCAGGCACTTAGTGAAAATGTTATTACACGCAGTGATGGTTTTGTGTTCCTGCTGTTTTTTACCGTGTTTTTATATTATATATTTGAAGTGGCCAGAAGAAACCGGGCTGCTCAGACAGTTGACCAAACGAGCGCCTCAATTGCCCCGTGGACAAAAAATATACTACTGACGGTGGGCGGACTTGCAGCCATCATTTTTGGCGGGGACCTGGTGGTCGACAGCGCGACTGAAATTGCGCTTGCGTTTGGTATGAGCGAAACACTGGTCGGTCTGACGATCGTTGCCATTGGGACTTCTTTGCCGGAGTTGATTACATCGATTACAGCGGCGTTTAAAAAAGAAACAGACATAGCGATCGGTAATATTGTCGGAAGCAATATTTTTAATATTTTCTTTGTACTTGGCGCGGCCTCCGTGATCTCTCCACTTGCTGTAGAAAGCAAAATTTTTATGGACATTTCGCTTATGATTATCCTGACAGTGCTGCTGCTCGTTTTTTCGAGAACCAATTTCAGGATTGGCCGCCGGGAGGGAGCGGTGCTTGCGGCTGCGTATATTATTTACCTGATTTATATTATTCTTCGAAACTAAATATAATTGTTGAACTGCCTGGGAAGTTCCGGGCAGTTTTTTGATGTCATTTCCAGGTGCATCTGGTTACACATGTTTACTATTTCCTGTTAGCAGGTAACTAAAAGAAGTATTACCTTAACAATGAAAAGGAGCACTGATATAGATGGATATTAATAAACAGCAGCTGGGTGGACAGCCGAAGCAGAGCCAGCCGGAACAGCCGGGCACTGAATCAGAGATGACCCCATTGCCAATCCAGCCGCTCGATTACAAAGGGAGCGGAAAGCTTACAGACCGGGTGGCATTGATCACCGGTGGTGACAGCGGTATCGGCCGCGCAGTGGCGATTGCCTATGCAAAGGAAGGCGCCCATGTAGTGATTAATTATCTGGAGGAAGAGCAGAATGACGCTGATGAAACGAAAAAACTGATTGAGAACGAAGGCGTGCAGGCCTTGCTTCTGCCCGGCGATGTTTCGGAGGAAGAGACGTGCAAATCGTTGATTGAAAAGACATTGGATAAATTCGGCAAACTCGATATTCTTGTAAATAATTCTGCGATTCAATTTCCAACGAGCGATTTGCAGGACATTTCGCTGGAACAATGGGATAAAACGTTCAAAACCAATGTATATTCAGTCTTTCATATGACTAAATTTGCTATTCCTCATTTAAAAGAAGGAAGCTCTATCATTAACACTACCTCCATTAATCCATACACGGGCAACCCGAACCTGATTGATTACACCTCCACCAAAGGTGCCATTAATGGCTTTACCCGAAGTATGGCAGCCAACCTTGTCGGTAAAGGTATCCGGGTGAATATGGTAGCGCCGGGACCAATCTGGACGCCGCTGATCCCGTCTACGTTCGACGAAGATTCGGTGGCGGAATTCGGAACCTCAGCCCCGATGGGACGTCCGGGCCAGCCGTCGGAACTGATGGGTCCTTATGTGCTGCTTGCGTCGGATGAAGGCTCCTATATGACCGGCCAGTGCATTCATGTGAACGGCGGAATGTACACATCATCTTAAGAGAATCAGGAGGAACCGCATGAAGCTGAGTGATTTAACAGAAATTGAAGTTCAGAGAAAAGTAAATGACTACTTCCGGTTGGCAGATATTAAGCTGAAAGATGAAGAAATAGGGAAGATTCAGATTAATGATTTCGGTCTCGGGCGCCTGGACGAACTGGGTCTGCAGCTGTTCGTGTATATTAATACGGACCGGTACTGCGCTAAAGAATGGGTGCTCTTTCCGCGCCAGACGTGTCCGGAGCATCTTCATCCGCCAGTAGAATCAGGAGATCCGGGAAAGCAGGAAACATTTCGCTGTAAATTTGGCACCGTTTATTTGTATGTAGAAGGAGAAGCGACTCCAAATCCAAAGGCGAAGCCCCCGGAACAGGACAGAGATCAGTTTACAGCAGCCCGCGAAGTAATACTAACAGCAGGGGATCAATACACGATCCCTCCAAATACAAAGCATTGGTTCCAGGCAGGAGAAGAGGGAGCCGTAACCGCGGAGTACTCCTCGACGAGCACTGATGAGCATGATATTTTCACGCATAAAGATATTTAATCGAATGCCTCATTCATCCCTTCAGCCGTATTGGCTGGAGGTTTTTAATTATCCATAAAAATCCATTCCCTCTATAAACTATGCGGTGGTTATTACGATAATAATAGTAAGACATTAGTTTAAGGAGGAAAATGGTGAAAAGATTAATACAAAAGCTTAAGCTTGGCACGAAGCTGAACATAATTATGGCTGCAGTTCTGATTGGTTTTTCTATTGTGATTGGTTTTATTACGTTTGATCAGATAAAAAAGGGTGTGGAAGAAACAGCTGTAGAAAAAGCGGTTTCCGATTTAAATTTAGGCTATGAATACATAAACAGTGAATATCCCGGCGAGTGGCGTATTGAAGATGGAAATTTAATGAAAGGGGAAACGACCATCAGCGGAAACACCGATATTGTTGATTTCATCGGGGAAATGACCGGGGGGACCGTAACTATTTTCATGAATGACACACGTGTAACGACAAACGTGATGCTTGACGGAGAGCGTGCTGTCGGAACGCAGGCTTCAGATGAAGTGGTGGAAACGGTGCTGCAGGATGAAGCAATGTATACAGGAGAAGCAGACGTAGTGGGCACGAGCTATCAAACAGCGTATGAGCCCATTTACAATGAAGCGGGAAAGCCTATCGGCATGTGGTATGTAGGTGCTTCGCAGGAAATACTTGATGAAATTACCGGCAACGCCCTCATCACCTTTTTAATTGCTTTAATGATCACCGGCATCGCAGCGATGGGGGGCGTATTTTTATTTTCACGCAGGGTATCCAAAAGACTTGGACGCGTGACCGGTGCCCTGACAGCAGCGGGGCAAGGAGATTTCACCACAGAGCTTTCGGATCCTTCAGATGATGAAATAGGCCGGCTTACAGCAGGATACAATCAAATGCGGAAAAATTTAAGCGCGCTTGTAAAACAAATTTTAGATACTTCTGAGCAGGTAGCGGCTTCCTCTGAGCAGTTTAGCGCGAGTGCGGAGGAAACAAGCTCGGCCACGGACGAAGTGTCCCGTGCGGTCCAGGAAGTATCCAGCGGGGCAGAAAACCAGGCCCGGAGCATGGGAGAAACAAAATCACTGGTCGCCGAAATTTCCGGCGGCATGGATCGTATATCAGGAAATATCCATGCAATTAATGAATCATCGTCGATAAATGTTGAAACGGCGGAGAACGGCTCGCGGGTTATACAACAGACGCTCGGGCAGATGTCATTGATTCAGGACAAAACAAACTATACTGCGACGTTTATTCATCAATTGGAAAACAAGTCCGGTCAGATAAATGATATTATTTCGCTGATCACCAATATCTCCAATCAGACCAACCTCCTTGCGTTAAACGCAGCTATTGAAGCTGCACGCGCCGGGGAAAGCGGCCAGGGATTTGCAGTAGTAGCTGAAGAAGTGCGGAAGCTTGCGGAGCAGTCCGGCAGTTCCGCGAGCCAGATTGGCTCGCTTATTAAAGATATCCAGGCAGACATCCAGGAGTCGGTCACATCGATGGAGGATGGGAAAGAAGCCGTAGAAGGAGGAATCCGTCAGGTCAAAGAGGCGGAGAGTGCCTTCCAGTCGATTTCAGTGTCAACTAAAGACATCGCGGTTCAGCTCGAGGAATCCTCAGCAGCTGTAGAGCAGATGACGGCCCGGGCAGAAGCATTGATGCATTCTGTCCAGGCTGTCGCTGATATCGCCGATCAGTCCATGGAGCACACGCAGAATGTTGCTGCCTCCTCTGAAGAGCAGAACGCTTCCATGCAGGAGATATCATCTGCATCAAGCACCCTTGCACACATGGCAGAAGAGCTTGGGCAGTCCGTACGCTCATTCAAGGTTTAAGATCAGCAAAAGAAGCACCGGAAGCCCAGGGCTCCGGTGCTTTTACGCATTCTCATAAGCCCTTTCAAGAGAGCGAATATTTAACTTTTTCATCCGGAGCATTACCTTCATGACGTTCGCTGCTTTGGCAGGGTCAGTGTCGGTTAAATATTTGCTTAGTATTTCAGGAATAACCTGCCAGGAAACGCCGTATTTATCTTTCAGCCAGCCGCACACCTGCGCCTTTTCATCACCTCCGGCGGAAAGGTGCTCCCAGTAATAATCCACTTCTTCCTGGTTGCTGCAGTTGACGATAAAAGAAATTGATTCATCAAATGTAAATGGCTGGTCCCCGCCGTTTAAAGCAATGAATTCCTGGTCTGCCAGAGCGAATTCAATTGTCAGAACGGTGCCTTCGGGCATACCGTGAATGTCATATCCTTCCTTTCCATAACGCGCCACCCTTTTTATTCTGGAATCAGGAAAAATACCGGTGTAGAAGTCCACCGCTTCCTCAGCATTATTGCTGAACCAAAGATTGGGCGTGATTTTTTGGATTTGAGTCATCAGCTTTCGCCTCCTTATACATAAATCATACCGTACCCCTCGAGGGAGTATTTCTTCTCGATTGCTTTGTTAAAAGCAGTACAGAAAGAGGGGTGTCAGAAAATATAGCAGGGGAGTTGAAGGCGGCTGTCCTTTTGGATAAAATAAGTAATAATTAGTCACTGTATAACCCTGTTAATATGGTACGGGGGTCTCTACCAGGAACCGTAAAATCCTGATTACAAAGAAAATGCTCCGGCATGTCTTTGTGATCAGGATTTTTTTATTGCCGGATCCGGGACTTTTTTTCAAAAAACAAAATGGAGAGGAGCAAAAATGAAAACTACAAAAGAAATGCTGAAAAACCGTATAGCAGTAGCCGGAGGACAAAAGCCTGCAGACACAGTCGTCAGAAACGCATTGATCGTGAATGTGTTTACAGGTGAAATGATGGAGGGAGACGTGGCCATCGTTGACGGGTACTTTGCAGGCATCGGTTCCTATGATGGACAGGAAGTAATTGATGCGAAGGGGAAAATAATGATTCCTGGTATGATTGATGGTCATGTCCACATTGAAAGCTCCCTTCTGACCCCCCGGGAATTTGGAAATGTCGTGCTCTCCCACGGTGTGACTGCGGTAGTGACCGACCCGCACGAAATTGCCAATGTGGCTGGTGCTAGTGGCATTGAGTACATGATAGAAGACGCTGCGCGCACGGAGCTTGATATGTTTGTGATGCTTCCTTCATGTGTCCCGGCAGCACCGTTTGAAAGCAACGGAGCGATCCTGGAAGCAGAGCACCTCCTGCCATTTATCAACAACCCCGAGGTGCTGGGTCTGGCCGAGGTTATGGACTTCCCGGCTGTGGCAGAAGGAAAGGATGCAATGATGGAGAAGCTGCTTATTGGTGCTGCAGAAGGAAAGGCCATAGATGGTCACGCCGCCGGACTTACAGCCGAAGGCCTCAATGTTTTTATGGCTGCAGGCATTCGCACAGACCATGAAAGTGTTACAGCTGCAGAAGCAAAAAAGCGTCTCGATCTTGGAATGTATCTAATGATCCGGGAGGGGACCGTCGCTAAAGATTTAGACGCGCTGTTTCCAGTCATTACGGAAAGGAATGCGAGAAGGTGCCTGTTTGTTACCGACGATAAGCTGGTGGATGATTTAGTGGAGGAGGGGAGTGTGGACCATATTGTGTGGCGTGCAATCCGTAAAGGGCTTGATCCTGTGACGGCTGTGCAGATGGTGACATTAAACGCCGCTGAATGCTTCGGTCTCCAACACCTCGGAGCGGTAGCACCGGGGTATCAGGCTGACTTTGTGCTGCTGGATGATCTTGAAGGATTCAATATCCATAATGTATACAAAAAAGGGCGTGTGGTTAGTGCGAACGTCCGGCCACTGGAAGAAACGGAGCGAGGGGCTTCTGCAGCATCGCTTCCGGGAATAAATACAGGTGAAGTAAAAGCTAATCATCTCGCTCTGCCGCTTGCTTCGGATTTTTGTCGTTTAATCGAAATTGTACCAAACAGTATAGTGACTAAAGAGCGTAAGGAACAAGTAACTGTGGAAGACGATCATTTTTGTATTTCTACTGAGGCAGACCAGTTAAAAATAGCAGTCATAGAAAGACACACTGCCAGCGAAAATATCGGTGTTGGCATTGTTAAAGGGCTCGATCTTAAATCCGGAGCGATTGCGACCACCATTTCCCATGATTCTCACAATATTATTGCCGCCGGCACGTCAGATAAAGACATTTTGGCGGCTGTCAGACATGTGATACAGTCAAATGGAGGAATGGCTGTAGTGCAGGAAGAACAAGTATCAGCTTCGCTCCCGCTTTCTGTCGCGGGCTTAATGGCGGAAGAACCGTGGGAGGAGGTATATGAACGGCTGAACCTGTTGAATCAGGCTCTTGATTCTCTCGGGGCGCCGCAGGATTTCGATCCATTTCTGACTCTCTCCTTTTTAGCTCTCCCGGTGATTCCGGAGCTGAAAATGACGGCAAAAGGATTGTTTGATTTCCGCTCATTTTCACACGTGAGGGTGGAGGCTGAGTATTCATAAACTGAAACGGAGGAGGAGGCATACATGCACATACGCAGAGCCCAGACCAGGGATTACTATAAGGTTAAACAGGTTATTAACGAATGGTGGGGCGGAAGAGATATGGCCGATAAGCTGCCGAAGTTTCTGTTTGACCATTTTCAGGAAACAAGCTTTATTGCAGAAGTGAACGGCCGGATGACAGGTTTTCTTGTCGGGTTTTTATCTCAGACAAGAGATAAAGAGGCATATATACATTTCGCCGGTGTTCATCCGCATAACCGGGGAGAAGGTATCGCGGAAGGCTTGTACGAAGCTTTTTTTGACTGCGCACTTGATGAAGGCCGCCGCATCGTCCGGGCGGTGACGTCTCCTGATAATGAAGGCTCAGTGGCTTTTCATCAGGCGATGGGATTTAACCTGGTGACGGGTGATAAAGTGGAGAACGGGCTTCCGGTACATACTGACTACGACGGAGAAGAGCAGGATCGCATTCTTTTTGAAAAACAGCTGTAAAACAGCCGGCCTCTCTTTTTACGGAGAGCCGGCTTTCGCTATTTATTCTTTTACAGCGGCAAATTCGCGCAGAATCCGGGTAGTGGTCTCCCGGATCAAGCCGGGGAGAACGTGAAAGGAGTATGGCTTGTAGACTCTCTCGGTCCATTTATGCCCATCTTTTCCGTAAACACCCATGTTGATGGAGGAGATATTCAGCTGTTTTATATCATTGACCGGCACCGGATAAAGAGTGTCTCCCTCCGGCAAGTTTTTCAGCAGCGGCTCCAGCTCCGCATCCGACTCCTGAATGGATAAAAAGCTGCCATCGGATAAATAGGGAAAGAAATTGCGCATCTCAAATATTTCTCCGGTACTGGCCGAGTTGTTCTGCAGAATAAAGGAGAGGAATGTCTTCATTTCCCGGTGCCGGCTATTGGTGTCTGTTAAATAATTGTGCGGCAGAAACGGCGGAGCGTAGAAGAAAATGATCTGCGGTGTTTTATCCGGGTCAAGCTCACGCAGAGCGTGCACTAGTTCAAAGCTTCGCAGCCGGAGGTCCATGCCTGCTGTTTCAGACAGCCGTTTTTGAATGGCTGCCTGCGTGTCGAGTCCCTTTTGTTCTAGCTCAAGGCGGTAGTTTTCATACGTCTTAACGTCTATTTCCCAGGAAATATTTTTCGGAGGCATGCCGGTCACCTCGATGTATCTATCGTATTGAGAAGCAAAGTACTGCTCCGATTCTTCCGCTGCCCTTCTGGCTGCCTGCAGCATTTGTTCGGTCACCTGCTCTGCGGTGGTTTCGTATAAAAAATAATTAAAATACACACGGCTGCCTGAAGCAGTCTGAACAGTGTAGCTTTCCTTCGTATCACGCTGATAAAGACATGTCGGAGGCAGAATCAGTTCCCCGGGAATATGCTCGGTTAAATCATAATTGTTGTGAATGCGCTCCGTCAGTTTAGCGGCAACGAAATTGGGGTCTACGCCGGCAAGCGTATCACCGACGTGCACTTCGCGCCCAAAAACGAAAAAGGCAGGCAGCAGTTTTCCGGCGGTTCCTGTATAGATATATTTTGTAGTATCCCCTTCATACAGAGGGGCGATAAAGTCGTTATTAATTGCGAGCAGGTACTGAAGGCCGTGAGAACGCTTTAAATCACGAAGAACAGGGAGCGCGCCGATGAGGCCGCAGTGCTCGCTTTCTTCATCGGGATTCAGTAAAAGCAGAATATTACCTTCGAGCTCTTCCGGTTGCTCCGAGAAATAAAGCAGATTTACAATATGCACGGCGATGCCGCTTTTCATATCAACAGATCCCCGGCCAAACATCCAGTCCCCGCTTAGGGCGTCTGCATGCACTTCAGGATCATTTGTATAGCCTTGAAAGTAAGGAAGCAGTTCTTTCGGCGAACAGGCCTGGTGTTTAATGTTTCCGTAATCTTCGATGCCTACAGTATCGATGTGGGAATGATAAAGAATTGTCTGGGCTGAAGAAGGCAGTCCTTTAATAAAGGCAAACACATTCTGGCGTCCGTGAGGGTCCCCGTGAACCGGCTCCAGCCAGACGCGTTCGGGGAACTGTTGAAAATAAGGAAACGTACGCAGGATGCGGTAGAGCTCCCGGGCGATGGATACTTCTCCATCTGAAGCGTTCACACTGTTCCACTCCACCAGATATTCTGTAAGATATTCCGCCTGTTTTGCTATGGTAAGAGATTTTAAATTTTCGTACACTGCTGATCACCTCGCCGCAATAATTGCTGTTGTTTCTTATTCTACTGTATGAATCTTCCAAAGTAAGCAAAGAAGTGAATTTTCCTGCGAAAGATTATTTTGTGCCTCAAGTCCTGAATCGTGCAGAAACAGGCAAGAGAGCCGTATAATAACTATATAAAGGAGGAGAAAGTATGACAGTAACCATTAAAGCATTTCTGCAGGCAGATCCGGGAAAAGAGGAAGCATTGAAAACAGAGCTGAAAAAGGTGCTGGCTCCTTCGCGGGCAGAAGCGGGCTGCATAGAATATGTTCTTTATGAATCAGAAGCACAGGACGGGGTATTTATCTTTTCAGAGCAGTGGAAGGATGAAGAAGCCGTGCAGCAGCATATTCAGACCGAGCATTATCAGGCCTATCGGGAAAACACAGAAAATCTCGTCGTATCAAGAGAAGTGTATAAATTAAAACCTGTAGAATAAACGAAAAAGAAGCTGTTTGCTGACAGCTTCTTTTTTACTGGTTTTTCCTTATTTCACTACTTCGAACCGTTCACATACGACCGTCATATCCTCCCGGAATATTTCTCCAACCTCTTCGAGCGCTTCGGTAAAAAATTGTTCATGTGCATTCCACCAATACTCGTATGAACGATCTCCTTCCCCTTCAGCCTCAGCAAATTCTTTGGGCACCTCGTTCATCGGCATAATTTTGACACTGGTGGTTTGTATAATACATACCGGATCGCCGGCTCTGTTTAAAACGATGCTGTAGTCCCCTATCGAAGGAAGAGGTTCATTTTCTATCTCATAAAACATGTAAGCAGAACATGTAGCCGTTTTGATCCCGGAGACGACAAGCTCTGCGAGCTCATCGGGATCCACGCCAAAGGACCAGGCTGTTACCTGTTCGGGAGGGGCCTCGTTTCGCTGCTGCCAAAAATTCTTCCAATAAGTATCTGCTGCCTGGTTCATTGCAACTCCCCGTTTCTGTGATGGTCTTTCTTTCATTAAAACATACTTCTGCAGGAATATATAACTTTGAAGAGCATATTAATCGAATCCTCCTGTAAATTTATTCGCGACACCGTTAAAAGTTTATGATAAAAGTAAATAAGAAAGATTTATATCGTTCTTACATTGGAGGAAAACAGAAATGAAGCTAATCGCTGTTGATTTGGACGGGACACTCATTAAAAAAGATCGTTCCATCAGTGCAGAAAATGTGAAGGCGATAAAGGCCGCACAGGAAAACGGAGATACAGTAGCTGTATGCTCAGGAAGGTCGCTGCAGGACACTGAGGATATTTTGAAGCGCGCCGGACTGGACTGTCCGATGATGGTCGGAAACGGAGCGTGGACGTACCAGGACGGGGAGAGCATTGATCAGCTGGTCATGCCTGAAGGGATTACGGAAGAGCTGCTCCCCGAGCTTGAAAATGAAAAATGGTACTACGAGATATATACGAACCAGGGAGTAATACTGCTGAAAGAGGGGAAGGAGCGGCTGAGAGCAGAAGTGCGAAACATACAGGAAGAGGACGAAGAGGTAACAGAAGCCTGGTCGGAAGAGGAGATGGGCATCCAGTATGCCCAGCACGGCACGGGCTATATGAAAGACTACCGGGACGTGAACCCGGCAACGGCAGAAATATACAAAATATTTGTATTGTCCTTTGACCGGAAAAGATTAAAAAAACTGAGGGATCGGCTGGCCCCGCGCACAGACGTTTCTCTGACGTCTTCGGGAATTACAAAGCTTGAAATCGCCCACCCAAGCGTAAGCAAAGGGTACGCTTTGCGCCGTATGGCAGAAGAAATGGGAGTGCCGCTCGAAAACACAGCAGCTATCGGGGACAACTTAAATGATCTGCCGATGTTTGAAGTTGCCGGTACCAGTGTTGCGATGGGAAATGCGGTGGAAGAAGTGATTGTGGCCGGGGATTACGTGACTAAAAGCTATATGGAAAATGGAGTGGCGTACGCTCTTGAAAATTATTTTTAAATATCCAGCAAAAAAATAAAAAGCCAGGAGAACCCTTCTATAGGGATCTTCTGGCTCTTGGTGCTGGTACTGTTTAAATTTGGCCAGCGCCCATGTAACGCGGGCCCCAGTAGGAACTATTCATGCTTGAAACAGTAACGCCGGTGGAAGCACCTGCGTGGATAAATTCGTTGTTTCCAACATAAATACCTGCGTGTGATGCGCCGCCTCGTGTATCAAAGAAAACGATGTCGCCAACAGACGGGCTGGAAACCTTTGTGCTTGCACTGTAAATGGATGCAACTGTACGCGGCATGCTTTTGCCGTGCTTATCATATACGTAGTTAATAAAACCGCTGCAGTCAAAACCGCTAGGTGATTCTCCGCCCCAAACATAAGGAGTGCCCATGTACTGCTTCGCTGTGCTTACAATGTCTGAACCAGTGCCAGTTGAGACGCCGGCTACCTGTTCATTGCTGCTCGAGCTGCTCGCAGAGGAACCGTCGTAATCCATCAGAGCGCTCTGCGTAGATGGCCCTGCTACACCGTAGTAGCTGCCGGAAGGAGACGAAAGACCTGTGGCGGACTGGAAATCCTTCACGGCCTGAAGTGTTTTAGGACCGAAACGGGAGCCGGTGTAGCCCTCGAAAAAGCCGTGCTCCTTTAATTTCTTTTGAAGAGCGTTTACGGAAGAATTACGATCGCCGTAGGATAAAGACCCGTGGCTTCCAATGGAAGTGGAGTTCGAGCTGCTCGATGTGTTCGATGAAGAGCTGGAACCAATTACGTCCATTAATGCGCCCTGGGTCGAAGGTCCCGCTACGCCATAATAGCTGCCGGCAGGAGAGGAAATTCCTTCTGCAGACTGGAAGTCCTTTACGGCCTGAAGTGTTTTAGGGCCGAAACGGGAGCCGGTGTAGCCTTCAAAGTATCCTTCTTCTTTTAACGCTTCCTGAAGGTCATTTACGGAGGAGTTGACATCACCATAGGATAAAGAACCATGATCATCAATTGCTGCATTCGCTGCCTGGGGGCCTGCGAATAGTACTCCTGCTGTTACTGCTGTTCCGAATAAGTATTTTTTCATTATGTGTGTTCACCTGCTTGGTCATCCGCTGTCTTAATATATGTAGGAGTATAATGATGAGTTTTTCGATATGAATACTGGAATTTATAAGTATAAGTAGTAGACAGGATAATGGATGTAGCGAAGTGAAGCTGCACCTCCTAAATGTATTTTTGTGAGTCTTTAGTATGTGTTTTTCTATAAACCCAATTCTATAAGAATGTGAGAGACAATTCAATAATGTGTAAGTTTTGTAATATAGTTTTAATAAAAAGGCTTTTATAAAAGGAATTCTGAAATAATCAAAGCAAAAAATTTCAATTGCTTTATTAATATTTTGAATTTTTAATAAATGAATCTAAAGGCTGTTATTTGGGTAAAAAAGACTATGTATAAAAATGGAAGCGAACTGTAATATGACGTTTTTCATGCAATTATTAAGGGAAATGAGTAAAACCTTTGAAGGTGAACAGTAATATACTTGTAATGTTTTCGTAATATAAAATGAATAATCATAATAAGTGTTAAATATGCATGTTTTATTTTTGCAATAATCCAGTAGCTATCCAATTATCTTTTTTATAAATAGAATATACAGAAACTACATTTTGATATTTAACCTGTCGGGAATAAGAAACTAATTGAAGGTTCAGAGAGAAAGGCAGACAGTAATGTTCGTTGGCAGAAAATTTTAGTTAAAGAAAGATTGGAGAAGCGAAACCAATAAAAGGAGCACTGTTATGAAAAGAGAAATTCCGAAAATATTTCAGAGAGACGCTCTTAGAAAGAAGTGGATGCTGGTGGCTTTACTCAGCACTATTTCAGCTGTAGTCGCGGCCGCTGTTTATGGAAGCAATAAGCCCCTGCCTGCGAATGTCTCCTATGAGGGGCGAAAGCATCGTACAGACCATGTTCTTTTTTTGGAGGATCATACCTACGTTTCCTCCACAGAGTCACAGGTGGCAGAACAAGAAATATTTGATACAGTGATCCGGAACATTGAAGAAGCGGACCAGTTTATCGTGATGGACATGTTCTACTTTAACAGCGACCATGAAGCGGGAGTGGATTTCCTCCCTTTAACGAGGCGTTTGTCGGAGGCGTTAATCGACAAAAAAGAAGCGGAGCCGGACATAGAAATAGTGGTTATAACTGACCCGGTTAACACTTTTTACGGGGCTTATACGCCTGAACATTTTCAGCGGCTCGAAAGGAGCGGCATTAAAGTCATTTTTACGGAGCTGGACGCATTAAGGGATTCGAATCCGTTTTACTCATGGTTTTACCGGACTTTTGTTCAGTGGTTTGAAAACCAGGGGAGGGGATGGCTGCCTAACTTTTTCACGAGTAACGCTCCCGATGTAACGCTTCATTCTTATCTGGAGATTTTAAACTTTAAAGCCAATCACCGGAAAACGCTTGTTACAGAAAAGGCAGGAATGGTTACTTCAGCTAATCCTCACGATGCCAGCGGATATCATGCAAATACAGGCTTTGAAGTCAGAGGAGCTGTGCTGAAGGATTTATTGAAAACAGAAAAAGAAGTAGTGGAAATGGCGGGCCGCTCAGGGGAAAAATTCGATTCGTTCATCTCTAAAGTGGAAGTGCCGGAAGAAAACGGGAAGTACGAGGTTCAGCTGTTAACAGAGCGCAAAATTAAAGAGCGGGTGCTGAGAGAAATACGCGAATTACCCATGGACGGGAAATTACGTATGGGAATGTTTTATTTAGCGGACCGCGACGTCATCGAAGCGCTCATCGGGGCCGCTGACCGTGGCGCTGATATTGATATTATTATGGATATAAACGAAGAGGCTTTTGGAAGCGAAAAAATAGGCATACCCAATCAGCCGGCAGCTAATGAGCTCGTGGAGAAATCAAATGGCCGTATTAACATACGCTGGTATCATGCCGATGGGGTACAGTATCATGCCAAAATGATGATGATGGAAAAGGCTGAGGAGACAGTAGTTATTGGTGGATCAGCGAACCTGACAAAAAGAAATTTGAATAATTACAATTTGGAAACTGATGTTGTAGTTACCGGCAGTAATGAGTCGGAAGCCGTGAAAGGCGTACGGGATTATTATCATCGGCTGTGGAATAATTCTGATGGCACGCACACGCTGGATTACACAAAATATAAAAATGATTCCCGTTTGCTTTATTGGCGTTACCGGCTGCAGGAATGGAGTGGAATGTCTTCGTTTTAAACACAGAAAAATTAAAAAAGCAGAAACTTTTTCAGGACGAAGCGATACCCTGCGTACAGGCATAGAAACGCAGTTAATGCTATCGCTTGAAGCGTGAGCAAATAATAGGGCCATGGGCCGAAGAAATCGTAAGGGGAAGGAGACGCTGGTTTTTCCATTAAATACATGTAATTGGCGTCGAAATAGAGGTTTACCAAAAATGCCACCACGGCAGCAGCGTTCAAGGCTCCCCAAACGACAAACAAGGAACGAAAGGAAATAAACGTACGCTTTACAACGAGCTGATAAACAACGCCTGCCACAATCAGCGCATGTGTAATAAAAAAGTGAAGAAACCGGAAATGGGGGAAGCCGTAGCGTTCCATGTCCGGAAACACTATAGTAAGCAGGGCGCTTGAGGTACCGGCATAAAACGCGAATGCCGTCCAGAAGCGGCTGCCGGTTATAAGCATAATAACGACTGCTATCCAGGCCAGATCGCTGACTTTAAGTGGAAGTGAAAACCGCGGGTTCCAAATGCCGTTTGTAATATAAAAAAGCTGCAGGGCCAGCTGTCCAAGGAGGAAGGTGGAAATGATAAACCACTTTATCGTCTTTCTTGCTAAGGGCTCGCGCCGAAGGTAGCTTTGAAAAAGTATAAGACCAATACAGGCGAGGGCGAGAAAAAGCCATACCATAAGCTGCCCGGTACCAAAAGGTTCAAAGGCTGGACCGTCATGATTAAATTTCCACCACCACACGTTTCATCCCCTCCTAATTGTTTTTCTTTTATCAGTAAACACGTTGCCGAAGGATTCCCTCAGCCACTCTTCTTTAAACAAACGACTCCAGGGGCAGGCCTGGTTTCAATAATAAATAGTGTAAAGGAAAAACAAAGTATTCCTCTTCCTTTTTTACACTAAAGTATTGAAATATTAGTGTAATAGCGTTAAAATGCTAAATATTTCATAATTTAGAGAAAATAATGGGGTGGGAGAATGAACAGCCTGAATATATTTGTAAATAAATATTTTGCTGTTTTTGTGTTAGTTGTTGCGTTTATTGCTTATCTGCTGCCGGATGCATTTGTAGGAATTACCGGCTACATAACTATTTTACTCGGGATCATCATGTTTGGCATGGGGCTCACGCTAAACCTTTCCGATTTCCGTATTGTGGCGAAAAAGCCGCTGCCGGTGCTGACCGGGGTGATTGCACAGTTCGTTATTATGCCGCTTGCGGCCTTTATCATTGCCCTGGTTCTGCAGCTTCCGCCGGAAATAGCGGCAGGTCTCGTACTTGTAGGCGCGTGTCCGGGAGGAACAGCCTCGAATGTTATGGTTTATCTGGCCAAAGGGGACCTTCCGGTATCGGTTGCTATGACGACAGTGTCGACGCTGCTCGCTCCTCTTCTGACACCGTTTGCTCTATTGGTTTTTGCAAATGAGTGGCTGCCGGTGGACCCGCTGGCAATGTTCTTGTCCATTTTCCAGGTCATTATTATACCTATCGCGCTCGGCTTAATTATTAAACAACTGTTTCCAAAAACAGTGGAAAAAAGCGTTCAGGCGCTTCCAATTGTATCTATGGCAGCAATTATTGCTATTGTAGCCGGGGTCGTGGGAGCAAATCAGGAGAACATTGCTGCAACCGGACTATTGGTTTTTGCAGCGGTTGTGCTTCATAACAGCTTTGGTTTGGCCCTTGGCTATGTAACGGCGAAGCTGGTGGGATTAGACGAAACAAAACGGCGGGCGGTATCTATTGAGGTAGGAATGCAGAATTCCGGGCTTGGCACCCAGTTGGCCACGGTCCACTTCACGCCGCTTGCTGCGCTTCCAAGCGCTATTTTTTCCGTCTGGCATAATATCTCCGGGCCGCTGCTCGTGTCCTGGTGGGGGAGAAGAAGCCAGAAGAGGGAAGAGGCTGTAAAGGAAAAAGAGTGGAAGCACTATAAGTAAGAGAAAAAATCCCGTGCTCATATCGAGCGCGGGATTTTTAATAAAGAAAAATTACATGTGTTTTTCAAGCAGACCCTGAAGCTGGTCCTTCGGCTGGAAGCCGACGATTTGTTCTACCATTTCGCCGTCCTTGAAAATCATGAGTGTTGGAATGCTCATAACGCCGTATTTACCGGCAGTTTCCTGATTTTCGTCAACGTTTAATTTAGCAATTTTGACATTGTCGCCGATTTCTTCGTTAATTTCTTCGAGAACCGGAGCAATCATCTTGCAGGGTCCGCACCAAGGTGCCCAAAAGTCAGTTAGAACGACACCTTCGGAAATCTGTTCGGAAAAGTCCTGGTCTGATACGTGTACAATAGCCATTGATGAGTACCTCCTTCATTTCGCTTCATTGCGAGTATAGAGTAATCGTAGTACGAATAACCCTATTTGTCTAAAAGTATGCTTGGATCATTCAATTTTTTCAAGAGAAGGAATGGAAAATGAAGCGTACGGGAAAAGAATATAAGTAAGAAAGCTCTCAAAGAGTATGTATTCGGGAACATAAGAAGAAAGGAGGCCGCCATGTCAAAAAAAGAAAGGGATAAAGAAATACGAAGCTACTTTCGGGCAATGGACCGCAGTTTTTATATGGATACAGACAAAAATCTTGCTAATTGGAATCAGGCTTTATCGATTGGGCACGGACAGACCATCTCCCAGCCATCGCTTGTATTGAAAATGACGCTGGAGCTGGACGTTGATGCCGTTTCCAGGGTGCTCGAGATTGGTACGGGCTCCGGCTACCAGACGGCTCTATTAGCAGCTTTTGCTGAACAGATCTATACAGTCGAACGGATTTTACCGCTGCAGGAAAGGGCCCGGGAGCGCCTGCAGGAAGCAGGGTTTACGAATATTAAGTATCGCCTGGGTGACGGCAGTAAAGGCTGGCCGGAGCATGCGCCGTACGATCGTATTATGGTAACAGCAGCAGCTAAAACTGTGCCGGAGTCCCTGGTCGGGCAGCTGGCAGCTCCCGGGAAAATGATCGTGCCGGTAGGCGGCCGAATGGGGCAGGAACTGCTGCTTATAGAAAAAAACAGTCAGGGAGAAGTGAACTCCTCTGTAGTCGAATATGTAGCGTTTGTACCGCTCAAGCAGGATGAAGAAACGTGATAAAATGCGGAAGGCATAAAGGGGCAGCTGATTAAAGGATGATTAGGCTTGCTGTTTTTCATTGTGTTACGCTTTACGTGCATTTTATTTCAAAGAGGAGGTTTATTATGCCAACGGTTAATGTAAAAGGCTACGGTACATTTGAAGTGGAAGAAGGAAAAAAATTAGTGCTTGCGCTTGAAGACAATGGTGTTGATATTCTGCACCGCTGCGGCGGGAACGCCAGGTGCACCACCTGCAGATGTGAAGTAAATGAAGGAGAACTCGGGCCGAAGGAAGCTCCAGAAGCCGCAATTCTCGAAAACAAAGACATTACTGATGAAAATATCAGGCTCTCCTGTCAAAACCGGGTGTATTCCGACTTGACGGTAACACCAGTTATGACGGCCTCCAATTCTGATATGGAGCCGGGAAGACGCCCGGTGGATTAAAATAAAGCCGCGGATCCTCCATGAGGCCGCGGCTTTATGCTATTTTCCGGCAGCATCGCCCGTTTTTTCTGTTTTGTTGATCAGCTTCGTTCCGACGAGGTCCCCGGTAACGTTTAAAGCTGTTGCTCCCATACCGACAAGTACATCAACTGCGGTTAAAAGTGCTACTGCTTCCATCGGGAGACCGACCTGGGCAAAAACGGTGGCAATCATAATAATGCCAGCCCCGGGAACTCCGGCGGTACCAACCGTAGCCAGTGTGCCGACAATTACAATTTGGAGAATGGCCACAAAGCTGAGCGGCTCGCCTACGACGTTTGCTGCGAAAACGGCGGAAACAGCGACCCGGATGGCGGCCCCGTCCATGTTAATCGTCGCTCCAAGAGGCAGACTGAAGCCGTAAAGGCTCTGCTTTAATCTAAGATCACGTGCAGCGTTTAACGTGAGAGGAAGGGTGCCTGAGCTGCTTTGAGTGACGAAGGCCGTGAGCATAGGGGTGCGTGCTTCCCGGAAAAAGGCGCCCAGGTTAGTTTTGGCAGCTAAAAGAAAGACAATATAAAGGCCAAGCTGTACTGCAAGGGCAATGTACAGCACGAGTATAAAATTACCGAGGGAGAGAAGCGTATTTGCTCCCTGACTGCCTACAATTTCAGCGATAATAGCAAAAATGCCGAAGGGGATGAACTGTAAAATGCCTTTCATAACGGTGAGCGTAAGTTCGTTTAAGGCTTCTGCCCCGCGGTACAGACGCTCGCCCATTTCTTTATAGCTTGAGGATGAACGCAGATAAGTTAAAGCAATGCCAAAAGCAAAGGCGGTAAAAATAATGCCCAGAAGATTCATCTCCGTAAAGGCTACGGCGATATTATCAGGAACGATATTTAATATAACCTCTGTAACTCCGGGGTTTTCCGGTGTATCAAAGCTTTCGCTCCCATCCAGCGTAGTGCCGGTGCCGGGGTTGAAAAGACTGGCGACAGAGGTGCCTACCACGATAGCTAAAGCAGAGGTAAGAAGGTAATAAATGAATACTTTGCCTCCCATCCGGCCGAGACCACCAATAGTAGTCTGATTAACCCCGACAATCAGTGTAAATAAAATCAACGGGACTATAATAAATTGAAGCAGCCGAAGCATAAGGTCGCCGATAGGGGCGAGCACGGCGGCGTCTTCACCGAAAATAAAACCTACAGCGATACCGGCAATAAGAGCAGTTGTGATTTTGGCAATCAGTGACACATCAAAGTAACGCTTCATCAAGTGTTTCACCAGTTGAACCTCCTTTATTAATAAATTCTTATCGGTTTAATCAACATTATAAAAACTAAAGCAAACAGATGCTTCTGTCAAAATGAACGCTCAGGTGAGAGATGAGATTAACGATAAAAAAGAGTTTTCCCGCTTTGGAGAAAACTCTTTTGTAAAAGATATAAGACAGCACAACTAGCCATTTTAAAGCATCTGGCTGATGGTTTTTGGATGCAGGTGCTGAATGAGGTAATCCGGGCCGCCGGCTTTGGCATCCGTGCCGGACATTTTGAAGCCGCCAAATGGGTGGTAGCCGACGATGGCACCGGTGCAGTTACGGTTGAAATAAAGATTGCCGACGTGGAAATGCAGCTTGGCGTATTCCAGACGGTCGATGTTATTGGAGATGACTGCCCCGGTTAAGCCGTATTCGGTATTGTTCGCAATATCAATGGCTTCTTCGTAGGAGGACGCTTTCGTAAAAGCGACGACCGGGCCAAAAATTTCTTCTTGCATGATTCGTGCTTTCGGGTCCAGATCGGCAAAGACGGTTGGGTCAATGAAGTATCCTTTGGAGTCGTCACTCTTTCCTCCAGCCACAAGCCGTCCTTCCTGCTTGCCGATATCAATATAGCCGGTGATTTTATCAAATGCTTTCTGATTGACGACAGGGCCCATGTAGTTGTCATAAGAAGTTGGATCCCCGACGGATAAAGCTTTGGCCTGCTTTTCCACTTTGCTCAGGACTTCGTCGTACACGTCCTGGTGAGCGACGACCCTGGAGCCTGCCGAGCATTTCTGGCCGGAAAATCCGTAAGCGGAAGCAATGATGGCCTCAGCGGCGGTGTCGAGATCTGCTTCGCTGTCGACGACGATTGTATCTTTTCCGCCCATTTCAACGATGACCCGCTTTAAATGCTGCTGGCCTTCCTGAATCTCGGCGGCTTTTTTATAAATGCGTGTGCCGGTGGCACGAGAGCCGGTGAAGCTGATGAGTGCTGTTTTCGGATGGTCCACGAGGTGGTCGCCGATTTCTTCGGGTTCACCGGGTACGAAGTTAATGACGCCGTCCGGCACGCCGGATTCAATCAGAATGTCCACAAACTTCGCAGCAATGACAGGGGTCGGCTCGGCCGGCTTTAACAAAACGGTGTTGCCCGTCACCAACGGGGCGACCGTTGTCCCGACCATGATCGCGCAGGCGAAATTCCATGGCGGAATCGTAACAGCCACACCGAGCGGCTGGTACACATATTGATTGTACTCTCCTTCCCGGCTGTTAATCGCTTTGCCGTTTTTCAGCTCAAGCATTTGGCGGGCATAATATTCGACGAAATCAATAGCTTCGGCCACATCGGCATCTGCTTCCTTCCAGGGCTTGCCGCCTTCTTTCACGAGCGTAGCCGACAATTCATGCTTCCGCCGGCGCATTTTTGCAGCTGCCCGGAACATGACCTCCGCACGTGCATCAGCACTTGTCGTTCTCCAGGACTGAAACGCTTCGCTTGCGGCATCGAATGCCTGATTAATTAATGCGGGATTGGCTTTGGAAACACTTCCGACGACTTCCTTTTTATTGGCAGGGTTGATGGAAACAAGCTTTTCCCCAGTGATAATCCGCTCACCGCCAATAATCAGCGGATAGTCCTGACCGAGGTTTTTTTCCACTTCTTTTATTGCCTCTGCAAATTCCTTTCGGTTCTTTTCATCCGTAAAATCGGTAAAGGGTTCATGACGGTACGCTGTATACATTTGAAAGCCTCCTATTATTAAAGTTCAGTAAGCACTTCTTCAATTCGTTCAGCCGCCCAGTCCAGATCCTGCTGTGAAATAACGAGCGGCGGGGCGAAGCGGATAACAGTATCGTGTGTTTCTTTACAGAGAATTCCTTTGTCTTTTAGCTGCTCGCAGCAGGCACGCGCCGGAATATCGAGTTCTATGCCGATAAACAGCCCTCTGCCCCGTACCTCTTTAATATGAGGGTTTATGATAGAGGCAAGCCTGCGTTTAAAATGCTCTCCGAGTTCAAGTGAACGGGCGGCAAGCTGCTGCTCTTCGATCACGTCAAGAGAAGCAGCCGCCACTGCACAGGCGAGGGGATTGCCGCCGAATGTAGATCCGTGGGATCCCGGGGTGAACACGCCAAGGATATCCTCATTAGCAGCTACGCATGATATAGGGAAAACGCCGCCGCCCAGTGCTTTTCCGAGAATGTATATATCAGGAGTAACCCCGTCCCAGTCGCAGGCGAACATTTTACCGGCGCGTCCGAGACCGGATTGAATTTCATCAGCGGCAAACAGCACCTGATGGGCCTGGCACAGCTCGGACGCCTGCTGTAGAAATCCTTCAGGGGGTATTATAATTCCGGCTTCCCCCTGAATGGGCTCAACTAAAAATCCAGCTGTATGAGGAGTAATAGCTTTTTCGAGCGCCTTGAGATCCCCGTACGGTACGATTTTAATACCCGGGAGCATCGGGCCGAAGCCCCGTTTGTATTCCTCTTCCGAAGAAAGGGAGACAGCGCTCATCGTACGACCATGAAAGTTTCCCGCGCATGCAATAATTTCCGCGCGCCCTTCCGTAATACCTTTCTTTTCGTAGCCCCAGCGACGAATCGCTTTGACTGCTGTTTCTACTGCTTCTGCCCCGGTATTCATGGGGAGTACCATGTTCTTGTTGGTTAAGGCTGACACTTTGTCATAAAAAGGAGCAAGCTGATCATTATGAAATGCCCGGGAGGTAAGCGTTACCCGATCGGCTTGATCTTTCAGGGCCTGTATAATTTTGGGGTGGCGGTGGCCCTGATTGACCGCGGAGTATGCACTCAGCATGTCAATATAGGAGCGGCCTTCCGGATCCTTCACCCATATGCCCTCCGCTTCAGTAATAACAATGGGAAGCGGGGTGTAATTCCGGGCACCGTGTTTATCGTTTTGATCGATAATCTGACTCGAAGACATTGTCTCTGCCATGCATACCCACTCCTAAAGTAAGGTTACTGTAAAAGTTGCAAGAACCGTGCCAACTTCAGAAGACGCCTACAGCAGGAAGCAGCTGGTGAAAGAAAGAGGAAAGGAAAAAAATTTTGCATCCAGTGATTAATTTTTTTGCACTTTTTTGAAAATTAAAGTGTTTTAATTGCAAGCAGGAAAAACCGAATGCTGGATGAAATAAAGAATAATTTTAAATTTAGAACTTTATGTGAATATATTCACAAATTTATTGTGCCGATGACTTCTTCGGGTTATGCTCTATATGTGAAATGATTCACATATAGAGATAGAGAGAAGGAAGGGATTTTCATGTTTGTGGAAACGTACGATCCGTTTCAAAATATTGTTTTGTCTGCTCTGGCAGCTGCAGTGCCAATTTTATTGTTTCTGGTATGCCTGACACTGTTCAAAATGAAAGGGATCTATGCCGCATTGCTTACGCTCGGCGTTACTTTTGTAATAGCAATGGTAGTTTTCGGCCTGCCGCTTGCTCAAAGCGGCGGGGCAGTGACAGAAGGAATTGTGCAGGGGCTGTTTCCGATCGGCTATATCATTATCATGGCTGTCTGGCTGTACAAGGTATCGGTCGCATCAGGAAAATTTCAGACGATCCAAAACAGCATCGCTTCGATTTCCGCAGATCAGCGGGTGCAATTATTATTAATAGGTTTTTGTTTTAATGCCTTTCTGGAAGGCGCTGCAGGGTTTGGAGTGCCGATAGCTATTTGTGCAGTGCTGCTCGTTCAGCTCGGGTTTCAGCCGCTTCAGGCAGCTATGCTTTGTCTGATTGCCAACGGCGCAGCCGGAGCTTTTGGGGCCATCGGAGTGCCTGTAGGTATTATTGATACACTTCAGCTGGGAATCACTGCAATGGATGTGTCACAGATGACTGCACTCACGCTTCCGCTCGTTAACTTCAGCATTCCGTTTTTACTGATATTTCTTCTGGACGGGTTAAAGGGGGTTAAAGAAACTCTTCCGGCAATCCTGGTAACAGCTGTAACATATACGGTACTTCAGGCAGTGATTACGGTTACTGCTGGTCCTGAGCTTGCCAATATTATTCCTTCCCTGGCAGCAATGGGAGCTCTTGCCATTCTCCAGCGGTTCTGGCAGCCGGTTAATATTTTCCGCCTTGATGGTAAAGAATATGTGCGAGCTGAACCGAAAGCGAAAGGGTCTTGGAGGACGGTAGTATTTGCCTGGTCACCGTTTTATCTGCTGACGATCTTTATCATGATATGGAGCTTTCCGGGATTTAAAGCGCTTTTTGAAGACAGCGGCATACTTTCCCCTGCGGTGCTTGGTTTTATTCTGCCGGGAACGTACAGCAGCTCGGCGGGCCAGGGAATTGTATTTAACCTGAACTTTATCGGAGCTACAGGTACAGCTATTCTGCTGGCGGTGCTCGTGACAGTGTTATTTGCCAAAAACATGAACTGGTCTAGGGCGCATGCAGAATTAATGCAGACATTAAAAGAGCTGTGGCTGCCGATTGTCACCATTTGTGCCATTCTTGCAGTAGCTAAGCTTGCCACCTATGGCGGACTAACGATGGCTATGGGGGAAGCAGCAGCTATGACAGGGAATATCTTTCCTTTCCTATCACCTGTACTTGGCTGGATTGGAGTATTTATGACAGGATCGGTCGTAAATAATAATACGTTGTTTGCTTCTATTCAAACGACAGCTGCTGCGGGAGTTGGCGTTGATGGGGCACTGTTGGTAGCTGCCAACACAGCAGGAGGAGTAATGGCGAAGCTGATCTCGCCGCAGTCCATCGCTATTGCGACTGCCGCTGTCGGACAGACAGGTAAGGAAGGACAACTAATGAAAATGACGCTCAAATACAGCCTGTACCTTCTATTATTTGTCTGCCTGTGGACGTTTGGTCTGAGTTTATTTATTCATTAAAGCGGATTGTTGGGACAAAAAAATACAGCAAAAAGGACCGGCTTTTCAGCGTCGGTCCTTTTTATTGCCCGGGAAATAAACAGGTTTATTCTGATTAGCCCGAAATCGAAGGGGATTCAGGTACTGCTCTTGGTTTTCCGATCAGGTACCCCTGGGCCAGGTCAAATCCAATTTCGCGCACACAGTTCAATTCTTCAGAACGCTCAATTCCCTCAGCCAGCGTAATAATACCGTAGCTGCCTGCGCGTGAAACGATTTTTTCCAGCCGCTGCTGCTTTTTAATGTCCTGATCGCAATGGTCGACTAGTGAACGGTCGATTTTTACGTAATGCGGCTGCAGCTCCTCCATAACATCAATCGTCGAGTAGCCGGCTCCAAGATCATCTAAAGCAACACGTACACCGTACGATTGAAAGGCTTGAAAAATACGGAGCAGGTGTTCGAGTTCATCAAACTTTTCTGTCTCCACCACTTCAAACACAAGATCCTTTGTAGAAATCCCGCAGCTTTTGGCTGTTGCAAATGTAGAGAGCAGACAGTGGTCCGGATCATAGATCGAAGAGGGGAGAAAATTAATAAACCGTTTGATGCCAGGCTTTAGATATTTGGCACTGGTTTTAATAGACGCAATGCGTGCCCGGTTGTCTAAAAGCGACTGCAGGCCGCTCTGCTGGGAAAATGAAAACAGCTGATCCGGGCGGAACTGGGCAGCATCTGCCTGCGGGCGCATGAGAAATTCGTATCCCATTACTTCAGCGGTGTTCAATTGAATAATCGGCTGCATGTGATGAGTGAACTGCTCATTATTGATGACAGTCATAAAAGAGGGGCGGGAAATCCGCTCTTTCAGTTGGTGGAAATTAATCATGTTCGCATGGGCCTGCTGATCTTTACCTGTCCAGGTGCCCTTTAACTCGGCCGGGTCTCCGGGAAGGGTGCGTTCAATGAAATCCAGAAATGGGCCGAGTGTCTGAACAGCAGAATAGTAATAATGAAGCGTATTATCCTGAGTGTAGGAATTGTAACCGTTTTGGAGCATGTGATAATGAAGCTCACGGAGCACACTGAAGGTTGTATGGGTGAACAACAGATACCCGGAAGATTCCAAATCAGGCAGTGCTGTGCAGCTGGAGCATTGATTCATGATCTTAGGTCCTCCTATTCAAAACGTACGCTTATATAGCTTTATGTTCTCTCTATTTTATCGGATTCCGAAAGAAATTGTTGAAAAAAACATAAAAAAGCAGAGAAAAGGCGATGTCCCTTTCTCTGCGCATATTATTGTGCTTCTTTTTTTATTTCACTATTTACGGAAGAGGATGCTGTAATTCCCTGCTTTTGAGCCATTGCTTTGGCTGCTTTCGGCGCGAGCCAGAGCGTTGGCAGCAGAATAAGGGAGACGGGAACGGCGGTTACTACGATAAATGACTGCAGGGCGTCCACGCTGCCTTCACCGATAAACAACAGGCAGGCAGCCACGGCTCCCATAATAACCACCCAGAAAACACGAATGGCAGAATGCGGCTCTTCGCTGTCACTGACTACAATTGAAATCGTGTAGGACATAGAATCCGTCGTAGTCACAACGAAAAGAATAGTAACTAATAGAAAACAGAAAGCGATAAATGTTCCGAGAGGCAGCTGCTGCACGATTGCCATCATCGAAGCAGGCATGCCCGATTCAAACAGGGCATCTGAAACTGAGCCCGGGTTGTTTAATTCATAAAAGATGCCCGTACCGCCAACAATGGTAAACCAGAAGTTTGTGACAAGAGGAGCGATAATAGACACGGCTAGAATCAGCTGCCGGATCGTTCTTCCGCGGGAAATTCTCGTAATGAAAATGGCCATCATCGGCCCATAGCCTAAAAACCATCCCCAGAAAAAGATCGTCCATAAACCGAGCCACTCATTGTTTCCGCGAAAGCTGCTCATTTGTGCAAATTCCTGCGTATAAACCCCGAACGAAGAGATAAAGGCGTCTAAAATGAAGCCGCCCGGGCCAATAAGCAATATAAATAAAATCAGAACAATCGTAAACCATACATTGAACCGGCTTAAAAGCTGAATTCCTTTATGAATACCGGTGACGGCGGATATAGAAGCCACGGCTACAAGACCGGCAATAATCATAAACTGTGTCGGATAATTGTTTGGGATCCCCATAAGGGTCTCAAAGCCATAGCCAGCCTGGGTACCTAAAAAGCCAATAGGACCGATAGTGCCGGCAGCTACCGAAACGATCGAACACACATCCACGATCGTGCCAAGCGGACTGTGAATAGCGATTTTTTCGCCGAAGACCGGATAAAGAAGCGTCCGTGGACGAAGAGGCATGCCTTTATCGTAATGTGCATGCATTAACACTATAGTACTAAGCGTTCCGAGAATAGCCCAGGCGAGAAATCCCCAGTGTAGAAAGCTTTGGGCGAGGGCGGCCTGTATTGCTTCGGAGGAACTGCTTTCCAGCCCGGAAAATACCGGTGGCAGATCCATGAAATGATAAATAGGCTCGGCTGCAGCCCAGAAAACCCCACCGCCGGCCAGCAGGGTACACATAATGATGGAAAGCCATTTAAAATAGCTGAATTCCGGTTCTGCTAAATTGCCAAGGCGTACACGTCCGTATTTCGAAAAGCCGATATAGAGTCCGATGAAAAAAGTGGCAAGTAAAAGAATCTGCCAAAAAGCTCCGAAAAAGGCAACAGCCCAGTTAAAGGTGGTCGTGACAAACTGGCCGACAGCTCCTGCGTTAATAAGAGAAAAAACGACAAATAAGATCAACAGTCCACCGCTGAGAAGCGTGACCGGCCAGTCATTGTTTTTCCAATGATTCGGGGGTTGTGAAGACACAAATATTCCTACTTTCTTTTATATATGGAGTAAAGATTTATGCGGACAGAGAAAAGTCAGGACTGAAAAATCGATTTTCAGCACCCCGACACAAAGAACATATCATAGTAGAACCAGTTGGTTTCGTCAATGAAAAAGGCTGTAAGTTTTGCAAAACCAGCAGGTTTTAAGGTAAAAGCATTTTTCTTGAGAAAAAGTGTTCTTCTGTATTAATACAGAAGGTATTTAGGTGCTCTATTATTAAAAAAGAAGAACTCATTTTAATCGGTACCTGCGAACCTTTGATATAAAAGGAAATAAAAATCTCAAAAAATTATTATAAAACAGTTGACGAAATTTATATACTGTTATAATATAGTCTCAACAAAACAAATTGTACTATAACAGAAAACGCAGCTGCATCTTAAATTTGTTTAATCTGAAGAAAAAGGAGAGAGACATATGATTCGTCAGGAAGATGTAAAACAGATGGAAGAAGCCTGGGAGAACGAGGAACGCTGGAAAGGAATTACACGCCCATATTCAGCAGAGGATGTATTGAAGCTTCGTGGGTCGATTAAAGTAGAATATACACTCGCTGATATGGGGGCGAATCGTCTTTGGAATTTAATGCAGGAGGATCCGTTCGTACGGGCGCTTGGGGCACTGACCGGCAATCAGGCCGTGCAGCAGGTGAAAGCAGGATTGAAAGCGATTTATTTAAGCGGATGGCAGGTTGCGGCTGACGCCAACCTTTCCGGCCATATGTATCCGGACCAGAGCCTGTACCCTGCCAACAGCGTTCCGCACGTTGTACAGCGTATTAACCAGGCACTGCAGCGTGCCGATCAGATTGAGCATCTTGAAGGAAATGACGAAACAAACTTTTTTGCTCCAATCGTAGCCGACGGGGAAGCAGGATTTGGAGGCCGTCTGAACGTGTTCGAATTAACCAAATCGATGATCGAAGCGGGAGCCGCCGGTGTTCATTTTGAAGACCAGCTTGCCTCTGAAAAGAAATGCGGCCACCTGGGCGGAAAGGTATTGATACCGACGAGCACCGCTATCCAGAATCTTATTTCTGCAAGACTCGCAGCAGACGTAATGGGAGTGCCGACAATTATCGTAGCCAGAACCGATGCGAATGCGGCCGATTTGCTTACAAGCGACATTGATGCCTATGATCACTCATTTATCCGAAGCAACGAACGGACCGAGGAAGGCTTTTACCGTACCAATAATGGACTGGATCAGGCGATTGCAAGAGGTCTTGCTTATGCACCGTATGCTGACCTTGTCTGGTGCGAGACCTCTGAACCAAACCTTGAGGAAGCACAGAAATTTGCAGACGCGATTCACGAAAAATTCCCGGGGAAAATGCTTGCCTATAATTGCTCGCCTTCCTTTAACTGGAAAGCAAAGCTGAGTGACGAGGAAATTGAAACCTTCCAGGAGCGGCTGGGCGAGATGGGATATAAGTTCCAGTTTGTTACTCTGGCCGGCTTTCACGCTCTTAACAACAGCATGTTTGAACTGGCTGGCGGCTATAAGGAGCGCGGCATGGGCGCTTATTCCGAGCTTCAGCAAAAGGAATTTGCCAACGAAGACCATGGCTACACGGCAACGCGCCACCAGCGTGAGGTTGGTACAGGATACTTCGATCAGGTAGCAACTACCATCTCAAGCGGAAAATCATCCACAACAGCGATGAAGGGCTCTACAGAATCAAGTCAGTTCAGCCGGTAAGTATTAAAAAATCATAAGGAGGTTTTTCCAATGAGAGAAACGACGATGGAGTATCAAAGCGAAATACCGACAATGATTTGCAGCGACTGCGGAGGCGAAATGACAGAGCATCAGGAAACACCAATGATCCAGTGCGATCACTGCTTAAGTAAAACTGAAGAATAACAGAAAAGATAAGGCCGGTGTCCCGCGTTACAGCAGGGCGCCGGCTTTTTTGCTTTATACATATGTAAAAGAAGTAGCTGAAGTGGGGAACAAAAAAGAGCCTCAGGATTTCCATACAGTGGAAGTCCCGAGGCGGAGGAAAAGCAGTTATTTGGTCTCTGCTTTTAAACGATTCTTAGCTTCTCTACGGCGTCTATGCAGGATAGGCTCGGTGTAGCCGTTTGGCTGATTGTACCCCTTGAATACTAAATCGCATGCGGCCTGAAAGGCGGTTGATTGTTCAAAATCCGGGCTCATCGGACGGTATTCGGGGTCATGGGCGTTTTGTTCATCTACAACAGCGGCCATTCGTTTAAATGTATCCATTACCTGCTGCCTGGAGCAAATATGATGGTGAAGCCAGTTGGCAATATGCTGGCTGGAGATGCGAAGCGTTGCCCGGTCTTCCATAAGAGCAACATCGTTGATATCAGGCACCTTAGAGCAACCAATGCCAAGCTCAACCCAGCGTACAACATATCCAAGAATACCCTGGGCGTTGTTATCAAGCTCTTCCTGGATTGCAGCCGGGGACCAGTCTGGCCTGTCGGCAACAGGTATAGTTAAAATAGAATCAAGATGGGATTCAGAGATCTGCTTTAAATCTTTTTGAACCTCCGGGACATCGACCTGATGATAATGGAGAGCGTGCAGTGTGGCGGCCGTTGGTGACGGCACCCAGGCGGTGGAAGCCCCGGCTTTTAACTGCCCGTCTTTCTGATCCATCATCGCTGCCAGCTGCTCGGGCATTGCCCACATACCTTTACCGATCTGAGCACGCTGTTCGAAGCCGGCAGCAAGTCCAGTCTGTACGTTTGATTTTTCATAGCTTCCGAGCCAGGCAGAGGTTTTCATTTCGCCTTTCCGGATCATCGGTCCAGCCTCCATGGAGGTGTGAATTTCATCTCCGGTCCGGTCCAGAAATCCTGTGTTAATGAACATTACCCGGTCTTTTACTTCTTTAATGCATGCTTTCAAATTAATCGTTGTTCTCCGTTCCTCGTCCATAACGCCTATTTTCAAGGTATGGCGTTCCAGGTGGAGCATGTCTTCAATACGGTCAAACAGTTTGTCTGCAAAGGCAGCTTCTTTAGAACCGTGCATTTTTGGTTTTACAATATAGATGGAGCCTTCGCGGGAATTTTTGTATTTTCCGTTCCCAAGCAGGTCGTGTTTGGCGATCAGGCTCGTAATGACCCCATCCATAATGCCCTCAGGAATTTCTTCTTCCTTTTCGTTCAATATGGCGTCGGTCGTCATCAAATGGCCAACGTTCCGGTTCAGCATGAGAGAACGGCCTGAAAGAGTAAATTCTTCGCCTGCAGGAGACGTGTAGCTGCGGTCGGGGTTCATAATACGGGTCACTGTTTTGTCGCCTTTTTGGAACTGGGCTTTAATATCTCCTTTAATGAGCCCGAGCCAGTTGCGGTAAACGAGCGTTTTATCTTCAGCATCTACAGCGGCTACAGAATCCTCGCAATCCATAATAGTCGTGAGCGCAGACTCGATGGCCAGATCTTTTACTCCGGCCGGATCGGTCCTGCCAACCGGGTGGCCGTAATCAATTTGAATTTCGATGTGCAGCCGGTGATGCTTTAAAAGAACGGCTACCGGCTGGGCACTGGCGCCCTGATAACCTGCAAATTGTTCAGGATATTGAAGCTGATCCTTGCTGCCATCCTGAAAAGAAACTTCGAGGCTGCCATTTTCGATCGAGTAGCTGGTGGCGCTCTTGTGGGAATGGCTGCGCAAAGGAAAGTATTCATCTAAAAATTGTTTGGTATAAGCAACGACTTTTTCTCCGCGTACGGGGTTATAGGCTTTCTGCTGCTCTGCCCCGCCTTCGTCATTGATGATATCGCTTCCATATAAAGAATCGTAAAGACTCCCCCAACGGGCATTAGCAGCGTTAATGGCGAAGCGTTCGTTACTGATGGGAACGACAAGCTGCGGCCCAGCCTGCATAGATATTTCTTCGTCCGTTTGCTCAGTTGCAATTTGAAAATCGTCCGGCCCCTGTTCAAGGTAACCGATACTTTCGAGAAACGTCCGGTACTGATCCGGGTCCCACCGTGAGTGAGCCTGGTGCCATTCGTGAATCTGATTCTGCAGGTTATCTCTCGTGTGCAGAAGCACTTCGTTTTCAGGAGTCAAATCGTGAACAATCTGTCCGAAGTCCTGCCAAAATTGTTTTTGTTCCAATCCAGAGCCGGGAAGCACTTCTTCATTAATAAATTGATATAAAGAAGGGTGTACATGAAGGCTGCCTGCCGATCGATACGTCGTCATACTATTCCTCCTTCAAAGTAAGGGAACAGAAAAAGCTGCTCCCAGGATATAATATCATTGTATTATAACAGTTATGTAAATATCAATACTGTTATATAAAATTATAAACTTCGTCAAACGAATTTTTCTTTAGTATAGTGGAGGCATTGTGAATTAAAGTTAAGAAAGGAAGAGAAAATGACCCCGCAAATAGTGCAATTCCTTGTTACGGCTCACCTTTCATTGATAGTCCTCCTGCTCGTGTTATTCGTTTCTGCGAATATTTTTTACCAGACGGGAAGAAACAAATTTGCTTTAGGAGTGCATTACACACTCCGGGGTGCATATTTGCCTGGATTAATTTCTGGCGGGCTGCTTATAGGACTGACACCGGATTTTCCGGCAATATTTTTAAAAGCTGCTTCAGGACTGTTAACCCTTATTTTTATGGAAATTCATCTCAATCATATTATCGGCAGTGAACACCGCCCCAGGTTCGCTTTTCTAACGTATTCTATGATTGTGTTCACGATCGTATTAGGCATAGTGTTTCCCGTTGGTATATCCGTTATGGAGTAAAACCAGTAATGAGCAGCTCTTATGCTGACACTTAAGAGCTGCTGGCGAAATGAGGTGTACATGAGCAGGGAAACGGGATAGAATAACTAACGTATGCAGAAAATGTAAAATTGCATGCGAATGCACGGTTATCTCAAGTAGAAAGGTGTTCCTTATATATGATTCAAAATCCAAAAGGAAAAGAGCGGATCGGGCTGGCGTTGATTCTTAGTATGCTTGCGATCCTTGGACCGCTCAATATTGATATGTACCTGCCAAGCTTCCCGGGAATAGCGGAAGATTTGAACGCCCGCGCTTCGATGGTGCAGCTTAGTTTAACTGCCTGTCTTGTAGGGCTTGCAGTTGGTCAGGTGATTGTCGGGCCGATTAGTGATGCGAAAGGAAGAAGAAAGCCGCTGCTGGTTTCTATCACGTTGTTTGCGGCTGCTTCGTTTATTTGTGCAATCGCGCCGAATATATACATATTGATTGCTGCTCGGCTGCTGCAGGGTTTAACCGCTTCTGCCGGTATTGTCGTTTCACGGGCAGTGGTAAGGGACATTTTCAGCGGCCGGGAGCTGACAAAGTTCTTTTCCTTATTGATGGTTATTAATGCTATCGCCCCGATGGCAGCACCGATGATCGGGGGAGCTATTTTGCTTCTTCCGTTTTCAAACTGGTCGACAATTTTTCTTTTTCTTGCGGCCGTAGGGATTGCCATTGTCGTTACGATTGGTTTTCGGCTCGAGGAGACTCTTCCGGAGGAAAGAAGGACGCCGAGTTCACTCAAATATACGATCCGCACTATTGGTGATCTGTGGAAGGATCGTTCTTTTATAGGCTATGCCTTAACGCTTGGCTTCGTGCATGGCGGAAGCTTTGCTTACGTTTCCGGCACGCCGTTTGTTTATCAGGAGATCTACGGGGTTTCTGCCCAGGTATTCAGTGTATTATTTGGCATCAACGGTCTCGCGATTATCACCGGCAGCTTTTTAATAGGCCGGCTGGCAGGCATTATTGCTGAACGCAAACTGCTGCGCACAGCCGTAATCACGGCGGTAAGCGCAAGTTCTTTTCTTCTCGTGATGACAATCATTGAAGGACCGCTTGCGCTGCTTGTCATTCCCATCTTCATTTATATGACAGCGATGGGAATGGTGCTGACAAGCTCGTTTACACTGGCAATTGCCAAACAGGGTCACCGGGCAGGGAGTGCAAGCGCGCTGCTCGGTATGCTTCCGCTCTTGATTGGCTCGATAGTTTCCCCGCTTGCCGGTATTGATGAAACAACGGCTGTCCCGATGGGGTTTATTATGTTTATTACGACTGTTTTTGGACTCACAGCCTTCAGTACACTCAGTGAACGCCCGCAAAAAGAATAAAAATAAGCCGGCACGCTGTTTTATTTAGCGTGCCGGCTTTTATATCAGGCGTCTTTTAGGATTGAATGTTTTTTAATTTATCCGGTGTTACATCGTTACCTTCCGGGTCCTGCACGGTGGTGGTAAGCAGAGTCGCCTCCATCGATCCGCGGATCATCTGAAGGTACTCTTCACGAAGCTGCTTTTGCTCCTGCTGCTCTTGTACAGTCAGTCCCTGATTCACCTTTTTTCTCGCCAGTTCATTAATGCGAGGAAGCGTTGCGATCATGTGAATTCCCCTTTCTTTTTATACCCATACATGTACATGGTATAAAAATAGTATAGCAGAAGCCTGCTGCATATGCAAGTCGGAGCAGCAGGCGCCCTTTAATGCTTTAATTCCTGAAATTTAGTGACGGCTTCCACACGGTTGCTTACTTCAAGCTTATCGAAAATAACTGAAATATAGTTTCTTACAGTGCCGTTGGTGAGGGAAAGCTGCCGGGCTATGGCTGTAGTGCTTTTCCCCTCTGCGATTAAAGCGAGTACTTCTTCTTCACGTTTAGTAAGTGTAGCGGCAGTGTTATATGCAAGATCCACTAAATCAGGGGAATAGACTTTTCTCCCGCTCATAATAATGCGGATAGACTGAGCCAGTTCTTCACTCGGGCTGTCCTTCAAAAGGTAGCCGCTGATTCCCGCTTTTCGGGCCCGTTCAAAATAACCGGTGCGGGCGAAGGTGGTGAGAATAATAATTTTACACGTGCTTTCCTTTAGTTCCTCTGCAGCCTCTAACCCGCTTTTTACCGGCATTTCAATATCCATAATGCAAACATCGGGCTGCTCATTTTCAATAAGAGTCAAAGCTTCCTGTCCATTTTCCGCCTTTCCGACCACTTCCATATCCTCTTCTAAATCAAGAAGAGAACCGAGCGCTCCTAAAAGCATCTGTTGATCCTCCACGATCACTATTCTTATCATAGCTGGCGGCTCCTTCATTTAATTTGCTGAACGACCAGGGGCGCTTGAATCGCAAGCTTTGTGCCCCCGGAGGAATAATAATCCAACTGGCCGTTGATGAAACCGAGGCGTTCTTTAATACCCTGCAGACCGCTTTCGGACCACGACTTCTGATCAGAGGACATGCCTTTGCCGTCGTCTTCGACTATAAGGGAAAGACTGGTGGTTGATTGATCAATCGTAATATAACAGTTTGTGGCTTCGCTGTGTTTGACAACGTTGGTGACAGCTTCCTTTAAACACATACTGAGCACGTTTTCAATGAGAGGCGGGGCTTCGTTAAAGCTGGCGCTCCCTGTTACATGAAGAGTAATACCGGCGGCCTGGAGAATCTCTTCTACGCGGAGGAGTTCGTCGCTCAGCTTGGCCCCTTTCATATCTGATACAAGCTCGCGAACTTCCTTTAACGCGGTTCGGGCGGTCTGGTGAATGTCTGTTAACTCTGCCTGAGTCCGCTCAGGTTTAGTGTCTATTAATTTTCCTGCGAGTTCACTTTTTAAACCAATCAAAGAGAGCTTCTGCCCAAGAGTATCATGCAGGTCTCTGGCAATCCGCTGCCGCTCTTCAAGAACCACGAGCTGGGAAATGCGTTGGTTAGCCTGGTGAAGCTCGGTTTCAAGCTTTTCACGCTTATTCCGGTTGTAGATGTTAAAAGGAAGAAGAATGACGCCGATAACACTGATCGCAATAAAGGGAAGCTGCATCATGAACAGTTCATTTTGGACGTAAAAACCTATAATAACAGCGGTCAGGGTAGTGATAAGGTGGAGAACGTATAAGGTGATAAAACCGGCTTTATGCTGGATATTACCGATAAAGAAAGCCAAAAACAGGGAAAAATAAACATAACCGAAATAAAGGGTCATTCCGATGCTGATCAGCATTTCAATGCTCACAGATAAATAAACCGTCCAGCCTTTTTTAATGAAAGATAAACGATAGGTTGTAAAGAATAGAAGAATCATAAAGACACCGAGGGTAATTTCAAAGTACGTAGCGGAGCGGATAATAAAATAAAATGGCAGTAAACAGAAAATGATCCAGGCGTACAAGCTGAGTCCCGTACTTTTTGGAAATATATCGAACCAGTGATGCATAAACGGGCTCCTTTTTCATGAGGCGTAGCACTTCTTTATATTAAGTATAACAAACCCCTCTCTGTAACAGAGAAGGGTTTGTTTTTAAGATTTTTTATCAGCTGGTGCTGGAGAGGTTCTGGAAGCCTCTGCCTGTCTTTTGCTTCGGATATTTGCTTCCTTGAAGCTGACAAAGGTTTTATTTGTTTCATCGTACAGCCGGAACCGAATGGATGTGAGGCTTGTCCTAAGAGTAATCTTTGTAGCCTGCTGCAGTGGTTCAATGTTTTCATGGGTTTTTGGCAAATTATAGTTTGGCACACGTGGACTGAGGTGATGCACGTGATGGTAGCCGATATTGCCGGTAATCCACTGAAGCACCTTTGGAAGCTCGTAGTAAGAGCTTCCGTCTACGGCAGCTTTTACAAAGTCCCATTTGTCTTCGTTTTCAAAGTAGGAGTCTTCAAATGTGTGCTGGACATAAAACAACCAGATGCCGAGAAATCCTGCTGTGAAAAGCATAGGGATCTGAATAGTGAAAAAAGCAGCCCAGCCGACAAGCCAGATTAACAAAGCGTAAATAACTACAATAGAAATATTGGTGAAATACGTGTTCAGGCGTTCTTTTCTTTTCGCATTTTTACGGTTGAAGCGGTTCTCCACGAGAAACAGGTAAAATGGCCCTAAAAAGAAAAGCACGAATGGGTTGCGGTACATGCGATAGCTGAGCCGGAGCCATTTGCTGGCGTTTTGGTATTCCTCGACGGTCATGACCCAAACATCTCCGGTGCCCCGTTTGTCGAGGTTGCCGCTGGTGGAATGGTGCATCATATGGCTTCTTTTCCATTTTGCGTATGAGAAATGAGTAATGATCCCGGTTAACGTACCAATCCGGTCATTCGCTTTGCTGCTTTTGAAAAATGAACCGTGTGTGCAATCGTGAAAGATGATAAAGGTACGGACGATAAAGCCTCCGGCGACGATCGCAATGGCTGCACTGATAAAAGGAGATATGAAATAAGCTCCGTATGCAAGCGCCCAGAGGGCCAGGAGAGGAAGAATGGAGTTAAATAATTGAATAATACTTGCTTTATGGTCAGAATGTGCGTAAGGGGCAGCACTTTTTTTCAATTGCATTTGTTCTTGTCTGCTCATGGTTAATCGCTCCCTGCTTTATGGGGTGTATCTCTATTAATAGAATATAAAATTTTGACTCCGTCTGTAAGTCATAGACGTCAGGGAGAAAAAATGACAAATGTCATATACGGGCTGAATGAAGCGGAAGGAAATGGAATATGTATAAAATCGCCCATCGTATATTATATATGGTTTTGCCTTGCTTAAATAATTGGCAGACCAAAGCCTCTGAACACTTTAGGAGCTCAGAGGCTTATGTTTTATAAAGCGTAGTTTGTGCGCAGTGCATGGGTCAGCTCTGAAACGATATCGATATCTTTAAAGCTGATGCCAAGCTGGACAGCCGTCTGGGCCATTTCCGGACGCATGCCGCACAGCGTAGTCTTTACCCCAACCAGCTTTAAGGCGGTGGCAAGCTGCATGATACGCTGAGCAACGAATGTGGTGATGTCACGAACTCCGGAAAGGTCAATATACAGACGTGTTAATTCGCTTTCGGTGCACTGCTTTAACGTATGCTCCACAATAACCTGTCCCCGCTGTTCATCGATATGGCCAATGAGCGGAAGGAGGCCGGTTTTCTTTTGAATCAAAATGATCGGGGAGGAAAGCTCCATGATCATTGCCTCTTTCAGCTGCATCTGTTCGTTCATATGATAAATGGCTTCTTTCATGAACGCCCGCCCGGCGTAATCGAAAGCCTGGAGTGCTTTGCGCTGCCAGTCGAGCACATGATCGATGGGAATTGATTCCTCATACTGATGAACAAACAGGCGGATCTGTTCTAAAATGGCGTTGCGGTAATAAGTGAATTCTTCCTGAATGGTCAGCATTGGCTGCCACATTTCCTTATTTTCCTCCACAATGTCACTGATTTTTTCTTCAAAGTGCTCGTAAAACTGAGTTTCTTCCTCCTGAAACACATGAATAAGCTCCTGGGCAAAGACTTTTTTCATTTCTTCGAGCTTTTGACTTGTATAATCATCGGAAGGGGGGTCGGGAAAAGAATCGGCAGAAGATGTGCCACGCATCGTATCTATATGCTCAATCAAATAATCGTATAAGGAGCCGTCGGCTTTTTCCTGATTAAATTGCACGGTCGTTTTCCTCCAAAATGAAAGTATGGTGCGGATTGGTATAATTATAGAGCCTGGAAGGAAAAGTCACAAGTTTTTTATCCGTATTCATACCACATGATTCCCATCGTTTCAGCCCCGCCGTGAACACCGATTACCGGGCTGAGAGGGCAAAGGTGAATCGTGAGCTCAGGGGAGAGGTTCTGCAGCTCTGTTTTCCATGTCTCTGCTTTTTCCTTCGTTGTCGTATAAATAATACTCATGTCCTCGACCTGATAGGAGGCTATGGCTTCTTTAGCAATTTGCAGCAGCCGGTTTTCCGCCCGTTTCCGGGTTCGTATTTTTTCAAAAGGAACAATCTGTCCACCATCAAAGGTAAGAAGAGGATGGATCTTTAAAAGCGTGCCAAGGATCAGCTTTCCGCGGGAGATTCTGCCTCCTTTGTGTGCCTGTTCAAGGCTTCCGAGCAGCAGATAGCCTCTGGCGTGCCCGGCCATCTCTGTTAACCGCTGCTGTATTTTCTCCGGCGTGTGCCCTTCGTCTGCTAATTGCGATCCTCTCGTCAGCAGCGGGCGGATGCTGCCGGCGCCCATCTTCGAATCCACAGTGAAGAGCGGAAATCCGGTCATATCTGCTGCGAGCTGGGCTGTCTGAAGAGTGCCGCTTAAATGACTGCTGATATGTATGGCAATTCCTGCATCATAAGAATCCTTCAGCTGTTCAAACAGTTCGGAAAAACTGCCTACAGATGGCTGGCTGGTCGTAGGGAAAACTTCTTCATGCGGCAGCCGCTCATAAAATTCATCCGTTGTAATTTCAATATTTTCTTTATAGCTTTCGTTTTCAAACACAACAGATAAGGGAACAATATGAATATTATATTTTGCGGCTGTTTCTGCATCGATAGAACTGGTACTGTCTGTAATCCAGGCTATGCGCTGTGTCATCATCCACCTCTTATTTTATGTTAATTTGACAACGTTTTCACCGGTCTTGAATATATTATACATATTTCTGTATGGGAATTCGAATGAAACCCCCGCAGGATCCATATAAAAACGAGGGTAAAGAAAAACATGTCCGGGACCCATGCGGGTGCCAGAACATGCTTTAATTAAAAAACGGGGAGATTAGAGAAAATCCAATTACGACAGTGAACAAAATCGTCATATGGTTCAGCGAAAAAATAAACATAGTAGTTGCCCATTTTTTACTGTCCATCCGCCGGTAGCATATAAAGCTTGCAGCAAGCCAGGCCGCGCTTAATACGAAGGAAACGCCAACGATAAAGCTGCTGACAGGAAGGAAAAGAAAGCTCGAGAGCGTTAACAGAACAAGGTATACGTTTGTCTGAATATAGGTCCGCCGGTTTCCTTTGATTACTGGAAGCATAGGAATATTTGCTGCTTTGTACTCGTCATGTCTGCGTATGGCGATGGCATAGAAGTGCGGCATCTGCCATAAAACCATAATAACGAAAAGGCCGAGAGCTGCCGGGTGGAAAAAGTCATTGGAAATAGCTGCCCAGCCGATAAGCGGGGGCACTGCTCCGGAAATACTCCCGATCTCTGTATTGTAGATCGTGCGCCGCTTGCTCCACATTGTATATGGAACAACATAAAAGAATAAGCCTGTAAATCCGAAGAAGGCGGCGAGCGGTGAAGCCGCATATAAGAAGCCTAAGCCTGCAAGTGTCATAACAATTCCCAGTATAAGTGCATTTTTCAGCTGCATCCGGCCAGTCGCCGTAGGACGGTTCTTCGTCCGGTCCATGATCTTATCAATGTCGCGGTCGTATAAGTTGTTAAACGTGCCGGCAGCGCCGATAACAAGACCTGAGCCAAGCGTGGCAAGGACTATCGCTCCGATTTTTTCAGAAAAAGCGATGTTGTGAATATATAAAGCAAGGGTAATCCCTGCAAACATAACGATTAAATTGGATTTGATAATCCCGGTTTTAATCGTTTCCGCCAGTACTTTACGAAGTGCCTGTTTCGGGGCAGCGAGGGATCCTTGTTGAACCGTGCGTTCGATATTTTCCGATTTCATTTTATTCCCCCCAACCGTGTTCATCCGATACTAATGTATCACATATGTCGTTAAATTTAGAGATATTGACAAAAAAGTTCGCTATCTTGTCAATTGTTTGTGAACGATTCATGACAAATTATTATATATATATGTACTTCGTACTTTTAGCAAACAAAATTATATTCTCACATTAACCGCGTGTTGGCAAGTGTTACTTCCCGGGTGTTCCGGGCACAGGAGTCCATAAAAATGCTTTTGTGTGCGCTTATTCCCGGCCGGCCGTACAAAAGCCGTCCGGCAGGGGGACGGCATGATTATCAGCTGCTTTTTGTTTTTAATTCATGGAGCATTTCATGCACAGCGTGAGCGACGCCGTGTTCAGTATTCGTTTTTGTAGAAAAGCCGGATGCCTCCTTAACCTCCGGAACGGCATTTCCCATGGCGACGCTCCGGCCGGCCATTTGGAGCATATTCAAATCGTTAAAGTTATCCCCGAGAGCCATAACGTCTTCAAGGGAGATTCCGCGTCCGAGCGCGAACTCCTGAAGGGCAAAGCCTTTTTGGGCACGTACATGATTTAATTCAAGGTTTCCCATGCCCGAAGAAGTCAGAGCGAGCTCGTTATCACCCCGGAGCTCGTATTTCATCCGCTCGAGAACGGAAGCCTCTGAAGAAAAGGCGAGCATTTTATACACATCGAGGTCCTCGTAATCGAGTATTGAAAAGAAATCGTCTGCGAACTGGAAATTTTCATCCTCAAGCCGGCGCTCGGCATACTGTTCTGCTGCAGCTGTTGTCAGCTCGGGGTGCGCGGTCTGCAGCATTCCTACAACGATACTCATATATGCTTCTCTTGAAGGGGCGAAAATTCCCTGGCTGGTAAACAGTTCAATATAAGAACCGGCAGCGTGATGCACGGTTAAAATTCGTTCGCAGGAGCTTTCTGATATTGGGGCAGAACGCTGTATTTCTTTCCGGTTTTTGTAAGTGACTGCCCCGTTCATACTGATAATTGGGTAGGACAGACCGGCGGACGCCAATGGCCTGTGTGCTGCTTCGTAGGTTCTCCCTGTGGCGATCACAATATCAATGCCTTGTGCCGAAGCAGCCTGAAGCGCTTCGGCGTTCTCTTTACTGATTTCTCCGTTCTGATCCAGCAATGTTCCGTCCATATCCGTTGCAATTAGTTTCATTTCTTCTCCTCCGATATGCTCCAGGTCTGTTGACTCCGTTTTAATTATTACCTCCTATTATCGAACAATTCACCTAAGTCATCAACTTTTTTGTTTTCAGCAGGAACGCTGGGACTATAAAAACATCGACAGCTTATCTTACAAGGTGATTGAAGAATTCGTAAGGTTTCTACAGACTGATAGTAGCTTATGAAAATTTCGGAAAACATATTTCGCTCTGCGGGAGGGCGGTTTCTAACATGAAAAAACAGCATGTAGTCATTATAGGAGGAGGGCTTGCGGCGATCCGGTTAATGGAACAACTGCGTGAGCGGGCGGCCCGGGTGCATATTTCTATTTTCAGTAAAGAAAAAACGCTCCCATACAACCGGATTCAGCTTTCATCCTATTTAAATGGAGAAATAACAGAAGACGACTTAACAACCTATACAAATAAATGGTTCCGCCGGAATAATATATCTTTTCATCCGGGAGAGCCGGTCGAGCATGTGTTAAAAGAGGAAAAGAAAATCGTGACGGCTGGCGGAGAACACTCATACGATCATTTAGTCTTCGCTACAGGATCATCGCCGCTCATCCCCCCGGTGGAAGGTGTAGAAAAAGAGGGAGTATTTCCTTTTCGCACGCTTGAAGACTGCCGCAGGCTTGTAGAAGCAGCAGAACGTAAACGCCGGATTCTGGTTATTGGCGGAGGTCTGCTTGGGCTTGAAGCGGCTAATGGATTGAGCAGCTTCGATGCAGAAGTGACTGTCATACAGCGGGCGGATAACATTATGGACCGCCAGCTTGACCGGCAGTCTGCCGCCATGCTGCAGGGAAAACTGGAACGGCGCGGAGTGAAATTTTTGCTAAGTAAAGACGTTACTTCTATTTTGGGGCTCCGGAAGGTATCAGGAATTGCTTTTGGGGACGGGACACACATGGAAGCAGACATGGTGGTATTTGCAATCGGGATCCGGCCACAGCTGAAGCTTGCAGAGGCATCCGGTATTGAAACGAACCGCGGAATAATCGTGAACGATCGAATGGAGACAAGTGACAAGCACATATATGCAATAGGCGAATGTATAGAACATGACGGCCGGACATATGGTCTTGTACAGCCGGTGAACGAACAGGCGGATGTACTGGCCCGGCGTTTAAGCGGCGAGCATAAAGCCTACTATAAAGGGTCGAGTACTTCAGCAAAGCTGAAAATATCCGGGGTGGAGTTGTTTTCTGTCGGCTCTCTGATAGAGGATGAAGCTACAAAATCATGGGTGCTTCATGATGAGGAGAATGAGCTTTATAAAAAAATAGTTTTTCGTCATAAAACGGTCCAGGGAGCTGTGCTTTACGGAAATACGACTAACAGCGATCTGTTAAAGAGCCTGGTGATGACGGACAAACCCATCAATGCTTCGGAGAAAAAACAGCTGCTGTCAGCAAGCAGCGAGCCGGCCGGTTTTCTACTGGAAATGCCGGGATCTGACACGGTGTGTGCCTGTAATAATGTAAATAAAAATACCATTATCCAGGTCGTTCAGGAGAAAGAACTGACCACGCTGGATGAAGTGAAAACCTGTACAGGAGCTTCCACCTCCTGCGGGGGCTGCAGCAGCATGGCAGAGGGGTTGCTGAAGCTTGCCTGTGAAGGGAAGGTGGAAGCGGAAAACAAGGCAGAAGCGCTGTGCGTATGCACGGGGCTTGACCACCCTACGTTGATTAACCGGCTGATGGAAGTAAAACCGTCGACGCCGGAGGAAGCGATGGAGGCGTTAAACTGGAAAACGCCTGAAGGCTGCGAAATGTGCCGGCCTGCCATTGCGTACTATCTATATATGATTCAAATGAAGCAGGGAGAGCTTTCAAGCAATGAAACGCTGCCATTTACATATTCGCCGTACATTTCCCTGGAGGCGGATGGGACCTATACTCTGCAGCCGATCATGAAGGCAGGAATTATATCTCCTGAGCTGATCAAAAATTTAAATGCCGTTATCGAAAAATACCAGTTGAGCTATTTTCACATTACAGCGGGCGGACGCATACAGCTCCCTTATGTAGAGGACGAAGATGTGGTGGAGGTATGTGACAGCCTGGATATTCCCCTCCTTAACTTTCCAGGTTTTCAAATGACGGCTGTACAGAGTGTATTCAAGGATCGGATCCGGGAGCGTCACAATCCCGGAATGGTACCGTACGCTCTGGAGCTCGAGGAACCGGTGGAAGCTGTTCCTTTTCCCGATACGCTCTGTTTTGTCATGCTGGAGGGTTTTTCAATTCTTGAAGGTAATCACGTTGACGCCGGACTGCTTAAAATGGAAGACAAGTGGGAGTTTCATATTCATTTTGAGGAAAAGTCCGTGCTGCTGTTCTCAGCCCCTACCTTTATGGAAATAAAAGAGTATATTTGGGCGCTGCTTCAATATTACCGGGAAACAGCGTTTTTTAAGGAATCATTTGCCGGATGGTGCGGACGTATGACCGTTATTCATATACGGGAAGGACTCTTTGATCCGGAGACAAGAGAGCAGCTGCTCCACCAGTTAAGTGTTTGTTTGAAGAAGCCGCTGCCGTATCATTTTTCGATTCCAGAAGGGAGTACAGTTCATGAATGATTTCGGATCCAATTACGGACAAACAATAGAGCCGGCGGTGCTCGAAGAAAACCGGCATCAGGCTCAGTGCCCTTTCTGCAGTATGCAGTGTAAAAAGGAAGTAGTGGAGCAGATCACTACAAAAGGCATTAAATATAAAACCGTAGGTGTGGATAACCCCACCACGCACGGCCGATTATGTGTCAAAGGTCACTCCGCCTACCAGCACGTTATTCATGAAGACCGGATTACGATGCCGATGAAAAAAGTGAACGGCCGGTTTAAGTCCATTGAATGGGACGAAGCCCTGGATATTATTGAACAGCGGACGAAGGAAATTCAAAACACCTCCGGCAAAGATGCTTTATCGGTATACGGCGGAGGCTCGCTTACGAATGAAGAATCCTATCTGCTCGGCAAATTTGCCCGTGTTGGGCTGCAGACAAAATACATTGATTACAACGGCCGGTTCTGTATGTCTTCTGCTGCCTCGGCGGCGACAAAGACGTTCGGAGTCGACCGCGGTTTTACCAACGGCATTGAGGAAATTCCAAACGCAAAATGCATTATACTCGCCGGTACTAATATTGCGGAATGCCAGCCAACCATTATGCCGTATTTTGAACAGGCGAAACAGAACGGATCCTTTATTATTGTGATTGATCCGAGGGTGACAGAGACAGCTAAAATGGCAGACCTGCATCTGCAGCTGAAGCCCGGGGAGGACTGGTCTTTGACGACCGCGCTTTTAAAAGTGATTTTTGATAAAAACCTGCAGAATAAAGAGTTTCTGCAGAACCGCACAGAAGGTGCTGAAGAGCTTGAAGCTTACGTGCGCCAGTACAGCGTAGAGGAGCTTGCAAGACGGGCAGATGTGCCCCGCGGCGACATTGAGCAGGCGGCCACGATCTTCGCCGAAGCTGGTACAGGCATGATATTTACTGCGCGGGGAGTGGAGCAGCAGATTGACGGGCACCAGGCTGTCCGCCATTTTATTAATTTAGCGCTGATCTGCGGCCACATCGGTAAACCAGGTGCTGGATACGGAGCGATTACCGGTCAGGCAAACGGCCAGGGAGGGAGGGAACACGGCCAGAAATCTGACCAGCTTCCAGGGTACCGCTCGATTGAAGACCCAAAAGCCAGGGAGCATATAGCTGCGGTTTGGAATGTGAATGAGAAGGATTTGCCCGGAAAAGGTGTCTCCGCCTATGAAATGATGCAGAAAACGCAGAACGGGGAAATTAAAGGGATGTTTTTAGTAGGATCCAATCCTATCGCTTCCAACCCGAACGCCTCTATTGTGAAGCAGGGGCTGGAGGCGCTTGATTTTTTAGTGGTCGTCGATTTATTTATTTCAGAAACGGCCGAATACGCCGACCTGGTCCTCCCGTCGACCGCTTATATTGAAGATGAAGGAACGCTTACGAATATGGAAGGGCGGGTGACCTGGAGACAGGGAATGCGCCCGGCTCCTGGCCAGGCAAAGCACGACTGGGAGATTTTATCGCTGATTGCTTCGCGTCTTGGTAAAGAAAAGTGGTTCAGCTACTGCTCGGCAGAAGATGTTTTCGAAGAACTGCGTCTTGCTTCAAAGGGAGGACCGGCTGATTATTACGGAATTACGTATGAACGGATTAAAAAGGAAGAGGGCGTTTTCTGGCCGTGCCCTTCCCCGGAAGAAAAAGGAAGGCAGCGCCTGTTTGATGACTCTTTTGTACATGATGGCGGCAGAGCCCGCTGCTTTACTCCGGAAAACGGTAAAGAAATTATTAAAGAACGACTGTCGGAAGCGAGACCGCTGTATTTAACGACTGGCAGGGTAATGTCGCATTACCTGACCGGGGTTCAGACTGGAAAAAGCGCCAGATTAAATGCCCGTTATTTTGAATCATTCGTCGAAATTCATCCAGAAACAGCAGAAAAGTACGGAATTAAGGAAAACGACCTTGTCACCCTGGAATCTCTGCAGGGCTCTATTGTGGTTAGAAATCAATGGTCGGAAAACATCCGGAAGGATACGATCTTCGTACCTTTTCACTGGGCAGGCAAACAGAACGTGAACCGGCTGATTGCAGGTACGCTGGATCCAGTGTGCCAGATGCCGGGGTTTAAGCTGGCAGCAGTCTCCATGAAGCCGGCAGAAGCGCAAAAACAAAAAGTATAATAGATACAACGAACGCTGCCGGAATCGACAGCGTTCTTTTTTGTGCCGGAATGGTGTCTATTTAATAAATAAAAAACCAGCTCCCGTACCGGTTGTGAACGGCACGGGAGCTGGTCGGGGTTTGTGGCTGACATGGCAGGCAGTGGCCTCTGCAGCCCGCGGAGCGTTTATCCCTGATAGAGAAACGCTCCGCGGGCCGGCCTGGTAAACCAGGACCGGGCCCTCACTCAGCGGTCTTTATCAGAAACCTGGCTGGCGTAGGAAACGGCTTCCTTCGAGCGGAGGGCCGCTCCTTTTGCTTTTTCTTTAAGCAGCTGATCCTCCTTCGAGAGGTAGTAGTCGTCGGCAAAGGAATTTTCCGGTTCTTCGAGTGTAAAATAGCATATGATAAAGCTTACGAAAGCCCCGCCGGCCAGAATGAAGAAAAACTGGCTCGGGGTGACGAACGTATAAAGCGTTAAATATACGCTTGCACCGATGCTTCCATATGCTCCGGTCATGCCGGCCACCTGTCCGGTGACCCGTTTTTTTACCATTGGAACCATTGCGAAGGTGGCGCCTTCGCCTCCCTGCACGAATAACGAAGTAAGGACCGTCATGAGGACAGCGAGTATTACCGGCCAGCCGGAGTTGATCATGCCCATGCCGCACATGCCGATCACGATGCCAAACATGTAAACGAGCATCACCTTGCGCCGGCTTCCAAGGCGGTCGGATAGTACACCGCCAAGCGGACGGGCAAGCAGGTTCACGAAGGCAAATGAAGCTGCAATAAGACCGGCTGTGGACGGTGTAAGGGAGAAGGTGAGCTGGAAGAACATAGGGAGCATCGATACAATCGCGAGCTCTGCACCGAAGTTGGCGAAATAAGTACTGTTCAGCGCTCCAACGTTTTTGAAGTTGTATTGATCGTCTTTTGCTATGCCTTGTTTAATAATAGGAACGTTTACTTTGACGATCATATAGATTTGATAAATTAATACGATACCTACAGCCGTGAAAATGCCGTATACAATAGATGTGGAGATAAAGCCCATATCGAAGACTCTCCAGGCGCTAAGGGCTACGGCACCGCCGACAGGTATCGTCCAAAACATCAGTTGAGCCATGTCTTTCCAGGAGCTCACTTCCATGGCACCGGACCGCTTCGGTTTAATAAGCGTATGACCTTCCGGCGTGTCGCGGACATTTAAATAGAAAACAATACCATAAATAAAGCAGATAACCCCGGTAAAGGCGACCGCGTATCTCCAGCTGTCATCGCCTCCGATAAGGGTAATGGCGAGCCACGGGAGAATAATAGCTCCTGCTGCTGAACCAAAATTGCCCCAGCCGCCGTAGATCCCTTCAGCAAATCCGACGTGCTTGGGCGGGAACCATTCTGCGATCATTCGGATACCGACAACAAAGCTTGCGCCAATACTTCCTAGTACAAGCCGGCTGATGGCAAGCTGCGCCCAGGTGCTGCCGAATGCAAAAATAAATGTAGGCACCGCCATAATAATCAACAGTGTGGAAAAGACGACCCGCGGGCCAAATCGGTCGAGGAGTGAGCCGATAATGATCCGGGCCGGAATAGTCAGGGCTACGTTCATAATTCCGAGGGCGGCGATATGTTCAGTTGTGAGCCATCCAAGGTCAGCCATCATAGTGGTCGCGAGTGGAGCCATGTTGTACCAGGCGAAAAATGAGATGAAGAACGCAAACCAGCAGAAATGAAGAATTTTAATACGTTCATCCTGAAAGCGGAAAAGGTCTTTAATAGTCAAAAGGAGAACCTCCTAAGGTGGGGTAATTATTTTTGGTTTATTCAAAAAACAATTGACAGCTGACACTCGCATACTTATTTCTCAGGAAGTTCGCCGATGCGGGCAAAGAAGATTTATTTTAAAAGCAGATAAACCATGTTGTTTTCAATTCTTGTATCATAGGAGGCGGTACAGCCTTCATCCGCTCCCTGGGCCTGTCCGTCGTTTAGGCTGATTTTCCAGTCGTGAAGCGGGCAGAAGACATGCTCTCCGCTGACAATCCCCTGGGAAAGAGGCCCTCCTTTGTGAGGGCATTTATTTTCCAGGGCGAAAATGGTGTTTTCTTTAGTCTTAAAAATGGCTATTGAAGTTTCTTCAATGATCACTTCTTTAGGAATATCGACCGTAATTTCATCGACAGTTGCTACAGCTACTTCTTTTTGTTTATCTACGCTATTCATCACTATTCCTCCCTCATATTAAACGAGCTCCACTTTACGCTGTTCAAACAGCTCCTGCTTTTTCTTTTCGTTATACGTAAGTTCCTTCCATGGGTCTTCCCCTTTATGCTCGAGGGCTACTTCCATGCGCTCAATTAAGTTTGCCCGTCCCTCTTCATCTTCGAGAACGACCGCTTTTACATGATCAAGGCCGACGCGTTCGATCCAGTGGGAGGTACGCTCGAGGTAGTGGGCGGACTCCCGGTAATACTGGAGAAAGGCACTGATAGAATCCAACAGCTCGTCATCACTCTTCATTTTTCCGAGCAGTTCGCCGCCCCGGAGGTCAACGCCGCCATTTCCGCCGACGTACATTTCCCAGTGCCCTTCAAGACCGACAATACCGATGTCTTTGATGCCGGACTCCGCGCAGTTTCTCGGGCAGGCAGAGACGGCCATTTTTACTTTATGGGGAGTGTTGAGCCGTTCATATTTTTGTTCGATGCTCATACCCATCCCGATGGAATCCTGGGTGCCGAAACGGCAGAAGTCTTCACCGACGCATGTTTTAACGGTGCGTATACTTTTTCCATAAGCATGGCCGGAAGGCATATCGAGTTCTCCCCATATGGACGGAAGGTCTTCTTTTTTGACACCAAGCATGTCGATACGCTGGCCGCCTGTCATCTTAAGCAGCGGCACTTCATACTTTTCTGCGACATCGGCAATTCTTCGGAGCTGATCTGAATTAGTGACGCCTCCGTACATTCTTGGAACAACGGAATAGGTGCCGTCGTTTTGAATATTGGCGTGCACACGTTCATTGATAAAACGGGAGGAGTAGTCGTCTTCATACTCTTCTGGTTTCGAAACGCTCAGGTAATAGTTCAGGGCAGGGCGGCACTTGGAGCAGCCTTCAGGCTCCTTCCATCCCAGCACATTCATCACTTCGCGGGTATGGGTGAGCTGCTTAGTCTTTATTTCTTCAGTGACCTGCTCGTGAGAGAGATCGGTACAACCGCACAGCGGCTCCACTTCGGAACCGGAAGCCTCGTCGCCGAGCGTGGCATTCAGCAGGTCGGAAACGAGCGGTTTACAGCCGCCGCAGGAGCGTGAAGCGTTCGTATGCTGTTTGATCTCGTTGACGGAAGTCAGTCCTTTGTCATTAATGGCAGAAACGATATCGCCTTTACAGACCCCGTTACATCCGCAGACCGTTTCTTCGTCCGCCATGTCTACGACTGGACTCTCCATTGGCGCATTGCTTTCGGAAGGGAGGATAAGCCCTTTGCCAACGTCGGAGATGTCTTCTTTTTTATTAATCAGGTTCAAAAGCTTCGGCGAATCAGAGGTATCTCCGAATAAAACAGCTCCGACCACCTTGTTATCGCGGATATTCACTTTTTTATAAACGCCATCAAAGTCGTCATGAACAAGCACAGATTTTAAATCGTCCGCTTCTCCAAATTCACCTGCCGAAAAGACATCCACACCTGAAACCTTTAATTTGGTTGATGTAAGAGAGCCCCGGTAGCCGGTCCCGGTTGGTTCCTTGGAGACGAGCCGCTCAGCCAGAATTTTTCCCTGTTCATACAATGGAGCTACCAGGCCGTAGGCAATGCCGTTATGCTCTGCACATTCACCAACGGCGTATACATCGGGAGCGCTCGTTTCAAGATAATCATTCACAACAATCGCGCGGTTTGTATCCAGACCGGAATTCTCTGCAAGGCTAATATTAGGACGGATGCCGACAGCGATAACAATGAGATCGGCGTAAAGTGATTCCCCGTCTTTGAAATGAAGTCCCTGAACGCGTTTGCGTCCGAAAATCTGTTCTGTCTGCTTTTCCATGTGGAACCGCATGCCCTGGCCTTCGAGCTCACGCTTCAGCATTTTGGAGGCGTTCGGGTCGAGCTGGCGCTCCATTAACTGATCCTGAATGTGGATTACTTCTGTTTCCATGTTTAGGTTCAGCAGGCCCCGGGCAGCCTCAAGACCGAGCAGCCCTCCGCCAATTACAGCTGCCTTTTCATACTTTTTGGAGGCTTCAATCATCGTTTCGGTATCTTTTATGTCCCTGAAGGAAATTACTCCTTCTTTGTCAGATCCGGGGATAGGGGGCATAAAAGGGTTGGAGCCGGTAGCTACGATCAGATGGTCGTAAGTACACACAATCCCCCCGGCGCTTTCCACCTGTTTGTTTTCCGTATCAATACGTTTGACCTCATCGCCTGTATGAAGCGTAATATTATGTTCTTCATACCAGTTGTAATCATTTAAAACGATATCTTTTAATTCACTGTCACCCTGAAGAACAGAGGACAGCAGGATGCGGTTGTAGTTTGGGTGCGGTTCCTTGCCAAAAACCGTAATTTCAAAACGGTCCGGCTCCTGCTTTAAAATTTCTTCAATGGTGTACATACCGGCCATGCCGTTGCCGATTAAGACGAGACGCTCTTTATTCATGAATGAATCCTCCTCAGATAATTTAAATAATTCTGACATTTTCACCGGTTTAAATGCCGGCCGGTGTTTTCACAGAAAACGAATTAAGGCTGTTTAACTGGTCTGTCATTTGTTCAGGCAGCAGTGAAGGATCTATATAAAACACATCTGCTTCATCTGAAGGGAAGGCCTCCTTATCAAAAATAATGTACACAGGAAAAGCAGTGGTTTGCTGTTCGCTTATCATCCGGTCGATGCCTGGCTTCAGCTGTTGATAGGAGGCATAATCGGGGACGAAAATAGTATCGATCAGCTCCTCTTCAAGCAGTCGTGAAAGAGCATGTTCGGTGTTTGATGAAAGGCCTCCGGCATCAATCGGCTGATTCGTATGGCAAATGGCGGCCTGCTCGTCCTGCAGATAATCTGTAAAATTCTGAAGCCCGGGACGTCCGGCGGTGAAGGCTGCAATGCTCCGCCCGGTTTTTTTACCCGGGTCAAACCACTGCGTTCTGGAGTGCATTCCGGTAACAGTGCCTACTACAATAATTGCCGGATTTGCAATCTGTTTTCTGTGAACGGCTTCTTCAAGCCCGGCGAGCGAAGCGGCGGTTGACTGCTGCCTGCCGTAGGTGCCCCACTGCACAATAAGAACCGATTCTTCGGGTGAGCGGCCGTGCTGGATGAGCTGTTCTGCGATCCATCCGGCGTGTTTGACGCCCATATAAAAGACGATCGTATCAGAACCAGCAGCAAGGCCGCCCCATTGAATGTCGGGCATTCCGTCCTGCTGTTTGCCGTGGCCGGTCACCACGGTGTAAGAGCGTGAATGTTCCCGGTGGGTCAAAGGAACACCGGCGTAAGCTGGAGCGGCACTCCCGGAAGTGACCCCCGGAATGATTTCAAAGCGGATCTGATGCTTTTGAAGCTCTTCGGCTTCTTCTCCAACTCTTCCAAAAACCCCCGGATCCCCTCCTTTTAAGCGGACGACCCGGCTGCCGCGCCGGGCATGGACCCGGAGCTCATGGTGAATGTCCTGCTGCCGGAGCGTATGCCGGCACGGCTGCTTGCCGCAGTATATAAATTTCGCATCAGGAGAAGCCTGCAGCAGGAGCCCGGGATGAGCCAGACGGTCATAAATGACCACGTCGGCCTGTTGTAATTTGCGCAGCCCCTTAGCGGTGATTAATTCAGGGTCGCCCGGTCCGGCACCTACAAATGAGACGATTCCAGTATGATTACTGCCCATGCTGCACCTCTTTCCTTTTAATATGTACCTGCAGTATTTATTTTTCGACTACGAGTTTTATTCTAGGTAAAGCCAAAAGGTAATTCAGCATATGTGAAAGAAAACTTAACGTACTTTTTCCTTTTTTCGTACTTCTGAACTTTTTCATACGTGCACTGACGAGTATTCGATAAATATAAGTGCGAAAACCATATTATTCTTGTGATTAAATCTAACAACGGCTTTCCTGAGACCTGGAGAGTAAAGAAAAATTTAGACGCTCGTTAAAAATATGAATCAGAAATATAGGTATTTAGAACTTTTTTTGAAAATAAATTCATTAAAAAGTTTAGATCCATGAAGTAAAAGGTAATTTCAACTAAAGAAGTTATTCAATTCAGATGAGAAAGTGAGTGTTAGTCATGATTCGTACAATTTTAATGGTTATTGGAGCTATTGTTGTGATTGGAGCAATTCTCTCCTTAATTTAAGAAGAAATTGCTCAAATGATTACATTAAAGACCCTCTCCAGCCCAGCGAATTCATGACTGTTTATTTCCAGCTATTCATTGGAAAAGCATGAAGCCTTTGGCCGGATGAGGGTTTTTGCGTATAAATTAAATTTTCACGTTAAGAAAGGTGAGATACAGTGACCGACGCTAAAGATAAAGTTACGTACGGATTGATGGCCGCTGGCAGCCTTATTGGCGGAGCGCTTCCTCTAATCACTAAAGGGACGAAAAATAAACTTCAATCCTCAGAGGAATCTTCTGAGGAAGAAAATACTGATGAGCCAGCTGAAAACCAGGAGAAAGAAAAAAAGGCTCCCCAGCTTAAGCAGACAGCAAAAAAACCTGCGAATAAAGCAAAGCAGGCGAAAGATAACGTAAAGGAATCGGGCAGACAGCTGCAAGGCACCGTGGAAAATAAGAAGAAAAGCGCTGAAGATACCGCAAAAAATGCGGGTGAACAGGCGAAAGAAGCCGTTTCAGGAAAAGCTAAAGGAGCCAAACAGGCGGCTGACGCGAGCAAAGTTGTTTATAAAGGAAATAAAAAGGTTAAAGAAACTAAGGGCAGAATAAATGGAGTTAAAAATACTGTCGGCGAAAAAGTAGAAAAAACCGGCATGAAAATACAGGATCAAAAAAACGCCCAAAGCAATGCCAATGAAGCTGAAGAAGCAGAGCAGCCAAGACAGGAAGCGGGCAGTACTCCGAAAAAGGCAAAAAAAGTTTCTAAAAAAGCCGCACGCCGGCTGACGGATGCGACAGGCCTTGAACAGAGCGCGGCTTCAGCAGAGCCGGGTGCAGAAAATGCGGAAGAGTCAACGCTAACGCAGGAGCTTGAGCGACGCCCGGAAGAAATGAACGAAGCTGAAGTGGATGCTTACCAATCCAGCAGTCAAAACGGAAGTAAAATGAACCACAGCCTGACGGACGTAATGGATACCGTGAACGATTTCTTTAAAAACTATGTAGCCGAGCCACAGCGGATTACTTCTACGGAAAAACAGGAGGGCCGCTGGCTGGTAGAAATCGAAGCGTTGAATAAAGAAGGCAGAAAGTCTAAAAAAGAAACGTATCAGGTACAGGTAGATGATCATTTAGAGGTGACCTCCTATAAGCGGGTAGATGGAAATAAATAATGCTTCGGTTTGAGGAGACCAAATTATGGCAAAAAAGATATTATTAACTGAAGGCGGAAAATATGTCGATGGCTCAAAGCCAAAGGTAAGAAAAACGTTCTCCGTACCGGACGAAGCCTGGAAAAAAACGCACTTTTCTTCTTATTCCAAAGAAGCAGCATCCGATGATAAATCATCCGGGAAGCAATCCACTGATGAAGAAAAGAGCTCCGAGGATGATGAATCATTTTTGGACAAGGTGAAAAGCAGTGGCCAAAAAGCTGCTAAATGGGTTTCCTTTAATAAAACGAAAGAATTCCTTGATGAGCAGACAGAAGATACGTTCATTGAGCCTATTAAAGACACCGCAGAAGAAATCTCTGACTTGAACCCTGTAGAAACAACGAAAAACATGATTCAGGGCAATGCTAAAGAAGAACTGGTAAAAACAGCTACAAAAGGGGTGAAAAATAACCCTCAGGCTGCCAATGCCGTAGCTGCAGCCTATATGGGCAAAAAGTTTTTCAATACCCTGGAGAGCGCCCGGCTGGCAAAAGAACATGCGCAGGAAAAAGTAGAGGAAACAAAGAAGGCATTGGAAGGAAAAGGGGAAGAAGCCCAGGAAAAATTGCAGCAAGCTGTAGAGCAGGCTAAAGAAAAAGGCCAGGAAGCCCAGGAAAAACTGGGTGAAGCTACAGGGCAGCTGCAGGACAACGTCCAGGGCGGCTCCAATAAGTCCGGGAAAGGGGGCGGTAAAATCCTTCGATCGCTGCCCGAAAAAGGCTTAAGCGATCTAAAGGGAATGGAAGACATCAAGGGACCGTCGAACATCAAGACTTACAGCGAGTCCAGGTTAAGAAGCTATGATGAGGTCAAGGGCGTTGATGATATTAAGGGTATAAGCGAACTGAAAGGCTTATCTGACATCAAGAGCTACAAGGAATCGAAGCTGAAAAGCTACGATGACATCAAAGGCATCAGTGCCATTAAAGGAACAGAAAATATTAAGCATTATGATTAAGGAGTGAAAGATTATGGCAACAATTGAAAAAAGTACAGATTCTTCCAGCTTGGCAGAGGTTATTGACCGTATACTCGACAAAGGTATCGTTATCGACCTGTACGCCCGTATTTCTGTGGTAGGAATTGAACTAATCACAATTGAAGCACGTATCGTTATTGCAAGTGTTGACACTTGGCTCCGTTACGCTGAAGCAGTCGGACTGCTCCGCGACGATGTCCAGGGCGAAATCGATGAAGATGCAGACTCTAATGAGCGTGCCGGGCAGTTAAACTTTGCTTAAATTTCTCTAATCCCGTCATGCGTATGACTGCATGGCGGGATATATTTCTATTGGAAGAAGAAAGCGGGGACCACTATGAAGGAAGTAATGAAATCACTGAACGATTTTTTTGAAGAAAATTTAAAACCTCCATTTCGAATTACTTCGGTTTCCGAAGAAGAGTACGGCTGGTTTGCAGAAGTGGAAGTTATCGAAGAAGATGAGTATATGCAGAAGTACGGACATGACCAGCTTCTGGGTGTCTATGAAGTGAAGCTTAACAACAATCAGCAGGTAGGATCGTTTGAGCGAGTGAATCTGAGACCGAGAAGTGCTCACGTTGAAACGGCAGAAAGGAGATAGGTATCCATGGCGGCCAAACAATCAACGACAAAATCAAAAGAAACTACTGAAGAGAACCAGGGCCAGGAACTGAAAACCAGCAAAAGCGGCTCGTATAAACCTTTCTCCTCTGAAGAAGAAGGAGAAGAGCAGCCGAAAGAGCAGATTAAAGGCCCGGCGAAATCAGGTTCTTCGAGTGAAACTTCAGAGAAATCATCCGGACAGAACGAAAAAACGGACGATAAAGGAGAAAGTGACGAAGTGAATAATACTACGACCGCCAGCAAGAAAAATACAGCCAAAACCAAACAGACAAAAAAAGAAGCCGATGAAGAAGCAGCTCAACAGGAGGAGTCAGACGAGGCATCATTTGCACCTATTAAAAGTGATATGTTTGAAACCATCCGTTCATTTTTCGAAGAAACGATGAACTCACCAGTCCGTATCACGGCTATTATGGACGCGGGAGACGGCTGGAACATTGAAGTAGAACTAGTAGAAGAAAAAGAGTATACGCAAAAATACGGAAGAGACCAGTTGATTGGGATTTATGAAGCCACGATGAACAAGGATCAAAAAATAACTTCCTATCAAAGGATGAACACTCGTCCGAGAAGTACTCCTTTTGAGAAAAAAGAGAGGTAAAAAATATGGCGACTACTAACGAAAGAAAGCAGCAGACTCAGAAAAAGTCATCCAACACATCGGGGAGCTCCAGAACAAATCAGCAAAAAGGGAGCTCTCAGAGCAGAGGGCAGTCAAAAAAGATCAATGCTCCTGCCACAGCGAATTCGAAGCAAACGACCTCTGAAGAACAACAACAGTCAAAGCAGCAAAAGATCCGTACGATTGATCAAATCGTAGAAACTGAAGAAATGCAGTCGATTTTAGAACGTTCCGAAAAGTATTTAACCTCTGGATATCCTGTACACTTTACAGGTGCAGCCGGAGTAGGTAAAACCACCCTTTCGTTTCAGCTTGCACGCCGGTTTAACCAGCCTGTCACGCTGTTAAACGGGAATGAAAGCCTCTCGAATACGGACCTTCTCGGCGGAAGAATCGGTTATACCAGTGACAAATTAATCGATAATTACGTCCGGAAAGTGTATAAACGCGAAGACCATATTACAGAACGGTGGAGCACCGGCCGTCTGCTTGAAGCAGTAAAAAATGGCCACACGCTCATTTACGATGAATTTACGCGTTCGCTGCCGTCTACAAACAATTTATTCCTTTCCGTACTTGAAGAAGGTATACTGCCGCTTTACGGCACTCAGCGTAACGAAAGCTTTATTACCGTGCACCCGAATTTTAAAGCAATTTTCACAAGCAATCCGGAAGAATATGCCGGTGTGCATAAATCCCAGGATGCTCTCCTTGATAGAATGATTACAATTCCGGTGGAGGATCCGAATAAGGAAGCCCAGGTTTCTATCCTGACAGAAAGAGCTTCCATCAGTGAAAAAGAAGCTGAAACCATTATTAAAGCACTGGATTGGGCGAAATCCACGAGCAGGGAAAACGATACGCATGTCCCAAGCTTCCGGCTCGCTGTTATGACTGCGATGTTAAGCTCGGAGCATGATGTTAAAATAGATGTAAAAAATGACGATTTTCAACAATTGTTTTTTGATGTGATGGGGCATTATTTCCTGGAAAATATTCAGGGAGAAGATGTCAGCGAAGCACAAAAAAGAATGAAGGAAGAGTTGAAAAAGGTCTAGGAGGCAAGTAACCGTGGGAATTTATATGTTTGGAGTTATTGAAACTACTGAAAAGCCTACCTTCGGCACCGTGGAACTTGAGGGAAAAGAGCGAAAAATCTATACCCTCCAGCGCGGGCAGGAAGCGATGGTGGTAGCGGAAGCTCCGATGCAGATTTATGATCCAACGAGGAAAAACCTGCGGGCTCATCAAGATACAGTGGCCAGAGTAATGGAAGAATACGATGTCATTCCGATGAGTTTTGGGAACGTCCTTGAGGACCAGAAAGAAGTCTTTGCTCTAATGGAAAAGCTGCAGGATCAGTTTGAAGAAATTTTTCCGAAGATCCGCGGCAAAATGGAAGTTGGACTTAAAATCATCGGAAAAAAAGAATGGCTGAATGAACAAATCCGCCAGGAACCGGGAATGGAAGACCTGCGCAAAAAAACGGATACGAAAGGCAAAAACGCCAGCTATTACGAGCGTATGCAGCTCGGAGAATCAGCGCAAAAATTCATGATCAGGCTGCACGAGCGCTTTGAGGAAGAGGTTTTTCAGCCGCTCGCAGAGATTGCCAATGCAGCTAAAAGTAACGAAGTAATCAATGAGCGGATGCTGTTGAATGCCGCTTTTTTAATAGATAAGGAAAACGAAGAAGCTTTTGATGCAAAAGTAAACGAGATTTTTAATGAATGGAATGAACACGCTGATTTCAAGTATACGGGCCCGTGGCCGGCATACAACTTTATTGACCTGAAAATAAAAGCGGGGAACAGCGTATGATTCATAAATTATTTACCTGGCCGCTTGATACTGTCGTCTGGGCTGGTAAAAAAGTAAAGGAAGAGGCGGATAAGGAATATTTTGACGTCCGCCAGATTCAAAAGAAACTGGCCAATCTGCAGATCATGTACGAAATGGAAGAAATTTCTGAGGATGCCTTCACAGAGCAGGAGGAAGAGCTGCTGCAGCGGTATCGCAGAGCGAAGCAGATTGAACAGGAAGAATTACGGGAAGAGTTAGAGGAAAAGGATTAAAGGAGTGAACCGGCAGTGCAGACAAACTCGGGCGCTCCGGCTCTTTTGTATTTGTATGCCTTGATTCCCACCAGCGAATATGAGGAAGATCCTATGGAGCCGATGGAAGGTATGGAGCCGGACAATAATATCAGCTTTATTGAACATGGCAGTATCACTGCAGTAGTTACTCATGTTCCGGAAGAAGAATTTTCCCAGGAACAACTGCAGAAGAATGTAGAAAAAATGGAATGGCTGCAGGCTAAAGCCTTTCACCATCATGAAACGATGAACCAGCTGCATGATCGCTATACCACGATCCCGTTAAAATTCGGCACGATTTTCGAGCAGGAAGCAAATCTTGCGGAAATGATTGAAAAATACCAGGAGAGCGTAACGGCTCAGCTTTCTTATTTGGAAGGCAAAGAAGAATGGAACGTCAAAACTTACGCTGATCAGCAATTGTTCACTGAAGCCGTCGTGCAGAACAGCGAGGAAATTCAGGCGAAAGAAGCAGAGCTTGAAGCGATGCCGGCTGGCCGGCGCTTTTTTGAGAAAAAGAAAATGGACCAGTTCATTGAAGCGCAGGCAGACGAGCAGATTGAGAAGCACTGCCAATCATTTCATGATGAGTTAGCTGCCTGGAGCGAAGGCACAGAAATAAAAAAGAATTGGGAAAAGCGTGTCACAGACCGGGAAAAAGAAATGGCTTGGAACGCCGTATACCTGATTCACTCGAAAAACCGGGAGGCGTTTATTCAATTAATTGAACAGCGCCAGGCAAAAGAAGAAGCAGAAGAGACCGGAATGGATTTAGAGTGTACAGGCCCGTGGCCGGCATTTCATTTCTCAGGCCTGACAGACAGGAGGGAGCAAAATGCCCCAGGACACTCTTAAAAACCGGGAAGTTTCCCTGCTCGATGTCTTGGACTCCGTACTTGATAAAGGGGTCGTACTCCAGGGCGATATAACGATATCCATTGCAGGGATAGATCTTGTTTATTTGGATTTACGCGTACTGATCGCTTCTGTCGAAACCCTGCGACAGTCGGAATTGAAGACGCAGAAAGAATTTGTTTCTAATTCTTCAGAACCTTCCCAAGTCGAATAAAGGAGGCCGAACACTGATGGAAAATAGTAACCCGCAAGTAACACAAGCCCAGCAGCCGACCGGACGCATATCACTGGATCCCGACAAAGCAGAAGAAGGGCTCACCCAGCTGGTGATGACGGTGGTGGAGCTGCTGCGTGAGCTGGTGGAACGCCAGGCAATGCGCAGAGTTGAAGGCGGAGATTTAACAGAGGAACAAGTCGAGCAGCTTGGTGTAGCGCTCATGCAGCTGGAAGATAAAATGGAAGAAATGAAGGAAATCTTTGGCCTTACAGCGGAAGATCTGAACATTGATCTTGGACCTTTAGGGAACTTACTGTAAGCTTCAAAATAGGCTTGAAAGAAGGGAATATATTATGGCTGAACAACCTGTACAACGATCAGCACCCGATCACATGGAGAGACCGTCCGGCGGCCTTGTTGACATTCTGGAGACAGTATTGGACAAAGGTGTCGTCATTGCTGGAGACATTAAAGTAAATATTGCGGATGTGGAACTGCTGACCATTAAAATCCGCCTGGTCGTCGCCTCAGTAGATAAAGCTAAAGAAATGGGCATCGACTGGTGGGAAACAGACCCGCATTATTCGTCCAAGGCAAAAGGGCTCGAAGAAGAAAATCAGCGGCTGCTTGAACGGGTAGAACAGCTTGAAGAAAAGCAGCAGACTGAAAGTGAAGAGCAGCAGGCGACAGCACAGAATAAAAACAAAGCCGAAAAGTGAGGTGAACGCACGTGATTTTCCGTGACCTGTCTAAAGACATCGGCCAGCTGGTACGGGACCTGCAGAATCAGGACAAGTCGCAGGTTCAGCGTACAGAAGAGCGCACGTTTGGAAAAGGCGAAAACGCACCGAAGCTTCGGATGGAATATAACATGAAAGCAAGAACACTTCCGTCGAAGGAAGAAATGGAAGAATACCGAAAAGAAATCAAGCAGCGGGACAGGGATCGTCTGGAATAACAGATCCTGTCCTGCGTGAAAGCTTTTCCGGGGGCATCTGTTTTTCTCCGGAGAAGCGGTACATAGCTGTATTAATTAATAAAGGAGCTGGGCACATGGCAAAAGATAAAAAGCGGCGGAGCTTTTTAAAGAAGAAAAACATTGATGAATCAACGTTGAAGGACCGATTAAAGCGCCTGAATCCGCGGGCGAAAAAATATGCGAAAGACCCAAAAGAAACGGAAAAACTGCTGCGGCAGGCGAGAGAAAAAGCGGACGAAAATCAGAGTCCGCTGAAAAACGTGTGGCAGGAGCTGCAGCTGATGCTTGAAATGCTTCGTGCCTGGTGGAAAAAAGAGTACCAGCATGCGCCCTACAAATCGATTGTAGCCATCATTGCAGGACTGATCTATTTCGTTTCTCCCATCGATTTGATTCCGGACTTTCTCCCGGGCGGCCTGATTGATGACGCAGCGGTTATTTCGTTTGTGTTCAAGCAGGTACAAAAAGACCTCGATGACTTTAAAGAGTGGAAGCTGCAGCGTGATAATACGATTAATGCAGATGAATAATATGAAAACACCAGCATTTAAGGATGTTGGTGTTTTTTATCTTTCTAATTGCTGCAAAACATATGAAAAAACATTTGATAAAATTTTGCATTGAAATTTGAAAGCGCTTCCTGTAGACTGTTGTTAATTAGTTAGATCGATCTACTTATTGGATCGATCTAATAAAAAGGCGATAATGTATGCGCTTACTAATATGGGGAGGCGTAAATGTGAAGAAAATGGGGTTAGGTTTAACTGTGGCCGCTGGAGCATTTTTAATTTCCGGCTGTTCTCCAGAAGTTTCTGGAAATCAAAGTGATGAGCCAAAAAAAATGAGATTGGCTGTAGCAACTTCAGAAGACAGATCGTTAACACAGGGATTATATGAGTTTCAAGAAATTGTGGAAGAAGAAACTAATGGCGAAATAGACGTTGAAGTTTATCCGAGTGGAGTGCTTGGGGGCGACCGGCAGGTATTGGAGGGCATGCAGCTCAATACAATTCAGGGAACCACGGTCTCTACTGGACCGATAGCGCAGTTTGCACCTATTTTTAATCTTTTTGATCTGCCTTATTTATTCGAGGACCGTGAAACAGCTCATGAAACGCTGGATAGTTCTATCGGGGAGGGTCTACTGGAAGAATTACCGGAGCAGAACCTCGTTGGACTTAACTATTGGGAAAATGGTTTCAGGCAATTAACAAACAGTCAACGCGAAATCGATTCTTTGGAAGATGTACAGGGGCTTGATATCCGGACATTGGAAAATGATCTGCACCTGCAGCTTTGGAGTGAACTCGGAGCGAATCCAACACCGATGAGTTACACAGAGCTCTACGTTGGGCTGGAGCAGGGAACGGTAGATGGCCAGGAAAACCCGGTAGGAAACGTAGTGAATGACAACTTTTATGAGGTGCAGCCATATTTAACGGAAACTAATCACGTGTATAATGCGAGCTTATTTGCCCTTAGTAAGCCTTTTTGGGATTCACTGTCCGATGAAGAAAAAACGATAGTGGAGGAAGCGGCGGACGAAGCAAAGGAATATCAAAGAGATTTGAATGAAGAAGAAAGCGAAGAAGGAATTGATTTTCTGGAAGAGCAGGGAGTGACGGTGACTGAATTATCGGATAGTGAAAGAGAGAATTTTGCAGAAGCAGCCCAGCCGGTATATGACACATTTACGGAAGAGCACGGAAGTGAAGAATTAGATCGTATTAGAAGCCGGGCTGAAGAAGCTGGAAATTAACAGAGCAGGAGGTGAAGCAGGATGAAAATAGTCAAATGGCTGGACCGCCATATCGAAGAAGTTCTACTAATAGTTCTAAGTACAGTAATGCTTGGAATAATTGGTGTTCAAATTTTCATGAGGTTTATCCTGGGCAGTTCGCTTGGCTGGTCGGAGGAACTGGCGCGGTATTGCTTCATATGGCTGGTTTTTGTAGGAGTAAGCTATGGAGTAAAGAAACAGCGTCATATTAAAGTAGATGTAGTATTGCTGTTGTTAAAGGAAAAAGGAAAAGTTGTACTCAACATGGTATCAAATATCATCTTTTTGCTTTTTGCGGTAAGTATTGCAGTATACGGTTTAGGCATTTCCTTTCAAATATTTGGGTGGGGGCAGCTCTCGCCTTCATTAGGTGCTCCAATGGGAGCGGTATATCTGGCTGCTCCTGTAGGGATGCTGCTTACGGCTGTTCGTATTATGCAGCAGATTATTAAACAAATAAAGTATCTGAAGGGACACAATGTAGACGAAAGAGAAATCATAAGTGACCGTATGACGGATAACTATGGTATAGAAGAGGAAGAGGCAATGCCAGATCAACGATCCGCATCAGGTCAGTATAAAAAGAAAGGAGAGGGAGTATGACAGCTACAGTACTTTTTGGAAGCTTTGCAGTCCTGCTGGCGTTAAGTGTACCGATCGGAATAGCATTGGCGATTGCTTCATTGATTGTGCTAATAAGCACCCAGGTGCTGCCTCCAGAATTTCTTGCTCAATCACTGATAACTTCTGTGGATTCCTTTGCCATAATGGCAGTTCCGTTTTTTATCCTGGCCGGAGAGGTTATGAGTAAAGGCGGTGTGTCTGCGCGGCTGTTTCATGTAGCCGAAACGCTTGTTGGTAATAAAACCGGTGGCTTTGCCATGGCCACAATTATCACCTGCATGTTTTTTGCGGCTATTTCCGGTTCGGGCCCTGCCACTGTAGCAGCTATTGGAGGAATCATGATCCCCTCGATGGTACGAATGGGATATGATAAAAAATTTGCTACTGCGTTAGTAGCTGCAGCTGGTTCTTTAGGGGTGATTATCCCTCCAAGTATTCCAATGGTAATGTACGGTGTTACTGGCGGAGCTTCGGTAGGAGACTTATTTATAGGGGGGATTATCCCGGGCATTGTGGTAGCAGCCGGTTTAATGGTCTATGCCTTTTACTATTCCAAAAAACAAGGGTACGTGGGAAATGGTGTTCCCTTTGACATAAAAGAGTTTGGCAGGTCAGTTTGGGATGCCAAGTGGGCTCTTTTAATTCCAATCATTATACTCGGAGGAATATACGGTGGTATTTTCACTCCCACAGAAGCTGCAGCGGTAGCTGCCATTTATGGTATTATTGCAGGAATGTTCTTATATAAAGAATTGAAAATCAAAGACATGCCTAAAGTAATGGCTGATGCAGCCTTGACTACAGCTACAGTGTTGATCATTGTAGGAGCAGCTACTGCTTTTGGCCAATTGATGACTATCGCACAAATACCAGGACAGATCGCTGACTTCTTACTGGGTATATCTAATAACACTATAGTTATTATTTTACTTATCACCCTGATTTTATTGATTATTGGCTGTTTCATGGATACTCTGGCCGCCATCATTATACTAACCCCGTTATTGCTTCCTATCGCGACAGAAATTGGTTACGATCCGGTGCATTTCGGTATTATTATGGTCGTCAATCTGGCGATTGGCTTTATTACACCGCCTTTAGGAGTGAATTTATTTGTAGGCTCAGGAATATCAGGTCTTTCAATGCAGTCATTATCCAAAGCGGTCTTACCGTTTTTCGTTGCCATGCTGGCAACGTTGATGATTATTATCTTTATTCCACAGCTGACCACAGTATTCCTCGGAGAGTAAAGGAGCAAAATAATGAGAGAAGTTATTGTAAACATTGACAGCAAGCAGACTATCAGTGAATTAAGTAATTTGCTGCAGCCGTTCAAAGCGGAGGTTTATTTAAGAAAAGCATCAGAAGGTAACGTACAGGAAATTAATTTGAAAAGCTTTTTAGGGCTTGTGTCAACTCGTTTGGAAAATGGGGAAAGAGTTTATCTTTTAGCAGAAGGTGAAGATAAAGAAAAAGCCCTGGACGCCGTAGAAGAGTATTTATCGTAAAAGGAAGGCAGGTTTTCCTGCCTTCCTTTACTAATGAAGCAGGTGCTGAATTGACAGGTATTCAGCACCTGCTTCATTATAATAGTTAGATTGTTAATGACGGATGTAAGAGGGTGAAGGCATTGAACAAAAAACGAGTCACGTTAAAGCAGGTGGCAGAGCATGCGGGAGTATCGCGGGCTACGGCTTCTTTGATTGTCCGGAACAGTCCGAGTATATCTAAACCAACAAGAGAAAAAGTTCTTCAATCCATGGAAGAATTAGGCTATGTTTACGACCGGGTAGCAGCAAACTTAAGAGAGCAGCGGTCAACTACTATAGGCTTAATTATTACGGATATTTCAAACCCATTTTATTCAGAGCTTTTAGTAGGAGTGCATGAAACGCTGGAAAAAGAAGGATATACAATCCTGCTTGGAACAACATTTGATTCTGAAGAAAAACAGCGGAAGCTTCTTTCTACAATGATGGAGAATCGTGTAGGAGGCGTTATATTATGCCCGGTTTCAGATACTTCCATGACTGATATCGATTCTCTGAATAAATGGCAGCTTCCGTTGGTTTTAGCAGTTCGGGAAATTGATGGTTTGGTAAGCGACTACGTTGGAGTTGATTATGAGCGCGGGGCTTACCTGGCTACAAAACATTTGCTCGAGGAAGGCCATAGAAAGATTGCTTTTGTAGGGGGAGGAGCAGAGTCACTGGCCTGGAAGGATAGAGAAAATGGATACATGAAAGCCTATAAAGAATGGGGTAAAGAACTTGATACCTCTTTAATTGAAGCAGGAACAACAGATCGAAATGGAGGCGTACATGCAATTAAAAGCATATTCAATAAGGGTAAACAGCCTACTGCGGTTTTTTGCTTTAATGACACAGTAGCTTTTGGTGTACTTGAAGAACTTAGGAACCAGGGGAAAACTCCAGGTAAAGATGTAGCAGTAGTAGGTTTTGATGACGTGCCGGAAGCGGAGGCCCTTTCCTATCCTGCTTTAACCACAGTTTCCTCCTACCCAAAAGAAATAGGAGCCCGGGCAGCTGCCTTATTGAAAGAACAGCTTGAAAGCGATGAAAGAGACAGGAAAAGAATTATTCTTGAACCAGAATTAATCGTGAGAAAATCAACATTTCCACTCCCAAAATAAAAAACGGCTTCTCATGGAGAAGTCGTTTAATCGTACATATCCCAGGCCATTTTTAGTGAGTCTGTTAAATAATCAGCTACATCTTCCGCCGGCAGCTGATCGATGGTGATTTTAGAATTATGATCGGCGTAAGTGCCCTGCCGCTTATAAAATAATTCTTCTATTTCCTCTATGCTCTTTCCCTGCAGAACCGGCCGGTTGCCCATTATGAGGTGCAGCCTTTCCTTCCAGGAGTCCCAGGACATATCTAAATAAAAGACAGTGCAGTTGTTTAGGCAGAGGTTGCGGATTTCTTCCTGCATGAAAGCACCCCCGCCTAAAGAAATCACCTTTAAGCTTTGTGTGGAATACTTGCGGACCAACTCTTTTTCCTTCTCACGAAAAGCGGGTTCGCCGATTAATTTAAATACTTCAGGAACAGGCATGCCATATTCCTTTTCTATTTCTTCGTCGATATCAACAAAGCTTCTGTAAAGCTTCTTAGCGACTAGTCTTCCGACAGTAGTTTTACCCACTCCCATAAAGCCGATGAACACTATGCTTTTTTCTCGTAAAGATCGCTCTGTCATAATATCTGCACTCTTTCATTTGTATTGAATTCGTTTTAAAATGTACCGCGATTATAATACATGTTTGCTGTCACTTACAACTATATCATATAAACAGCTGTAAGCAGTAAGCGATGACGATAGTGAAAAGAATATAGCCCGAAGCAAACGGCAGGTTCCACAGGCCTAATCGGTAAGGGTTCACATTTAAATAGTTTCCCACCAGGGAAACCGAAATATTAAAGGGACTGTACATAACCGGACTTAAGCTGCTCACTATTAATACTAAAGCTAAAGGTACAGGGCTTAAATCCGGCAGGGAGGGGGCGATAATTTCTGAGAGAAGAATTACCGAAACCAGCGGGTGAAAGCCTACAAAGCTTGAAACGATGAAATAAATGCCTATCGCCAAATAGAAATAAAATACCTGGTCATGCAGAGCGGTAAAGGCGTACTGCAACGTATCAAAAACAGGAGTTTCTGCAAGCATCTGAACAAATAAACCGGCACTTAAAAACATAAAAAAGAAATTGGCCATGCCTTTGGTGCGGTTCTGCCATTGTTTTACGGCAAAAATGGTATATCTTCGCAGCCTTCGAATAATTATTGACCAAAAAAAAGATACAGGAGCAATGAATAAAACTAAAGTAAACAAGTAATCATAACCAGTCCATCCGCTTGTAATACTTACACAGGAAACCAACAGAGCCAGCAAAAGTATTAAACTAAAAATTTTTCGCCTGATGAGAGAAGCGGAGGAAGAACTTTCCTGGTTCTGAGGAAAAGTAACAGAAGGAAATTTAAGAGATGAAGCAGCAATATCAAATACGATTACGACCATCACAATGGAAGCAATGGCTGGAAATACATGAATATATTCCTGGCCAGTTATGTTTAAAGCTGTAATCACCATAATTTCCAGCGGGCTCCATGCCAGGCACAAGGCGTAAGCTCGCAGCAAGTTTTGGGTATAGAACTTGCTTTTTACACGTTTCGAGGTATTTTTAAAAGTGCCATCAAGTGTACGCATCAAAACAGAAAAAGTAGCTATGTTTAAAAATAATCCAAGCACATGGCAAACAAAGAAACTCCGCTTATATAAATGCTTTATGTTTTTAACGCCCTGCTCAATAAATTTTCGGAGATTTCTATCGTATTTGCCCACCTGTATCAAGGAATTTAAAAAAGGAAGCATGTAAAAAAATGCGAGAATACTCATCATCGTCGTAAATGAGGAAAAATAAGCATTTAAGGAGAGGTCATTTAATATAAACAACAGTGTACCAATAGTGTAGAAAATGAGTCCGGAATAAAAAAATAAACCTCGGGCATAGAAAAATGAAAGCAAAATAACAATATTGGCAAGAACGCCTAAAATAATAACTTCGCCCGGTATATCAACAAATTGAAAGGCAATATAAAGAATCACTAATAGTGAATAAATGACAAGGCGCATGAGTAGATCCCCTTTTAAGCTAAAAAAATGGTTGATGTTTTAATATATCTATCGTATCATAATGATAATGTTTACAAATTATAATTTTAGATCGATCTATACTAACAGCGAAAGCTGTTTTTAAATGAATGTTTATTAGATCGATCTAATAAAACGAGGTGAAAGGGATGCAGGAATTATTAGCTCAGCCTTTTATTGAAAACCATTGGTTGAAGAATGAAACTACAAAAGAAACGATTTATAACCCTTACAATGGAAAAAGTATTGGAAGCCAATATACCGCAAGCCTCGAAGATGTTGAAAAAGCTCTCCAGGCAGCTTATAAAGACAAAAAAGCAATTGAGTCTATTCCTTCTGGTAAGCGGGCGAAAATTTTAAAAGCAGCTGCACTACTGCTTGAAGAAGAGAAGGAAACGTTCGCCAAACTAATTGCTGAAGAACTGGGCAAGCCTCTTAAAAATACTAGAGATGAAGTTTCCCGCTCGATTGAAACGCTGGAACTTTCAGGGGAAGAAGCGAAACGGCTGCACGGGGAAACTATACCAGGGGACGCATCAGAACGTGGAACGACGGCCATGGCATCCACGTACCGGGTTCCGGTAGGAGTCATCGCCGCTATTACGCCATTTAACGCTCCGCTCAACCTTGTCTGTCATAAAATTGGCCCAGCGTTCGCCGGGGGAAATGTCACTATTTTAAAGCCCGCTCCCCAGACAGCGTTGATCGCTACAGCGTTGTTAGATTTGATGCTGCGGGCGGGGCTTCCGGGAAATGCGGTTCATATGCTTTTAGGCGGCGTCGAAATTGGGCAGAAAATTGTGCAGGATAATCGGGTGAATGTTATTTCCTTCACGGGAGGGACCAAAGCGAGTAGAAATATTTGTGATACAGCGGGAATGAAAAAGGTTCTACTTGAACTTGGAGGCAATGCTGCTACGATAGTCCATCATGACGCTGACATTCAGGAAGCCGCAAAAATGAGTGCTAAAACCGGTAATAGTAACTCGGGTCAAAGCTGTATTTCAGTGCAGCGTATTTATGTGCACCGTTCGGCAATGAATGAATTTTCAGAAGCACTAAAAACGAACGTGGAACAGCTTCAATTAGGGGATCCTTTGGACGCTGCCACTGATATAGGCTCTCTTGTAGATGAAAATGCAGCAAACCGGGTGAAATCCTGGATAGATGAAGCTGTAGATGGAGGGGCTGAACTTTTAACAGGGGGAGTGCAGGACGGGGCTACGATCACTCCAACTGTGCTGTTGAATCCTAAGCATGAAGATAAAGTGGTGTGTGAAGAAGTTTTCGGACCGCTCATAAGCGTTATTCCTTATGACGATATCGATGAAGCGATCACCTGGTCTAACGACTCTGAATTTGGTCTTCAAACAGGGGTGTTTACTAAAAATATCGATCTTGCTTATAAAGTGGCCCATCAAATTGAAGCGGGCGGCGTAATTATCAATGGGACCTCGAACTTCCGGCTGGATCACTGGCCATACGGCGGCGTGAAAAATAGTGGTATTGGAAGAGAAGGCCCAAGGTTTGCCATAGAAGAAATGACTGAAATGAAGATGGTGGTCCTGCGTCTGCCTGCCAATGAATAAAGAAGATATGGAGTGGAGGTGCAAATATGAATGGTTTAACACTGGAGAGTCCTTCCCGGCTAAAAATAGTAGAAAATGATCAAGAGATTTTAAATGAAAATGATGTGCGCCTGAAAATTATTTACGGAGGTATCTGTGGTTCGGATCTTAGTGTGTATAACGGTAAACTACCGCACGCTGATTATCCGGTTCGCCCCGGGCACGAAATTTTAGGAATTATTGAAGAAACAGGAACGACAAGTCCTTACTCCACAGGAGAACGTGTAATCGTACAGCCTAATACGTATTGCGGAGAATGCGAATATTGTCTGCAGGGGAAAACCAATATCTGCCCATATAAAAAATCTCTTGGAATCAATGCGGACGGTGGATTTGCGGAGGAAGTAGTCATTGACAGTAAATATGTCATGCCTGTAGACCCCGGCATTACTGATAAACGGGCGATACTGATTGAGCCTCTGGCAGTAATTGTTCATGCTTTAAAAAAAGTGACAGTAAATGAAAAGAAAAAGGTAGCTGTCATAGGCTGTGGAACAGAAGGAATGCTCGCACTTGCTTTAGCTGATTATCTGGGCGGAAATGTCAGTGCTGTTGACATAAACGAAGACAAGCTTCGGAAAGTAAAAAGTAATTATGAATCGGTAAAAGTAAACTATCCCGAAGAGGTTAAAAACAGTTATTTCGATATTGTTATCGAAGCGGCAGGGACGAAGTCGTCGTTTGAACAAAGCATAGATATTGTTAAGCCGGGGGGTGAGATCGTTTGCGTAGGCATGACTCCTGAAGCACAATTGTCCGTTACAACACTTGTGCGTAAAGAAATAACCCTGTACGGCTCCATTATTTATAATGTGCCTGATGATTTTACGCAAACGATGGAGTATCTCAAAGCCTCAGCCTTGAACGTAGAACCGGTGATTTCTAAAATATTTCCTTTTCATGACTATCAGCAGGCTTATGACGAAGCTCTTTCAGGAAAACAAGGGAAAATAATTCTTCAATTCGGGGAGGAAAAATAAAATGAAAAAATTAGTTTCTAATCTGTTAGCTAAATATCTGGAAACCCGCGGAGTTGAACACGTATTTGGCTTATGCGGACATACAAATATCGCAGTACTGGCTGAACTCGAGAAAACGTCGGTGAAATTCGTGAATGTTCGCCATGAACAAATTGCTGCTCATATGGCAGACGGCTATGCCCGTGCGAAGAACGAGACTTCTGTTTTATTAAGCCACGTAGGGCCAGGACTTACCAACGCCTCTACCGGAGTAGCAAATGCTGCTCTGGATTCGATTCCAATGGTTGTTATTGCAGGAGATGTACCTTCTCATTACTATGGTAAGCATCCGCACCAGGAAATGAATATGCATGCCGATGCTTCTCAATATGAAGTTTACCGTCCATTTGTTAAAAGAGCCTGGAGAGTAGATCGCGAGGATCTGCTCCCGGAAATTATGGAAAAAGCTTTCCAATTGGCAGAAAGCGGCAATCCTGGTCCGGTTTTAGTGTCTGTACCGATGGATATGTTTTCTAAAGAAATTGAGGAGTCTTTATTTGAACAGCAAAAACGCCATACGAAAAAACTCCAGAAGCCTTCTTTGGATGAAGATACAGCAAGAGAAATTGTGCAGAAGCTAATCCAGGCAGAACAGCCGTTGCTCCACGTTGGCGGCGGCATCATGCTAGCCGATGCCTCAGATGAACTCCGGGAGTTTGCCAATCATTTAGGCCTGCCAGTTTCTCATTCTTTGATGGGTAAAGGCGCTATGTCAGACGATGACGATTTAACACTTGGCATGACCGGATTCTGGGGAACACAATTTATTAATGAGAAAACTAGAAATGCAGATTGGATAATGGCTCTTGGCACAAGGTTTGCTGAAGCTGACAGCAGTTCCTGGGAGGGAGAGTATACGTTCCAGTTTCCTCCAACAAAATTGATACACATCGATATTGATTCTTCAGAAATCGGTCGCAACTACCCGGTGGAGATTGGGGCAGTAGCTGATCTCAAACAAGCATTGCAGGCATTAATTAAAGCAGCGAAGGAAGAACTGCCGGAAGGTAAAGAAAACGCCGAATTGAAAAAAGAGATTAAAGAGTATAAACGTTCGTTTAACGAAGCTAATCAAAAGCTCGTAGAGGATGATCGTTTCCCAATGGTCCCTCAGCGGATTTTAGCTGAAGTGAGAAACGTGGTACCTAAAGATGCTTATATTACTACAGATGTAGGCTGGAACAAAAACGGCATGGGCCAACAGTTCCCAATTTATGAAGCAGGTTCGGTATTAACCCCAGGAGGTTACGCCACGATGGGCTTCGGTGCACCAGCAGCGTTAGGAGCGAAGGTGGCAGCTCCGGATAAAAAAGTTATTTCTCTCGTAGGAGACGGAGGATTTGGTCAAAACCCTGCACTTATGGCTACAGCAGTGGAAGAGAATATTCCGGTGGTATGGGTAGTAATGAACAATTCTTCATACGGAACGATAGCAGGATTGGAAAAGGCACACTTTGGCACTACCTACGGAACCGTTTTCGAGCGGGATGGCGAAAGCTACACGCCGGATTATGCAGCAATAGCCCGGGGATACGGGATAGAAGGAATTAAAATTGAAAAAGCGGAAGAATTCAAACCGGCTCTGAAGGAAGCTTTGGCCAGTGAAAAGCCTGTAGTCATTGATGTTGCTATGATTAACGAGCCGGTACCGACAGATGGACACTGGAACATCATGGATATCTATTCGCCTGGAAAAAAAGTTCACCATGAGGGTGTTTGAACTATAAATTAGATCGATCTAATTTAATATAGGAGGCATAATATGGAGCCGAAGTTCTCTTTAGCACATTTAACAGCTTTAGAATATAGCCCGCCAGAACTGACATATTTAGCTGCAAAAGCCGGTTTTGATTATGTTAGTATGCGTCCTATCTATATGGGGCTGCCCGATGAGAAAAACTACGATTTAGCCAACAATCGGGAAATGTACAAAAAGACTAAAAAAGCTTTACAGGAAACAGGCCTCGAACTGTTGGATATCGAATTGGCGAAAGTGGATAAAGGCATTGATTATAAAAATTACGAACCGGCCTTTGAAGTTGCAGCTGAACTTGGTGGCAAGCATGTATTAAGCAGTATATGGGTAGATGACGAAGACTTTGCCCTAGAGCAGTTTTCAAAGATATGTGACCTCGCAAATCAGTACAATTTAACTGTAGATTTGGAATATGTTCCGATAGCCAGCATAACGAACCTTTCAGAAACGGTAGAGATATTAAAAAAAGCAGATAAGAAAAATGCGGGTCTGATGATTGATGCCCATCACTTTTATAGAGCAGGAGATAAAGCGGAAGAATTAAGCGAGTTGCCAAGAGAGTGGTTCCATTACATGCATTTATGTGATGCACCGGGAGTCGAGCCTTCTTCTCAAGAGGAAATGACAAGGATTCTCCGGGAAGAAAGACCGTATGTTGGTGAAGGTGCCGCAGATATTTCCGGGCTGCTCCGGAATACGCCCAATGTACCGTATTCTCTGGAAATTCCCCATAGCCGGCGGGCAAAAGAATTGGGGTATGAAAATCACGCAAAAAAATGCTTGCAAACTGCTAAACAATACGTCAAAAATACTGTTTTTAGCGGCGAAAGCTAATATGCAGGGAATGGTACAGAGTGATTCCCGGGTTAATAATTCAGCCGGAGTGCAGCTAGCAGACACTCCGGCTTGTTTAAATTGTGCGGGCATTGATAGTAATGAAAATTACAATCGGCTACAATGGACAATAGAAGAAGGGGGTTTCTATGGTGAAAGAATTAAAAGTGAGAAATACGTTGTTAACAAACGAACGTCCATGTGTATGTGTTCCGCTTATAGGAATAAGTGAAAACGAGCTGCTTGACGAAACAAAGCACATTATTCAAAAAGAACCAGATCTGATTGAATGGCGGGCAGATTTTTTTGAAGATATTGGTGACTTTAAAAAAGTATTAGAGGTCCTTGAACAGGTAAGAAAAGAAATTGGAGAGGTTCCTTTGTTGTTCACGATTCGTTCTATATACGAGGGTGGACAAAAGATCGAATTAAATGAAAATGATAAAATTGAGTTGATAAAAAAAGTCTGTGCTACCCGCCACATAGATTTCATAGATTATGAATTAGAAAATAATCAGGAGTATATCGAAGAGGTTCAAAAAAATGCGGCGAAAAACAATGTGAAATTAATATTATCTTTTCACAACTTTCATCAAACTCCTAATGAAGAGGAAATGCTGGCTAAGCTTCATAAAGCGAGTAATAACAAAGCAGACATAGCTAAGCTGGCAGTGATGCCCAATAATATGACTGACGTCTTGACTGTTTTGCAGGTGACAGAGAAAACAAATGATGAACTTGCTATTCCGGTGGTTACTATGGCTATGGGCTCTGACGGAGCAATAACCAGACTCGCCGGATGGAAAACAGGCTCTTTATTTACTTTCGGCATTGGGAAGGGAAGTTCAGCTCCAGGTCAGGTGCCAATTGAATTGATTAAAAGTATGGAAGCTCCTTTGAAGTCTAATAATAAATGAACCGGCGAAAGCCGGTTTTTATTGACTAATAAAAAGATAACGTTTACAATTAAGTAAATTGGTTAGCCCAATATTATGTTTTCCAGGGAGTATGAGTTAGAATCGAAAACCAAACTAAAAAAAGAAAGTATGAGTTTATTGAAGAAGAACTGTTGCGGCTGATAGAAGAAGGAACTATGCTTCCAGGCGACAAACTGCCGGCTGAAAGGATGCTTGCCGAAAGACTGTGCTGCAGCAGGACGTCTCTGAGAGAAGCTTTTCGCGTTCTTGAATCAAAGGGTATTATCGTTTCCCGAATAGGGGGAGGCCGATATTTACAAAGTATTTATCAGCAGCAGGACTTCAATTATGATCCTGTAAAAGCAATGGAACAAACAGCGATTCTGCATTTCATTGAGGCAAGAGAAACACTTGAGCCTAATATTGCCCGGTTAGCCAGTGAAAGAGCGACATTAGAACAACTTGAGGAAATAGAGAAAAACATGAAATCGATTCAAATAGACACTAATGTGGATAAAAGCTTTCATCTTTCGATAGCAGAAGCCTCTGGAAACTTTGTTTTTGTAACAATGATGAAATCGAATTTAGAAATGATCTATAAGATGCGCAGTAAAATGATGGAAAATAAAGAAAGATATAAACAAGCCCAACAAGAACACGAAGAAATATTCCGTCATATAAAAAATGGAGAAGGAAAAAAAGCCGAAAAATCCATGCGGAATCATTTGCAGTACCTGAAAATAAATATTAAGGAAAATTAGGTTATATTTTTTTTAATTTATTAGATCGATCTAATAGGAGGAGTTAAAAATGAACATGAGTGGGCCATTAGAAGGAATTAAAATTTTGGATTTATCAACGATGATTGCGGCGCCTTTCGGTGCTACGCTGCTGGCTGACTTTGGCGCAGAAGTGACAAAGGTGGAGATCCCTGGCAAAGGGGACACTCTTCGTACAGTTGGGCCTTGGAAAGACGAGGAACCTCTGCGCTGGCCGGGTCTTGCACGGAATAAGAAATCATTAACACTTGATATCCGTACGGAAAAAGGAAAAGAAGTATTAAAAAAGTTAATTGCTAAATCCGATGTAGTTATAGAAAATTTCCGTCCCGGTACGCTGGAAAAATGGGGGATTGGCTACGAGGAAATGAAGAAACAAAACCCTGAAATTATTTTGTCCCGGGTTTCGGGATACGGCCAGACCGGCCCTTACAGCTCAAAGGCTGGTTTTGGAACACCAGGAACGGCCTTCAGCGGACATACAGGCATTTCCGGTTTCCCAGACCGTCCACCGGTAAGCCCTGCATATTCCCTGCTTGATTACATTACTGGGATTTATATTGCTCTGGCAACTGTAAGCGCTCTCTACCACCGTGATGTTAACGAAGACGGAGAAGGACAGTCGATTGATATGGGCTTATACGAGTCAATGTTTCGTATGCTGGAATTTCTGGTAGCTGAGTATGATCAGAATAATAAAGTGCGCGAGCGCAGCCCGGGGCTGTCCGGTCATTCCAGCCCAGCAGGGACGTATGGTACCAAAGACGATAAATTTGTCGTATTGGTATGCAGCACAGATTCTACGTTCGACCGGCTTGCAGAAGCGATGGGCAGAAAAGATATGCTGGAGGATGATCGTTATTATACTAACGCAGTGCGTCTCGAGCATGACGATGAGGTGCAAAAAATTGTTTCGGGCTGGATAAAAATTCATACTCAAAAAGAGTTAATGGATAAGTTGGATGAATATGGTGTGCCGGTCAGTCCTATTTATACAATAGAAGACATTTTCAACGACCCCCACTATCAAGCCCGGGAAAATATTGTGGAGATTGAACATCCACGCCTCGGCAGCGTTAAGATTCCAGGAGTAGTACCGAAATTTTCGAAAACGCCCGGCAGTATTCGTCACCGGGCCCCGGATTTGGGAGAGCACAATGAAGAAATTCTGGGAGAAGGTCTTGGGTTGTCTGAAGAGGATATTCAAAGCTTAAAAGAAGAAGGAGTGATTTAAATGGCAGAGACCAGATACCCTGACTCAATCGAACTGTGTGAAGTTGCTCCCCGGGATGGTTTTCAGGCCGAAGACGAATGGATTCCTACAGAGAAAAAAATAGAGATAATCCGTAAGTTAGCCGAAACGGGGGTTTCCTCCATGGAAGTGACCTCTTTTGTGCATCCTAAAGCGATTCCACAATTAAAAGACGCTGAAGAGGTGGTACAGGCTGTCCAGAACATATCCACGATGAAAATGAGGGCATTAGTGCCTAATGTAAAAGGGGCAGAACGAGCCATTGGCGCAGGCATTAAAAAGTTGAAGCTGATGCTGTCAGCGACGGATTCCCATAGCTTGTCGAATGCAAATGCTACGGTGGAAGAAGCTCAAAAAAAATTGGAACCAATCGCAGAGCTGGCAGAAAAAGAAAAAGTAACCGTTGGTGGATCGATTTCAGTAGCTTTTGGCTGTCCGTATGAAGGAAGAGTAACTGAAAAGCAATTATATCCAATACTCAAGAGGTATCAACAAATGAATGTTCAGGAAGTATCCCTGGCAGATACAACCGGTATGGCAAATCCTAAACAGGTACATCATATGCTTCAGGATTTGCAGGCTGCTTTTCCCGATATGACATTTTCGATGCACTTGCACAACACAAGAGGGCTTGCGTTAGCTAATATGGCTGCGGGCATGGAACAGGGAATACGTCGTTTTGACAGCTCAATAGCAGGGCTGGGGGGATGTCCCTATGCGCCGGGAGCTACTGGAAATGTCCCTACAGAGGATGTAGTGCATATGCTGGAGGAGATGGGGATAGCAACTGGTATCAACCTTGAAAAAATTATTCAGACTGCCAAAGAAGTGAAGAATATAATAGGTCATGATGGAGGCAGTTATATGCTTCAAGCCGGACCTAATTCCCAATTGCATGATAAAGTAGAATCGCAAAATAAAGTAAATTAGAAATTTAATGAATAAAAGTTGAAAAACCTGTGGAAAAACCCGTATCATTTGATGTAGATACGGGTTTTTACGTATGGTCAGGTCGCATACATAAGGAGGGTGAAGACTGATGGAAGACATACGCCAGCTCGAGGAAGACCTGCTAAAGCCAAGTATCCGGCGGTCGGCTGTGGAAGTGAGCCGGCTGCTGGCAAAGGATTTCCAGGAAATCGGAGCATCCGGCCGGATTTTTACCCGGGAAGATGTGATTTGTGGTTTAGAGGAGGAGCGTCCCGTCCATAGAACGGTGGCTGACTATAAAACAAAACCGCTTTCGGAGCATTTGTACCTGGCAACCTATACCGTAACGAGCGAGCTGGGGACTTCGCTGCGCAGTTCTATATGGCGGAAGACGGCCTCCAGCTGGGAGCTTGTTTTCCATCAGGGGACGCCCAAAAAAGCAAACCAGCCATAGAAGCAGAACACAATTGCTATTTTCGGCACGAGTGCAGTCAGCCTGCAGAAGGGCAGTAGAGGTGAACAATGTGGAACTATTCCATTACCATTTTTGGACAACAGAGGTAGAAGAAACAGAAGCTTTTTACAGCAGTCATGGATTTGAAGTAGTAGGGCGCTTTGCCCTGGAAAATTATCGTATTAAACGGTATGACCCGCCTATTGGGTGGGATGACTTCCGCCATAAAGGGTTAACGTTCCGGATGATAGAAATGAGTCTCGGCCAGGTGAGGGTCACCTTTGGCGCAGGAAGAATGGATACGTTCGGCTACTTTGGCTATCGTGTAAATGGGGAAGAACATGCCGGTATTCTTCGGCGTGCAAAGGAACATGGATGGGGGATCAACAAAAAAGAAAGAAGAACCTTCCTACAGCCGCCTACCGGGCCGAAGATTCAGCTTGATTGGGCGGAAGAGCTTCCTATTGGAGGAAAAGAGAAGGTGCAGTCTGTCCTCATTACCAGTCCCGAGCCTTATGATTCACACGACTGGCTGACCGTTCTGGGTGCAGAAGCGCTAGTGCCTGCCTGGGAGGAAAAGCGTGCCTTCGAACTTGAAAAAGTAGTTATTCAGGGAGCGGAAGAGACGGAGACTGTGCAGGATCCAAACGGTGTCTATCTGGAATTCCGTCCTTAATGGAAGGAAGAACAGCATGATGAAATATGTAATAGGGATGATTCTGGGGTTTGCGTTGTTTACAGTAAAGCCGAGAACGGCAAAAAGCAGGGAATAGGGAGCGAATACATCTTGGAGTCGTCATTTCGTCAATTAATTATTGTTATTTTAGCTATACTATCGGCTGTGCGTCTGGTCTTCTTTTTTGTGCTGGATCAGCCTCTTATCGATGCCATGATGCCGCTTGCGTTCATGGTGTACTGGATGCTCATTTTATCAATAGCGGACAGCAGACAGCTGTGGAGTGCAAAACGCGAACTAATTACCATACTGGTGGCAACGGCGCCGGTATTGATTGTTTCATTTATCGGGGTCGTAATGGAAGCTCACGAAATCTTTCTTCCGCTGTTTACGAATTCGATGCTTTTAATGGTTCTTATGCCTATTGTTTATAAGTACGGGTTGAAACCAAACGATTCTGATAAAAAAAACTAGAGGAGACCGGATAATGGTGTTTCGAGCGAAAGGAAGCAGACTGCTGTCCGCCTTTGCGGTCATAGCTATTGTGCTGCTGGGGTATTCTATTTTTCAGGCTCTGTTTATGTATGATGGAGGGCCGGGGACCATCCTGAGAGCTGTAATTGATGCGGTTATTATCATTTTAGTGACACAGATTGTATTTTTCACAAAATATGAATTGCACGAAGAGCATCTGGCAGTCCACGCCTCTCTTTTAATCCGGCTGCGTATTCCTTATGACTCTATTCAACGGGTGGAAGAGGTGCCCGGATGGATTAAGGGGGCAACCCCGGAAAGGCTGAAGGTGATTTACCAGGAGGGAAATCGTCATCAGCATATTGCACCGAAAGACGAAGCATTGTTTCTGGAGAAACTGGCTGCGAAAAACAAAAATATTGAAATGCCAAAAGAAGGACGGTTCACGCGGTGAACGGTCCTTCTTCATAATTTGTCGTAAAATTTACGAAGGAAATAGAACCCAATAGAAGCTAAAACCATTCCGGCAATAATTATCGTTACGATAAAAAGCACTGTAGGCACGAATCTTCCTCCCTTCGCTGCAAATTCCTGCTGTTATAGGTATTTACCCCGGGAGGCATAACCGCAAGCATCTTTATTTGAACAGCGGGGCCTAAAGGATCTTGTTCAATAAATATAAAAAAGCACTGGCTTAAAACCAGTGCTGAATGCCGTTAGCATTAATTGCTTTGGCCGGATATTCCGACGGTAGTAACAAGCGTTTTTATTTTTTTCAGATTTGGACCGACGACCTGATATCTTTTGTCGTCCGTAACAATAATAGTAATGGGAACGAATTTTTCGTTTAATGCACCGAACTCCTGGTTCGCCTGTGGGTCATTGACGATATCTTTTTCAATAAAAGAAATACGGTTTTCCTGAAACCAGCCTTTTACTTTAGCACAGGAGGAGCAGTTTGGCTGGGTAAAAATCTGAACTTCATAATTCATATATATTCCTCCAATCGGGTGTGGGTGTACCGCGGCGCCTTTGTATTTATACGATTATGATAGTATACCAAAGTGCCGGAGAACGCAATGGAGAGGACAGAGGGCCAGGCCGTAGAATACTATTGAATAAGAACGTACGTTTGTGAAAAGAGGTATTGTCCGCTATAATAGAAGGAACAGAAAACTGCGCGTATAAGGGGGCGTAGGAAATGAAGCAGGAGGAACAAAAGCTCCGGAAGATTATTCATATTGATATGGACGCTTTTTTTGCAGCCATTGAACAGCGCGACCAGCCCCGTTTACGGAACAAGCCTCTAGTAGTCGGAGGTTCTCCCTGGTCAAGAGGTGTCGTGGCTACATGCTCCTACGAAGCGAGGCCGTACGGTATTCATTCCGCTATGTCTTCCTACGAAGCCTACCGAAGGTGCCCGGAGGCCATTTTTATTAAAGGGAACATGGAGAAATACAGAGAGGTTTCGCGTGAAATTATGGCCATCTTTCATGACTGCACAGATTTGGTGGAGCCTCTTTCCCTGGATGAGGCTTATCTCGATGTGACAGAAAACCACTGGAACCTCCCGTCCGCTACGCTCGCAGCTAAAGAGATACGGAAAAGAATTTATCAAAAGACCGGTCTCACTGCCTCTGCCGGTGTTTCATATAATAAATTTCTTGCAAAGACGGCTTCGGATTATGATAAGCCGGATGGTCTGACAGTTATTACTCCAGACCGGGCGGATGCTTTCGTAAAGGCTCTTTCCATTGGTGATTTTCGCGGAGTGGGAAAGGTAACCAAACGAAAATTTGATTCACTCGGCATCGCAACCGGGGAAGACCTGCAGCAGCTGAGCGAAGCAAGGCTCGTGGAATTGTTTCATAAGCAGGGTCATGTTTTTTACCGTCAGGCCCGGGGAATCGACGAACGTCTGGTGAATCCGGAAAGGGAGCGGAAATCGCTCGGAAAAGAGACGACGCTTTCGCAGGACCTTCTGCTTGTGCAGGATATGCTTCCAGTCATTGAAGAGCTGCTTGATCAGGTGCTGGCCAGGCTGAAAAAGGACGGCATAAGAGCCAAATGTATTGTGCTGAAAATAAAATTTGCTGATTTTCAGCAGATAACCCGCCGGTCCACGCTCGAGCACCCGAGCAATGATCGTGCGGAGCTCCTCGAGGCTCTGCGTCTTTTACTCGAGGAAGGGGTCTCCGGGGGAGATCCTGTCCGGCTTCTGGGAGTTACAGCTTCGGAATTTTACGGTCCGGGAGAAGTAACGGGAGGTCGTGGCAAGGTTTACAAAACAGTTAATTACGAACAGCTGCGTCTATTTTAAAACGCAGCTGTTTTAGTTGATTAACTGGAGAAGACGCCGAAGAAGAAAATAGCTATCAAAGCTAAAAGCATAACTATAATAAAAATGAGAAGCGTCAGTAACAGGGCAAACACTACAAATGCCCCGAACGCTTTACCGCCGGAGAAGCCGGCAGCGGCGGAAATTAAATTCACCTGGGTGACAATAGTCCAAATAGAAGCAGCGGCTGTGAGAACCCCGGCGATGGCTGTAAGCATCGTAGCCGTGTCATCATTGCCCGCAAGTTGTCCGATGTATAGTAAACAAATGAGGGGGAAAATGATAGCCTGCGGAAAAAGGGAGAGTCCGTAAATAGTCCGGGCTTCCCGGGCGTTCATACTGCCCTGGAATATCAAAATAACGAGCTTTAGGATCAGTCCATTCAAGTAAAAAGTGACAATTTGAAATATAAGGAACGCGGCGATAATACCGGTTGCTGCCAGAAACGTAAAAAAAGCGGAATCCGTTTCAAGCGGTGCCGTTTCCCGGGTGTTTTGTGCAAAGGCCTGAGACATTCCGGCAATGATAACGATCCAAAGGGCGGTGGAGTGAAGCTTTGGATGATCGCTTAATTGCCGGTACGTTTTTCGGGGTGCAGTAAGCAAAGCTGACAGCTGCCTGGGATTCATAATGATCATTCCCCGCTTTCCTTAATGTATCTTTTTTCCATCTAATGTTAGTGTACAATAGTTTGAAGAAAGAAAACAGGTTGTATAAGGAGGTTGGGCCGTGAATGCCAGGCTATTTTCTATTTTAGAAACACTGGAACTGTTTGACGAAATGAAATCCATTCAGCGTGCTTCATTAAAGAAGGATGGCGACCGGGAGAACGACGCAGAGCACAGCTGGCATTTATGCATGTATGCCCTGCTTTTGTATCGGGAGGTTGATCCGGATATGGACATTGCGAAAGTAGTGGAAATGCTGTTGATACACGACCTGGTGGAAATATATGCCGGCGATACGTTTGCGTATAACGAAGAGGGTAAAAAAGATCAGGAAGAAAGGGAATGGCAGGCAGCGGAAAAGATAAAAAGCAGGCTTCCGACTGAGCTCGGGCGTTGGTACATGGAAAGATGGCGTGAATTTGAAAAGGAAAAGAGTACCGAGGCAGACTTTGCCCGTTCGCTTGACCGGATGCAGGCTATGGGACAGAATATTTTTACCAACGGAGCTTCCTGGAGAAAAAACGGTGTCCGGCCGCAGGACGTGGAGAACCGGGCACAGACATGGAAAAACAGCAGCCCTGCTGCAGAAGAAATTTTTGCTCATTGGTGGCATGAAGCGTTAAATGAGGGGTATTTCACAAGCGAGGATTGACTAGAGCAACGTTCAACTAACACCCCGGAAATATCTTATGGTACAATTTTCCCAATGTGATATTTAGAAGGGATGGAAGAGATGTCGACGATGAGCAGTGCGGACAAAGTCACTTTGTATTATAAAGAAGCGGGCCAGGGATATCCTGTTATTTTTCTGCACGGACTGACTGGAGATCACACGATGTTTGAACGTGAAATGGATCAGTTGAAAGACCAATTTCGCGTTATAGCACTTGATATGAGAGGGCACGGCAGGTCAGACAAGCCTGAAGCATATACATTGGAAGATCATATACAGGACGTACTGCACATGATGGATGAGCTCAGTATTGAATCAGCTCACCTGGTCGGTGTTTCAATGGGGAGCTATATAGCTCAGGGTGTAGCTGTTGAAGCTCCAAAAAGAGTGGCGAAACTTGTGTTAACAGCACCGAAAGCACATGGAAAAACGTCTTCCACGGCGCGCTTGTTTGCTGAGCATGAAGCCGAGCTGAGCGGTCTTTCCCACCGTGAAAAACTAAATAAAGCCTCGATGTATATCTATCATGATATTGGCAAGGTACAGGATTGGTCAAAGCAGATCGAAGACCGTGCTGTCGAGCTGAATGCCGAAGAAGAGCAGGCAGCGTCTGATGCTTTAAAGGGGTTTGACTTCCGGGACCAGCTTCCTTTTGTAGAAGCGGACTCACTTGTGATCAGCGGAAAATACGACGGCCTGAATCCGCCGGAATACGGGAGGGAAATAGCTGATCTGATTCCTTCGTGCCGGTTTGTGGAATATGAACATTCGGGTCACGGCATAAACGTTGAAGAGCATGAACGATTCGTAGAAGAAGTCAGAGAATTTTTGAAATAAAGCCGATAAAAAGAGCAAGAGCACGTTTACTAAACGAATCGGCCTGCTCTTTTGCTCAGAACGCCGGAGAGCCGCTGTGATTTTCAATTGAAGAGGCAGATATTCAATTGAGTCGATAGAAATAATGGTTTTTGAAGGGTTTAAGCTGTTTTTAAGGTGTGAAAGGTTTGAAAAGCTATTTCCCAGATTAAAATTGTTATAAAATAATATTGATTTTTATGTGGGATATGTTATCATATGGAATATGAAAATAATTAAGAGGTGATGAAAGCATGGCTGATCGTAAAAATGTACAAACAACCGGTTCAGGTGCTCCAGTAGGAGATAACCAGAACTCGTTGACAGCAGGCACCAGAGGTCCCACTCTTATTCAGGACGTACACCTTTTAGAAAAACTTGCTCACTTTAACCGCGAGCGCATTCCTGAGCGTGTCGTTCACGCAAAAGGCGGCGGTGCTCATGGTGTATTTGAAGTGACAAACGATGAAATTTCTAAATATACCAAAGCTGATTTCTTAAGCGAAAAAGGCAAAGAAACACCAATGTTCATCCGCTTTTCCACAGTGGCGGGCGAATCCGGTTCAGCGGACACAGTACGTGACCCGCGCGGTTTCTCCGTGAAATTCTATACAGAAGAAGGTAACTACGACCTCGTAGGTAACAATACGCCAATCTTCTTTATTCGTGACGCTATTAAATTCCCGGATTTCATCCACACACAAAAACGCGACCCGCAGACGCACCTGAAAGATCCGGATATGGCATTTGACTTCTGGTCCCTTTCTCCAGAGTCGCTGCACCAGATCACGTATCTGCACGGTGACCGTGGTATTCCGGCAACGTGGCGCCACATGAATGGCTACGGCAGTCACACATTTAAGTGGGTCAACGACCAGGGAGAAGCATTCTGGGTAAAATACCACTTTGTCAGTGATCAGGGCGTTAAAAACCTTGACGAGCCAACAGCAAATCAAATAGCTGGGGAAAACCCGGACTATCATACAGAAGATCTATTCAATGCTATTGAAGCAGGAGATTATCCTTCCTGGACACTGTATGTACAGATCATGCCTTATGAAGAAGCACTCACGTACAAATGGGATCCGTTTGATGTAACTAAAATCTGGTCGAAGGAAGACTATCCACGTATTGAAGTCGGCCGTATGACATTAAACAAAAATCCTGAGAACTACTTCGCAGAAGTAGAGCAGGCTGCGTTTTCTCCGGGACACTTCGTACCTGGCATTGAGGCTTCTCCAGATAAAATGCTGCAGGGACGTCTTTTCTCTTACTCCGACGCTCACCGTTACCGCGTAGGGGCGAACCATGAGCAGATTCCGGTTAACAAACCAGTAAGCGGGACAAACAACTATCAGCGTGACGGCTTTATGCGTACAGATGACAACGGCGGCGGTTCGAAAAACTATGAACCGAACAGCTACGGTGGTCCTACTGAAGACGCGGCAGCAGAAATCAGCCCGTTTGATGTAGAAGGCAAGGTTGCAAGCACACCTTATCCTGACGACGATCACTACACGCAGGCAGGCGACCTGTACCGCATGATGAGCGAGGACGAAAAGCAGCGTCTCGTTGATGCATTTGTGGGCCACATGAAACCAGTCCGCAAGGATGAAATTATTAAACGTCAATTAGAAATCTTCTACAAAGCGGATCCAGACTACGGACGCCGCATTGCAGAAGGACTCGGCTATAAAGTACCGCAAGAAGAAGCGTAAGCAGTATCACCGTTTGCGCAATCACCAATTTTAATTTTATGCATCATCCACTCACAACTTGCACCCGTGCCTTTTCAGGCACGGGATTTTTTTATGAAAAAAGCCGGGATCCAAAGAAATTCTTCGGAACCCGGCTTATGCAGTGAAGTTTCAGCGCCTCTGTTTATATTTTGAAAAGAAAGACGAAAATGTTTCAGCACGTGGTATGATAAAGACAGATGAAAAAATGCATCGTTTAAGAATTCAGCATGTATGTAATAGCTTCCGCAACGCCGTGCTCGTCGTTTGTGCCAACAATATGGTCGCTAATGGTTTTGACTTCATCCACAGCGTTTCCGATAGCGACGGCATAGCCGGCTGTTTTTAGCATACTGATATCATTGTAATTGTCTCCGATGGCGGCAGTATCTTTTAACGGTACAGCAAGCTCTGTAGCAAGTCTTTCAAGCGCAAGCCCCTTCGAAGCTCCCGTATGTTCAACCTCAAAATTATGATCACCTGAAGTAACGAGGGTTAAATCTTCCCGGTTTTTAAAGTGGTCAATGCCTGTCTGGCGCTTTTCTTCGATGAAAGAGACCGCCAAAATATTATACAGGGAAACGTTCATATCATGCAGATCGAGATAGCTTTCAATAAAAGAAAATCCAGTTTGGCTGTACTGCCGTTCCGCTGCCTTCTGCATGGAAGCTGTATCTGCATGAGGATTGGCGCTTTTAATACGGTCCTGCTCGATTTGAAGCAGCTCCCGGCTGTTGTGGGGAGTGTAGATTGCTTTTTCTGTAAACGCTTCATAATAGAATTCGTGCTGATGCAGCCATGAAAGTACTTCCATCCCTGTCTCCTTTGGAAGTGGCACAGAGATATACAACTCACGGGCGGGAGAATGAACAGCAGCCCCGTTCGCAGAAATCACCCACGGGTGAAGAGAAGTGTTTTTAAGTATATTCCATACGTCAAAGTGGGCTCTGCCTGTAGCAATAACGATATCAAGGCCATTTCCGGCCGCTGTTTCAAGTGTTTGTATCGTTTTGTCATCTAATTGGTTTTCGCTGTTTAAAAGAGTGCCGTCCAAGTCAATTGCGACCATTGAAAACATGTTGTGTCCTCCCATTACTAGACGAGGTTAAAAGCATAAACCTTTTATACTTTAACATAAAATATCGTGAACAACGAAATTACGCGCAAAAATTTGTATAATAATGGTAACATGATTATACAGCTTCGTTCGGAAGATGTGTAAAAATCCTGGATTGCTCATGTCCGGAGAATCTTTTTAATGGCCGTAGAAGGATATGGAAAAGTAAGACAAGAAGGTATCAAAGGAAAAAGAATGCGCAGGATATTGAATAGGGGGCGTGGTTATGTACATTAAAAGAACAGAAGACCCGGTGCTGCTCAGCCAGTTAAATCAGTCACTGCACGAATGGCACGTAAACCTTCATCCTGAACTTTTCTTCCCTTATGATCAGCCGTCGGCTCAATCATATTTTGAAAAAAAGCTCGCTGACGACTGCCACATGTTTTTTATCGCTGTCGAAGACGAAGAGCCGCTGGGGTACGTCTGGCTTGAGCTTCGCAAAGAAAAAGGCAGCGATTTTAAACGTCCCTCGCACTACGGCTACATTTACCAGATTGTAGTGAAGGATCAACACCAGGGCCAGGGCGTCGGAGCTTTTTTAATGAAAGAGGCGGAATATGCTGCGCGGGACTACGGGGCAGATAGGCTTGAGCTGGACTATTTGGCACAGAATTATATAGCAGAAGCCTTCTATAAAAAAATCGGGTATGAACCAAAACGGGTTACAGTGCATAAAGAGCTTTAAGAGGATGGGGGCTGGAGAGATGGTTACGAGTCATACGAATATTATTATCGCCGGTACAAGCATCGAAGGACTTGTGCTGGCACGGGCTTTGGAACGCTATGATGTAAATGTCCGACTGCTTGAAGCTAAAAAGTCCCCTGCCCACGAACCAAAAGCACTGCTTCTATATGCGCGGACGCTGGAAATGCTAGAAAGCATTAAACTGACAAAGCCATTGCTGGAGATAGGTATACCCTATCATTCACTGGAATTCAATTACGAAGGAAAAAAGATTTTTACTCCCTCCTTCGATTTTTTGAAAGAAGAATCTTTGTATCCATATGTATTGTCGCTCGCTAACTGTGATGTACAGCGTGTCCTGCAGCGTGCGTTAGTGAAAACATCTGTGGAATGGGGCACGCGCATTACGCAGCTGAAGCAGAATGGTTTAAAAACAGAAGCGTTAATCGAAAAAAATAATATGGAGGAGCGGATAATTGCTGATTATGTCGTCGGGGCCGACGGGATTGAAAGTGTTGTCAGGGAGCTTGCTTCCATTAAATGCAAAATGGAGGGCGGCTCTGAATTAATAATGGCAGATATTAATACAGAGCAGCGGATGACAAACAATGCTCCGTCCATGATGTTTAATAAAAAAGGAATTATGTTTGCCGCAGACCTTCCCGGTCACCAGGCAAGAATCATGATGATCGACCGCGACAACCCAGACGCCCGCCTTAAAAATACGGAAGCTTCTCTGCGGGGGCTCTATCAAAAAATCACTGGCCGCCCGTTGTCAATGCAAAAGGCGGTGACGGTGCAGTCGAAGCAGGCTGTGTTTCATCAGGCAAAAGAGTTTCGGGCAGGGGACGTGTTTTTAGTCGGTGAAGCGGCACATGCTCATCACCCGATGACAAGCCAGAGTGTGAATCTAGGCATCCAGGACAGCATTAATTTAAGCTGGAAGCTTGGAATGGTATGTGCAAGGGCCTGCCCGGAAACACTGCTTAAGTCATATGAGACTGAACGGCTTCCAGTCGCAAGAAAAGTTAACCGGACGACGGATTGGACGGTTCGAAGCCTGACTGTGCAAAAGCCGATTGCTGTGCAGGCAAGAAACCGAACGCTGAAAATGGTGGAGATGATTGAACAGCTCCCGGAGGCCTTTATCCGCCGACTGTCGCATTTGTCTGTGAGATACCGGGCGTCGGCACCGCCGTTGAAGGAAGAGCTCAGGCGTGAAGGCGTACTGCATCCAGGAGACAGAGTGCCTGATGCAGCATTAACGGATTTTGAGAACCGTAAAACCAGGTTATATGAGCATTTGCAGGAAGGAAAATTTTTATTTGTGATGCGCACAAGCGGCAGCCGGATTGATAAGGAATATGCGTTTATTAAGAGGTGGATTCGTAAGTCCGCGCCGTATTTTGGCAGCATGGTACAGCCTGCGTTAGTCGCGCCGACACCGACGATGGGACAGCCTGATGATATTTTATGCTGGAGTGAAAGGCATTTAAGCAGGGAATTCAGGCAATTAATTGGGCCGGGGGAATCTATGCTCGTACGGCCGGATGGTTATCTGCTTTTTCACAGCGATGCTGCAGGATGGAGCAGCTGGAAGGATGCAGTTGAGCTGTTTCTTGCAGCGGGGGCTGAATGGGACCTCGAGGAGCAGGAAGCGCGGAAGTGGTATCAAAATTTCAAGCTGATCAGCCGCAGATGGAAAAAACAGCTGACATTCAGTAAATAAGAAAGCTTCCCTTAAAGCCGGTACCGTATACAGCGGACGCCGGCTTTTTGAAACGCCAGGACATGTATTACGTAAAAACGAAAGAAAACATTGACATATACATTCCAAAAATAGGAAAATGAACGGGTTGAATGCCTATAAGTAAGGAGAGGAAACCATGTCATCGATTTTAGAAGTGAATGATGTACATAAGCGTATTCACGGTAAACAGATCATTCAAGATCTGAAATTCTCTGTCGAGCCGGGAGAGGTTTTTGGCTTTCTTGGACCGAACGGCGCGGGAAAAACGACGACGATCCGTATGATGGTCGGACTAGCCCCTATTTCGTCCGGAGATATTCTTATCGACGGGTACAGCATCCAAAAATCATACGCGAAGGCGATTAAACAGGTTGGAGCCATCGTGGAAAACCCGGAAATGTACAATCATCTAACAGCGGAAAAGAATCTGGTCCATTTTGCCAGGATGAATGGCAAGGTGGATCACGAACGCATTGACGAACTGCTCGGACTTGTAAAGCTGGAGCATGTGAAAAAGAAAAAAGTGCGGACGTTTTCGTTAGGAATGAAGCAGCGGCTCGGTATCGCCCAGGCGCTTTTGCACCGGCCGAAGCTGCTGATTCTGGATGAGCCAACTAACGGCCTGGACCCGGAAGGGATTCGAATGGTTCGGGCTTACCTGCGCCGGCTTGCCGAGGAGGAAGGGCTTGCTGTGCTTGTTTCGAGCCATTTGCTCTCAGAAATGGAGCTGATGTGCGACCGTTTCGCAATTATCCAGGACGGTAAGCTGATTAACATTGAAGATCAGCGCGTCTCAGAAGAAGAAGGGCGCCAGCTTCCTTACCAGATTGATGTAGGTCCGCAGAAGCTGGAGGCTGCCATGCAGGTGGTGAAAGAAGCTTATCCGGATCTGAAAATAGAAGAAGCAGACCAACGGCTGACGATCTACATAGAAAAAGAGAATGTCCCTGCCCTGCTGCGCTATGTCATAGAAGCCGGATTTGACCTTTACGAAGCAAAAGAAGACAAACAAACGCTCGAAGACCGGTTTCTTCAAGCAACGTCGAAGGAGGGCTCCTCATGATCCGCCTGATTCAAAACGAATGGATGAAGCTGTTCTGGCGTATCAGTACATGGGTGATGACGGCGATTCTGCTGCTCGGAGTGGTAGGTGTTCTTATTTATTCCCTCACTAATCAGCCGTCAGCGGAAGAGCTACCGTCTGAAGAGCAGTGGAAAGCTCAGCTGGAGCAACGGATTGAAGAAGATCAGCAGGCGCTCGAGGACAGCGGGGCTGCAGCGGAGTTCTACGAGCAGAGAATTGCGGAAGACGAATACCGTATTCAAAATGATCTCCCGCCGCAGAGCGCGACAGGGGAAAGCGTCTGGTCGTTCATGAGCACGAACGCAGGGCTGCTCGATCTGCTGAGTATTTTTGTTATTATTGTAGCGGCTACGATCATTTCCTCTGAGTTTAAAAGCGGGACTATTAAGCTGCTGCTGGTCCGCCCGCCGTCCAGGATTAAGATACTAACGTCCAAATACCTCACAGTGATCCTTTATGCTATTGCAATGCTCGCTCTGCTTTTCGGGGCCTCATTTATCCTGGGAGCTCTTTTCTTTGGATTTGGTGAACCTTCCACCCAGTTAATCTACACGGACGGAGAGGTCGAACAACGGCCGCAGGTGCTTGCCCTTGCGATCGATTACCTGACCGGCTCAGTGAATTTTGTCATGCTTGCGACACTGGCTTTTGCCATTTCAGCCATTTTCCGGAGTGAAGCGATGGCGATTGCCATCAGTGTTCTGTTATACGTAGTGGGCGCCGGTGTAACAAGTACTCTGGCTATTGCCTACGACTGGCCGAAGTACCTGCTGTTTGCAAACACGAACCTGAATCAGTACTTTACAAGTGGTGGACCGCCGGTGGAGAGTATGACGCTTGGTTTTTCCGTTGTCGTCCTGATTGTGTACTGGCTGATTTTTATGGGGTTTGCGGTGTGGATGTTCAAAAAAAGAGAAATCAGCGTAACCGGTTAACGAAGGTTGTTTGAATCCCGGTATAGACAGGGAACAAAATAACTGAAAGTAAATGAAGAGGAGTGTGCGCCTATGGTGAAACGTACGGCAGAAAAAGTGCTTGGAATTATTGCGGCTGTTTTAAGCGGCCTCGGCATCGTTTTAGGAATTATTTTTCTATTTGTGGACGTCTCTGCGATAGAGGAAGCAAATCAGATGATTCAGGAGGAAGGAACAGGAGAGACGCTGAATGCTCAGGAGGTGGCTGCGCAGGCTACAAATCTGGGAATCAGCCTGATTATCTTTTCAGCGGTCGCAACAATCCTGGCGGTGATAGGCGTCTTTCTGTTGAAGCGCAATAAACGCTCTGTCGCTTCCGGCATTTTGTTTTTCCTTGCGGCGATTGCGGGCTTTATAGCAGTCAGCTTGTTTGCAATTGTTCATTTTGTCCTGCTCGTGGTGGCAGGCATTATGGCAATTGTGCGCAAGCCGAATACGCCAGCCGATAATTCCACAGAGGCACAGGAATATCCGGAATAACAGAGACGGGGCTCCGAGAAACTCGGAGCTCTTTTTTATGAGGAGGATTGGATGAGAATACTGGTGATTGCCGATACCCATATGCCGAAAAAGGCAAAAAAGTGGCCGGAGGAGCTTTATAAGGAGTTTGCAGAGGCTGATTATATTATTCATGCCGGAGACTGGCAGGACCCGGGCGTGTGGGAAGATTTAAGACAGTATGCTCCGCTTACGGGAGTATATGGAAATGTGGACGGAGACGATATGAAAGATATCGTGAATGAAAAGGAGGAAGTCGTGCTTGAAGGGTGGCGTATAGGTATCGTGCACGGGCACGGCGAAAAAGGGACAACTGAAAAAAGGGCCGGAGAAGCGTTTGCCCCCGGCCAAAAGGATATTATTATTTTCGGTCATTCCCATATTCCTTACCTGCGGTATGCTGGAAAAACATTGATGTTTAACCCGGGGTCACCGACAGATAAGCGTAAAGCGGCGATGTTCTCATACGGGTTGCTCGACCTCAGTCATGACCATTTTGAAGCCCGGCATGTATTTTTTCCCAGGAAAAGCTAAACGAAATACTGAAGATCCGAAGCATTGGTCGGGTAAGCAAACATCGTCCGGGATAAAGAGCTCGCCGGGATTTCGTGCTGGATGACAAGCGTCATATAGTTAATGAACGAGGCAGCATCGCTGTTTAATGCGTGGGCACCAACAACGGTATCTTTTTCTTTATCAATAATTAATTTTACAAAAGCTGTTTTTTCATTTTTATGCTTGTACGTAAACCACGAGCTGACGTCTTCAGTAACTGTAGAAAGTCCGCGGGCGGAGGCAGCATCGCCTGTCAGACCTACCGCTGTTAAACCGGGCACGGTGAATGCTGCAGAAGCGATCGGTCCGTATTGAATGGGCGTACTGTTGTTTTCGAGCAGGTTGGTGGATGCGCAGCCTGCCTCAAAGCCGGCTAATGGAGTTAACGGGCTGCCGGCTGTATCGGCGCAGTCGCCGGCAGCATAAATATTTTCATTGGTCGTGCTCTGCAGATATTCATTTACAGTCACACCCTGCTTTTTATTATAGGCAGCGTCTGCTTTTTCCAGATCCAGCGTTTGTACGTTCGGTGTACGGCCACTGCCATGAACGATAATATCGCCATAAAAGGTGTATTCTGTATTCGTATAAACCTGATAGCCTTGACTCTCGGGACGTATTTCGTCTGCTTCGGTATGCAGGTGTACATGCACACCGATCGATTCGGAGTAGTCAATGAGCTTTTGGACAAGCTCAGTATCAAATCCTTTCAATGCACGATCTCCGCGCTGTAGAATATGAACATCGGCTCCCGCCCGTTTGGCAAGGTGGGCAAATTCAAAGGAAATATAACCGCCCCCGATAAAAACAATGCTTGATGGCAGCTGATCGAGTTCGAGAAAATCATCGCTGCTGAGCATATGTTCAGATCCTTTAATCGGAAGAGTGGCAGGGCTTGCGCCGGTGGCGAGCACGAATTTTTTACTCTTAATATGGCGGCCACCTACTTCTATCGTTTCCCGGTCGATAAAACGGGCGCGTCCGTGCAGGGTGTCGATCCCGCTGTCTTTTAAGCTTTGTTCGATAGTTTCCGGCACGCCCTGGACGAACGTGCGCTTGAAATTCATTAAATCTTCCCAGTGGATGGATAAATTGCCTTCAAGACCAAGGCCTTGCAGGCGCTGGGCCTGGTCGAGAACCTCTGAAGCATGGATGAGCACCTTCTTCGGGTCGCATCCACGCAGGGCGCAGGTGCCGCCGTAGGGACGTTCATCCACTATTGCTGTATTCCATCCGGCTCCGTTTAAGTTTCCTGCAGCGGTCATGCCCGCCGAACCGCTCCCGATTACGATCGCGTCATACATAGTATTTACCTCCTTTAATTTCTTCGTTTCTATTCCTTTTGCCGGAAGAAATGAAACGAAATTCCAAAATGGAAAAATATCACTTGAAAGAAGGAAAAGCATATGCAGTACGAAACAAGTGAACTCCGCTCCGAACGATTGACGACCGGGCTTTTGTTCTGGTCAGGGCTGATTGTGATGTCGAGTTTGTACATGACAATACCGCTGATACCAACTTTTTCGGAAGCATTTCGCATTTCTGCCGGGGAAGCTGCCTGGGCAGGGAGTGTTTTTTCCATCTTTTTTGCAGCTGGCTGCCTGCTGTACGGACCGTTATCGGAACGGGCGGGGAGAAAACGTACGATCGTAACGGGTCTGCTTGTGCTCGCTGTTGTCACCCTGCTGATCGGTTGGGTGCCGACCTTTTCTGCTCTGCTTATCGGCCGGGCTCTCCAGGGACTCGCGGCGGCTTCATTTTCTCCAGTGGCTCTCGCTTACATTGGAGATATGTTTGCACCGGCTAAGAGAGGTTCGGTTATCGGGTTTATCAGCGCCGGCTTTTTAATTGCCGGGATTTTCGGGCAGACGTGGAGCAGTGCCGCCATTCAGGCAGCCAGCTGGCACTGGGCCTTTTTGCTGCTCGGTGTTGTGTATGTGCTCACCTTTATTTTAATGTGGCGTCTGCTTCCGGTAGATCCGTCGAAAGGAAAAACGGGCAGTAAGCCGTCTTTTTTCTCGCAGCTGCAGACGGCGGCCAGAAACAAGAGCCTGCTGCTCTGCTTTATCGTCACTTTTTCGGTGCTGATGGTTTTTGTGGGGATGTATTCTTCGCTCGGGCAGTACCTGCAGAGCGCATTCCAACTAAGCCAGGGCGACATTTTATACGTCCGGGCCACGGGGCTGCTAGGCATCAGTGTTGCTTTTTTCACAGGGAAATGGAGCAGGCATGTCGGCACTCCGTTTATCCTTCGCGCCGGTCTCGGTATCGGAGCGCTCTCACTTTTGCTGATGATCGCGACCGACAGCTTATGGCTGCTTGTAACATGGAGCGTACTGTTTACGGTCGGAGCTGGTTTAATCGTTCCTGCGATTATTGCGCTCATCAACCAGGTGGGTGCTGAAGTGAGAGGGGTTGCAACGTCGCTGTATACATTTATTTTATTTATCGGTGCCAGTATCGGGCCGGTGCTCAGCACCGCAGTAAGCCAGGCTGTGTCTGTCGAATGGGCCTTCGGTGTTCTCGCTTTGATTTACACTGCCAGCTTTGTAACAGCTTTAGGAATACGTGTGCCAAAGCAGTAAAGAAGTCGTTAAACGGCTTCTTTTTCATTTTATGTGAATTTATTTAACATATTTTTTCTTCTGAATAGGTTTTATCGAAAAAATACGTAGGAATAATATAAACAAGAAAGGGTAATGATAGAAAATATGACAAAGTAATTTCTATATCACCCTCTAATTACTCGAAATTTTCAGAAAATAATGATATGATAAAAATCCAAGCAGGAACACAATAAAAGATATATTTAGATAATCCAGATAAATAGGAGTGGTGAACATGGTTAAAAGCAGTACGAAGCGCTATTTGAAATCCCTACGTTTGACGGTGGAGGAACCTTCTTTTTCTTATCTGGCCAAAATTATGAACGCTCACTTGTTTACTTTTCCATTTGAAAATGCGAGCAAACTAATATACCACCGGGAAAATTCCTGGAAAAATTACACGCCGGACACGCAGAGCTTTGTCGATAATTTCGAAAAATACAAGTTCGGCGGAACGTGTTTTACCATTAATCAGAAGGTGGCGGCTATACTTCAGGATTTAGGCTTTGATGCTTACAACATTAACATGGGTCCGGAACACATTGCGACTGTTGTCAGGCTGCAGGGCGAGCGTATTCTCGTGGACTGTGCCGTTTCGGCACCGATTTTTTCACCGGTGCGCCTGGAGAGGTCCGACCGGAATATTTATATGTATCATGATGAAAAAATTGTCATCAGTCCGGTGGATAAAGAAAACCAGTTGTATGAATTTAAACGATATATAAAAGGGACGCTGACAAAAGATCAGTGGGTATTTAACGCTGACCAGCCGAGAAGCCAGAAATATCTTAACGATATGGTAGAGCATTCCCACCGGGAAGACGCTATGTTTATGTCGCTGTTGAGACTGCAGATGTGGCAGCCAACGCGAAACATTACGCTGAAAAATAACCGGATGCGCATTTATCATCCAGACGGAACTACGGAAAAAAGAGATCTGCAGTCGATTGAAGAAATCGAAGAAGTGGTTCAGCATGAATTCGGACTCGGAAAGCTGCCTGTGCGAAAAGCGATCGAATATCTCGAAGCTAAAGGGATAGACGTATTCGCCTCCTTAAATAAAGAAGAAGCATCTTAAGTGAAACCGGCGCTGTCTGCGCCGGTTTTTTTGTTTGAAGACGGTTGCGGGCGGTTATCTGTATCGCATATGATAGACAGACAATATTAACACAGGGCAGGTGTCTGGATTGAATAACGCGATTGCTGAGGTGAAACTGGTACCCTTTAAGCGGGAGCATTATGACAGGTTAATCGAGTGGGTGCCGTCGGCCGATTTTTTAAAGCAGTGGAGCGGAGAAGCTTTTACATACCCGCTGAATGCAGAGCAGCTCGATGATTACCGCAGACAGCAGGAGGGAGATAATCCTAAACGGCTTGTCTATACTGCCCTGCATCAAACGACAGGTGTCCCCGTCGGTCACATATCGCTTGGGGCCATTAACTACCACGATCGTTCCGGGCGGATAGGCAAGGTGCTCGTGGGAGAGGAAACGATGCGCGGTGTGGGTCTCGGGCAGTGGATGGTCCGGGAGGTGTGCCGGATCGCTTTTGACGAATTGCAGCTGCACCGGGTGGCGCTCGGAGTTTTTGATTTTAACGCTTCCGCTTTGCGCTGCTATGAGCGTGCCGGCTTTCAGCGCGAGGGGGTAAAACGGGATCTTCGTCTTGTAGGAAACACCTATTGGTCTCTTGTGGAGATGAGCATGCTCGAAGAGGAGTGGGAGAAGCTGCGTTAATTCCCCTGCCGGTGGTTACCGCATTTCTGGAAATTTTGCGGTAAAAGGTTCATAATAAAATGACAGGAGCCATCTGCGCTCGTGTCTTTTTTATAGGCGGGCAGCAGAAGCTTGATTATGGCTTGGAGGGAAGCGCATGGAGAAAAAACCATCTGTACTGGTAATGGTTTCTGTAGAGGCAGAAAAAGAAGCCCTGCAGGCAGCAGTGGAGGCAGAAGACGCCTGGGAGGTGCAGGTAGGCGGTGTCGGAGCAGCACAGATGAGTGTCCGGACATCGCTGCTGCTTGCTGAACAAGACTATGATCTAGTTATAAACGCCGGTATTGCGGGTGCATTTCCGGATAAAGCCTGGCTGGGTGATATTGTGGCAGCCAGCGAAATCGTCGCCGCGGATATGGGGGCAGAAACAGAGGAAGGATTTGCTCCGCTGGAAAAGCTTGGGCTGGGGCCGACACGTTTCCAGGCAGAAAAAAAATACACGCCTGAGTTAGTCCGGCGTCTTGCGGAACAGGGGATTTCAGCTGTTGAAGCCCCGGTGCTTTCTGTGTCAACCGTAACCGGTACACAGGCAACGGTGAATCAGCGGGCGTTTTTATATGAAGATGCTGCGGCAGAAGCAATGGAGGGCTACGGCGTGGCAGTGGCCGCCAGCTATTTCGGAATTCCGGTAATGGAATTACGCGCCATATCAAATGAAGTCGGGCCAAGAGACAGGGACGCCTGGAACATACCGGGAGCACTGGATTCTCTGCGATCGGCTGTACTTATATTGCAGGAGGTTACATCATCATGAAAATAGCTTTTTCCCCGTGTCCGAACGACACGTTCGTGTTCCATGCCTGGACGCATGGATTGTTAAAAGATACAGAAGCTCCGGAGGTCACATTTGCAGACATTGATATCACTAACCATTGGGCTGCAAACAAAGAAGGGCCGGAAGTGATGAAAATTTCCTACGCGGCTCTTCCGTGGGTGCTTGAAGATTATGCTCTTCTTCCGAGCGGTGGTGCCCTTGGGTACGGCTGCGGCCCTTTAGTATTAACAAAAGGCGAAAAAACGCCCGAGCATTTGATCGGAAAAACGGTAGCGGTTCCGAGTGAACGGTCCACAGCTTATCTGCTGTTTCGTTTATGGGCATCCAAAGTGATTCCTGAAGGTGTTGGAGAAATTAAAGTGATGCCTTTCGATGATATTATGCCGGCAGTCCGGGACGGCGAAATAGATGCCGGCCTTGTCATTCATGAAGCCAGATTCACGTACCATAATTATGGCCTGTCGCTTGTAGAGGATATGGGCAGCTGGTGGGAAAGGGACACGGGATTCCCAATTCCGCTTGGAGCGATCATTGCCCGCCGCCATTTAGATACGCAGGCGCTCGCAGATAATGCCCGGCGCTCTGTGGAATACGCCTGGGAGCACCCGGAGGCATCAAGTGATTTTGTCATGGAAAACGCTCAGGAGATGTCACCGGAGGTGGCTCAGTCCCACATCGAGCTGTATGTTAACGAATTCACCCGCAAGCTTGGTGAGGACGGGTACGCCGCTGTGGAAACCCTGCTTGGACGAGCGATGGAAGAAGAATTAATCCCTTCCTTTGATCTGAAAAAAATCAGGCTGTATTAAACAAAGAAGCTTCACCTGGAAACAGGCGGAGCTTCTTATATATCTGCAGTTTTCATTTTCCTCGCTGCCAAGGCGGCGCGGAGGCTGTGAAGAATCATGCCTGCGAGCACGAGCGCAATGCCGGAGAACGTCAAGGCCGAAGGTGCTGCTGTATGAAGCAGAAGCATTTCACCGATAAGGGCAAACAGCACTTCCCCAGACTGAGTCGCTTCGACTCCAGCTAATTTAGCAGTATCGTTTTTCACTAGTTCTGTGGCGTAAAAAAACAGGACAGTAGCAATGATTCCGGAGGAAACAGCAACGATGAAGGACTGGGAAATCTGAGACCTGCCGGGAAGTCCGTGTACGGAAGCTCCATACAATGCTAAAATAATCCAAAAGGGCATGCTCGCAATAGTCATGCCAAGCACCCGCTGGAAAGTAGTGAGTCCGTTTCCGGCCACGTGCATCATTTTCCGGTTGCCAAGCGGATAGGCAAAGGCAGCCAGCAGAAGGGGAAGAACACAGAGCCAGACATTCAGTAGCGGCACCGCTGAAGCATGTTCAGCCTGCATAATAAACACTCCCGCAAGAATCACTAAAGAGATTAGTACGCTCTGGAGCGGGATGCGCTGCTTCGATCCGGATGTTTTATGTAAAAAAGGCACAAGCAGCGACCCGGCAATGATGGTAATTTGAAAAGTGGCGGCGACAAGCCAGCCAGGACCATAGACGGTGGAAAAGGCTATGGGGGCGTAAAAGAGTCCAAAACCGACTGTGCTCCAAAGAAGCCACTCGGAAGGACGGGCGCGGAGATGATGAAAGACGGGGCGAAGCCGTTTCTGTGCTCCGACGATTGCGATAAGCATGGGCAGCATAAAAAAATAACGAAGCGACGCGCTCCAGGTCCAGTGGCCGCCGGAAAGCTCCATCGAACGGTTCAAAACAAATGTGACAGAAAAAAAGAGGGCTGCTGTAAGGCCCAGCAAAATAGCTTTCATTTATGAGGACCACCTTCAATATAATATTTGGTTATTGTACCACAGCTAAAAATTTTTCCCAATATTCTGTTGAATAAAAATGGCGGCACACTGTGCTTATGAAAAAAATCAGGTAAAGAAAGCAGGTGGAGTATGAAGTACCCTGAAGCTCTAAAAAAGGGAGATACCATTTATGTAACAGCTCCGTCGAGCGGAGTACCTGCGTCTTTACACGGGGTGCTTCAGCAGGCAGTAGAAAAAGTCCGTACGAGAGGGTTTCACGTACGGGTGGGAGAAACGGCCTGGAGGCAGCAAAAGGCAGCAAGTACAGATCGTTTTCAAAGAGCTGAGGAGTTGATGATGGCACTGGCAGACCCGGAGGTACAAGTAGTGATGCCTCCGTGGGGAGGGGAAAGAATTATAGATATTCTGCCCCTGCTGGAATGGGAATGGCTTCGTGAACTGCCGCCCACCTGGATACTAGGATACTCTGATACGAGTACACTTGCCTTTGCCTACACGATGATGACCGGAACGGCTTCGGCTCATGGCACGAATCTGTTTGATCTGGCTGCGCCTATCTGGGACGACGTGACAAAAAAATGGGAACGGGCTTTAAAAGCTCCGCTGGGCGAAGCCATTTATCAGCACTCAAGCTCGTATTATCAGTCGTCCTGGAAGAAGGCGTTTGAGCAGCCCGGCTCAGGATTTGTGCTCGATACAAAGACGTCCTGGAAGCATCTTGAAGGGGCGAATACGGATGAATTGAGTGGTCGTCTGCTCGGCGGTTGCCTGAATACGCTCCCGCGTCTTGTCGGCACTCCTCTGGACCGGGTACAGGAGTGGCGTTCAGAAAAAGTCATTTGGTACCTGGAATCTACAGGCATGGATGCAGCAGAAATGCACCGCTCCCTCTGGCAGCTGCAGCAGGCCGGGTGGCTGGACAACGCTGCCGGCATACTTCTGGGCCGGCCCGAAGGATACAATGATACAGAAGGTTTTACCATGGAGGACAGCCTGAAGGAGCTGTTCGGCGGCCGCCTTCCTGTCTGGTATGACGCTGATATTGGCCACATGCCCCCGCAGTGGACGTTTATTAACGGGGCATTTGCAAACCTTCGTTTTGACCGGGGCCAGGCTGAGATGACCATGAGAAAATCATAGAGGGAGGGACCATCGTGCAGCTAGAAAGCAGCCGGCTGCTTTTAAGGCCTTTTTCGGAAAAAGATATAGATGTATTAGCAGAGCTTGCCAACAACTACCGTATTGCAAAAACGACCCTGGAGCTCCCCTACCCGTATACAGAGGAAGATGCACGGTGGTGGATCGGACATCATCCAGCCTGGATGGAAGAAGGCTCCCGTTTCCCGTTTGCTGTTACTAAAAAAGATGAAGATGAATTAATGGGAAACATTACGGTGCGCGTGCAGCCTGAATACCGCCGCGGCGAGCTTGGGTACTGGCTCGGGGCGGATTACTGGGGGAACGGTTATATGAGTGAAGCAGCGGCGCTGGTACGCGACTTCAGCTTCCACACATTAAAAACGAACCGGCTGACAGCTCCTGTTATGAGTAAAAATCAGGCTTCGGCCGGAGTGTTAAAGCGAATCGGCATGCGTTATGAAGGCACGCTGCGCCAGGACGTCTGGAAATGGAGCCGCTACGAGGATGTCGATGTGTACGGTATGACTGCTGATGACTGGAAGGAAGCATAAAACAAGCACTGCCGTATCGGCAGCGCTTGTCAGCTTTTTAACAGAAACACATTATCGTCTTCATCGCGAAAGCTTGCATAAGTAATTCCATTTATCTCTGTTGGTTCTTCATCAAAAACAATATTTTGGGCTTTCATCCACTGGTAGGAGGCGTGCACGTTGTCGCATTCAAAAACAATTGATGGCTTCAGCTCCTGCCAGTTCATAACGTAGGATTTAGGGTAGATAGCCAGTGCTGTTTCCGCTCCAGGGGCTGCTACCTCGAGCCGGTACGCGTTTGGCCCAAGCGGGTCTTCGCGCCGGACCTCAAATCCTATTTTTTCTGTCCAAAATTCTTTTGCCCGCTGCTGATCTTCTACATATACAGCCGTAGAGGCAATTTTTCCTATCATGTTTATACTCTCCTTTAGACGCACTGTTTTATTATACCAACTGCATGCAAAATTCCAAGGGAAATTATTTCCGGCAGTTCTTTTGAAATGGACTCTGGCGGGGAATACGTATAAAATATTCGAAAAAAGGAGACTGTATACTATGCATGAACTGCATCCAGATGATCTGCCGGTAAAAGAAGTGTATAAGCTATTGACCGGTTCGGTCATCCCCCGCCCGATAGCCTTTGTCACCACAATGGCAGAAGACGAAACATTAAACGCAGCACCGTTCAGCTTTTTTAATGCGGTAAGTCCGGACCCGCCGGTATTAATGATATCTATTACGAGAAAAGAAGGGAAACCAAAGGACAGTGCAAAAAATATTTTAGATCGCGGGGAATTGGTGGTACACATAAGCGATGAAGGTATTGTAGAGGATTTAAACATTACAGCAGCCACGCTCCCGCCGGAGGAAAATGAACTCGAGCACACTGTTCTACATACGGTGCCGAGCAGAATGGTGGAAGTACCGGGTATCGAAGAAGCAAATATCCGCTTTGAATGCCGGCTGCATAAGCACGTACCGCTTCAAAATGCTGAAGGAAAAATTACTCAGGATGTCATATTTGCAGAAATTATATGTATCCATGTTTCCGAGGGCGTATATGACAGTGAACACAATTATATTCTTCCCGATAAGCTGAAGCCGGTCGCACGTCTGGCAGGAAATGATTATTCCAAGCTTGGGGAATTGTTTACGCTTGAACGCCCGAAATAAAAAAAGGCCGCACCTGTTGCCGTAAAGCGAACAGGCGCGGCCTTTTTTATTAAATCGAAGCTGTAGTGGCGGTTGATTGTTTTTGTACCTCTTTAATGAGCTCATAGGAACGAAGGCGTTTCGTCTGATCGTACACACTGCCGCTGATCATAATTTCATGAACCGGAACGCTCGAAGAAAAATCTTCGAGCTGCTGGCGTACGGATTCTGGTCCGCCCTGGATCGTGCCGGCGTCCCAGCGTGCCATCATCGCTTTTTCCTGGGACGTCCAGAGTGCGTCCATATCTTCTACCGGTGGCTGTATTTTCCCCGGACGATTGCGTATTAAGCTGAGAAACTGCTGTTTCATTGTAGTACCAAGGTAGTCGGCTTCCTCATCTGTTTCCCCGGCGATCACATTGATCCCGGTCATGGCATAGGGTTCATCCAGTACCTCAGACGGCTGGAAAGAATCCAAATACAGCTGCAGGGCTGCTTTCATATTCTCGGCTGCAAAGTGGCCGGCGAATGCATACGGAAGCCCCAACTGTCCGGCAAGCTGGGCACTGAATCCGCTGGAGCCAAGCAGCCAGATTGGAATATCCAGGCCTGCGCCCGGCACGGCTTTTACCTGCGGAGGGATGGCCATATTAGCTGGATCCTGGAAATACCTCTGCAGCTCTTCAAGACGGGCTGGAAAGTCTTCTCCGCTGTTTACATGACGGCGGAGGGCTGCAGCTGTCGTTTGATCTGTCCCCGGCGCCCGTCCGAGACCTAAATCAATGCGTCCCGGATACAGGCTTTCGAGTGTGCCGAACTGTTCAGCAATCGCGAGCGGGGCGTGGTTCGGAAGCATAATACCTCCCGAGCCAAGACGGATGCTTGACGTTCCTCCGGCCAGGTAGCTGAGTAGTACAGAAGTAGCCGAGCTCGCGATCCCTTCCATGTTATGGTGCTCAGCGACCCATAAGCGGTTGTAGCCGAGTTTTTCGGCATGCTGAGTCAGCTCGAGGCTTTTTGCAAATGAATCTCCCGCTGTTTCCCCTTCGTTTACCGGGGATAAATTTAATACTGAAAGAGGCATATCTTTAAATGCTGGCATGAAAATCTCTCCTTTATATGACACGTCCTGCTGGTAATTGGGTCATAGAAAATTATACACCTCCTGCGTATTGTTATTCAAAAAAGGTGCTCATTACTGAAAAATTCTCTAGTATAATAAAGTCATCTGGGCTTTAAAGCCAGGGGGAGGGCGAAAATGCATGAATATTGTTTTATCCGGGTTTGGGGCTGTTGGACAAGCAGCGGTCCGTGTATTGATGAATAAAGAAAAAGAATGGGAGCGCATGTACGGGGTACATATAAAAATTACTGCTGTGCTCGACCGAAGCGGGGCTGTAGTGCATAGCGGCGGACTGGATCTAAAACAACTGCTGGAAGTAAAAGAGGAAACCGGCCGTGTGGATGACGGCTCGCTGCCGCCAAGAAATGTAGACCAGCTGTGGGCGGACAGCCAGGCTGATATATTCATTGATGCAGCAGAAACTGATATATTAACCGGAGGATCGGGCCTGCCGCTCATACAGTCATCGTTAAAGCATGGGGTGGACGTGGTCTGCGTCAGTAAAGGAGCGCTTGCCTATGCCTGGGACGATCTGCACGAGCTTGCTGAAGCGTCCGGAAGATCAATAAAATACAGCGGAGCGGCAGCTGCTGCTCTCCCGACTGTGGACACAGCTCTGTACAGCTTAGCCGGAGCGGAAATACATACAATCGAAGGACTGCTGAACGGAACCAGCAATATGATTGCGACAAGGATCGCGGCTGAAAATATTACGCTGCAGGAGGCGTGGGAAACAGCAAAAAAGGAAGGTAAAGCCGAGGCAGACCCCTCTGAGGACATCGGGGGAAAAGATACGGCGCTGAAGATGTATTTTCTGACCAAAGCCTGCCTTGCGAAGGAAGTAACCTGGAAAAGTATTGCGGTGCGTGGTCTGGACCAGCTCTCCGAGGCTGAATGGAAGCAGGCGGAGCAGGGGAAATCAAAGTGGAAACTAGTTGGGAAAGCGCAAAAGACAGCGGATGGAGCCACGGTTTCCATCGAACCCAGGCTGCTTCCAGTGGAGCATCCTTTTTTCAACGTTGACGGTGCCGAGAAAGCAGTGCTTTTTTCCACAGATACGATGGGAAGGCTCCTCGTTTCCGGAGGCGCGTCCTCTCCAACAGGAGCAGCCGCTGCAGCATGGAAAGATGTTATTCATCTTGTACGTGAAAGAGCCTGATAAAAGGCTCTTTTTTACGTTTGAATGGCTGAAAAGTCCTATGTAAGTAATAGGAGGAATGTCGTTTCTGAATTTAGAAATAATTTCTAAATTAGAAGTTTGTTTTTAATCAAAAAAGGCATTTGCTACTAAAAGCATAAGTAGACATAGAAAGAAAAGATGACAAACGTATAAAGAAATGGAAAAATGAAAGTGCATACACTAAAAAGGAGATGAAGAAATGAATACATATACGATTGCGTCAATTGCAGGAGATGGAATAGGCAAAGAAGTTGTACCGGCTGCATGGAGAGTGTTAAAAACGCTTGAGAGAGTGCAGGGAGACTTTGAGCTTCGTGTCACAGAATTTCCATGGAGCTGCGATTACTATATTGAGCATGGAAGAATGATGCCAGAGGATGGGCTGGAGCAGCTTGAAGTTTTTGACGCCGTGTTTTTAGGAGCGGTCGGTCATCCGGATCTCGTTCCGGATCATATTTCTCTGTGGGGGCTTTTAATTAATATTCGCCGCGGCTTCGAGCAGCAGATCAATGTCCGGCCGTCCCGCCAGTTTGAAGGGCTTGCTTCTCCGCTTGCGAATCCGAACCAGTTCAATCTAATGGTGGTCAGAGAGAACAGCGAGGGTGAGTACAGCGAAGTCGGAGGACGAATGTACAGAGGGGAAGACGAAATTGCGATTCAAAACAACGTATTTTCCAAAAAAGCAGTAAAGGCAGCCATGGAATATGCCTTTCAGCTGGCAAAAGACCGCAGCGGGCATGTAACTTCTGCAACGAAATCCAATGGGATTGTGTTTTCGATGCCATTTTGGGATGAAGTGTTTAACGAGGTGAAGGAAAGCCATCCTGAAATAAAGACCAGGGCAGAGCACATTGACGCTCTGGCAGCAGCCTTTGTTACCAAGCCGGAGACAATGGATGTTATTGTCGGAAGCAACTTATTCGGAGATATTTTGACAGACATTGGCGCCGCTTTGATGGGGAGCATTGGTATTGCGCCGGCCGCCAATATTAATATAAATGGAAAATATCCATCTATGTTTGAGCCGGTGCATGGATCCGCCCCGGATATTGAAGGGCAGGGACTGGCAAATCCAATCGGCCAGCTGTGGACAGCTCAAATGATGCTTGAGCATCTCGGAGAAAACAAGGCAGCGCAAACATTAATGAACGCTATGGAATATGTCATCAAAGAAGGAACGGTTACGAAAGATCTTGGAGGCAGGGCTTCTACGGAAGAGGTAGTAAAAGCAGTGGAAGAATATTTAACATCAGAAAAAGAAAAATAGGAATTAACTAATAGGCACTTAATAATAATTCAAATGTGCCTTCGCAGCATGCTAATCATGAAATTCCTTGATAGTTAACTAATTTTGATACTAAAGACACTTTAAATTTCCATATTATGATTATTTATCCCAATGTTACAGTTTCAATACAAATGTATTGAGTATATTGTCTATGCCCCCTGGCACTTATATACTACTTTATACACAACAGTAGAGTCAGGCATCGCAGCACATGATCAAATGGGGGGTGGATTCGCTCGGGCTTTTCGCATTGCGCTTATTCAGAGCAGCGGTACAAAAGTTTATAGCGAAAATGTATGAAAAAATATGCATATCCAGCAGCGATTGTTGCTGCGGCAACAGTAGTTTTTGCAGCTCCGACTGCAGCAGATGCTGCGTTAGGTGATCAAACACTACGTCAGGGCTCGAAGGGTTCGGAAGTTAAAGAACTGCAGGACTGGTTAAAGGGAAATGGCTATCATAACGGTTCGGTGGATGGGATATACGGACCGGCGACCGCAGGATCCGTGCAGGCCTTTCAGCGTTCAGCGGGTATCACCTCTGATGGTATAGCCGGATCGAATACATTTTCCAAAATGAGCTTAAACAAAAACCAAGCTTCGCCCGAAAAAAGCTCGAAAGATACTGGCAGTTCCTCCAGTTCATCTTCAAGTGTATTAAAGGCAGGTGCTTCAGGAAGCGATGTCCGGGATCTCCAGACAAAATTGAAAAGTAAAGGCTTTCATGCTGGATCGCTCGACGGAGAGTTCGGCCCGGCCACGAAGTCTTCAGTCATTGCGTTTCAAAAGGCAGCCGGGATCGGCGTTGACGGTGTAGCCGGCCCGAATACGTTCAAAGCGTTAAGCAGCTTTAAAGCCTCGGATAAAAATAATAATTCAAGTGCTGCCAAACCGGATACATCTTCTTCCGGCACCTCATCTAAAACGCTCCGTCAGGGAGATACGGGAAGCAATGTAAAAAGTATGCAGCAGACGCTTAAAAGCAAAGGATTTCTTTCGGGCACAGCGGACGGCCAGTTTGGTCCGCAGACAGCAGGGGCAGTAAAGGCCCTGCAGCGGGCAGCTGGTTTGAGCGCTGATGGCATCGTTGGTTCTAATACATGGAAAGCATTAAGCGATTCTTCGGTGAAAAGCGGCACGAGCTCCTCTCCGGAAAAAGTAAGCTCAGGCTCTTCAGGCAGTGTATCGGGACTGATAAATGCAGCGAAACAGTTTATAGGTGTGCCTTATGTATGGGGAGGTACGACGACAAGGGGGTTCGATTGCAGCGGATTCACCCAGTATGTATACAGGCAAAATGGAACGAGCCTTCCACGTACGGTGGCCCAGCAGTATGCTGCGAGTAAAAAAGTGTCAAGCCCGCAGGTAGGCGACATGGTATTTTTCACTACCTACAAAGCGGGAGCCTCGCACAATGGAATATATATTGGAAATAATCAATTCATTCACGCAGGATCCTCGACAGGCGTCACCATCAGCAGCATGAGTAATTCATACTGGGCTCCGCGCTACATCGGGGCCGGGAGCTTCTAAATTATACTTAGAGCACACCGTTCAGCAGAAACGGTGTGCTCTAATTCAGTCCGGCAGGGAAAGTTTATAAAATTACACGTATGAACAGAGGGTTACGTATTGTTTACAACTCTGTAATAGCCATTGTTCTGTCCGGGCCCCGTGCTTACAATAAAATAGGATCAGACGATAGAAAGCGTGGGATTGTAATGAAAAGAGGAATATCAGCGTTCATGCTCGCTGCTTTATTATTATTTGTACCTGCACAGGCCGATGCCTCTCTGGGGAGTGAAACGCTGCATCCAGGAGACCGGGGAGAAGAGGTGGAGGAGCTTCAGGAGGCTCTCCAGCAGGAAGGGTTTCACAGCGGGAAAACAGACGGGGTTTACGGTTCAGTCACCACCTCGTCGGTGAAAGCTTTCCAGAAGTATGAAGAACTAACTGCAGACGGGGTGGCCGGAGAGGCGACTCTCGAAAAGCTTTCCTGATGAAAAAAAGAAGCTGGGGCCATTTTGGCTCCAGCTTCTTTTTTTAGGAAAAAATACTGCTGATGTGTTCTACTTCTTCTTTCGTCAGTTCCACATCGGAGGTTTTCAGGTTATTGACTACTTGATCAGAGGTTTTGGCTCCTGGAATCAAAACGTCAACCGAAGGCTGATGCAGATACCAGGCGAGAACGACGTGGGCTGTTTCTTCGCCTTTTTGATCAGCGATTTTTTTCACTTCATTGACTTTACGGAGATTTTCTTTGAATGTTTCTCCCTGGAAATTAGGCTTTTGGGCACGGATATCGTTAAATGTCGTATTTTCATCATATTTTCCGGCTAACAGCCCGGATTCAAGTGGAAAATAAGGAACGAAGGTGATGTTGTTTTCTGCAGTGTATGGAAGAATGTCTTTTTCCACTTCACGGTTCAATAGGTTATATTCGGACTGTACTACGTCCACATACCCATTCTTATTTGCTTCCTTCAGCTGGTCCAGAGTGAAATTTGATACGCCGATGGAACGGATTTTTCCGGCTTCCTTCATTTCCTGCAGAGCACCGACGGCTTCATCTTTCGGTGTATCTTCATCCGGAAAATGAATATAAAACAAATCAATATAATCCGTTTGAAGGCGGCGGAGTGCGTCATCTACGGATTGTTTTAAAAATTCCGGAGAGTTGTCCATCACAGTGTCCCCATTATCGAGAAATTTATGGGCTGCTTTTGTCGCGATAACTACTTTTTCACGGGCGTTTTTTTCTTTTACTACTTCACCGACAAGTTCTTCTGAACGGCGCGGTCCGTAAATAAAAGCTGTATCCAGGAGAGCCACGCCGTTATCGATGGCAGTCGCGGTTAACGCTTTTCCCTGCTCCTCATCGAGCATGTCAGGATAAATATTATGTCCACCTACTGCGTTGGTTCCAAGGCCAAGAGGGTTTACAGTGACTTCAGATTTTCCAAGTGTTACACGATTCATTGCCATTTAAACGTCACTCCTTTGTAATTTCAGCACACTCTTTCATATTTCACCTGTAACCAAAAGCTAAACATTTCTCAGGGCGTATGAATAAGTGTACATTTCCGCAGAAATTCACGTTTACTAAAGAAAAGATAAAGGTAAGGAATAGATAGGTTCTATTAACGAAGGATACTGAGAATAAAGGGGAGAAACATATGCCAGAGCAGCAAAACAGTAAATTACCAATTATTATAGCTTCTGTAATCATTGCAGGGATCGGGGCAGTATTTCTAAATCGTTCAGCCCGTGACACGGTGAAGGAAAAGTCTTCAGAGGCAAAAGAAACGGCCAGTCAGTACAAGGAAAATGCCAAAAACAGTGATGCAGTGAATAAGGATGACTTCATGGAACGTATCCAGAACGCTACAGAGCTGGCAAAAACAATTGGTACCCAGCTTCAGGAGGTATATAATAATTACGGCAAAGATCTGATCGCCCAGGTGCAAAAAGTGAAGGATGACTCAGAAGAAGTAGTATCGACAGCGAAAGAAGCTGGCGAAGAGTTGAAAGGCGTAGGCGACACGGCAAAGGATGCCGGGGAAGAATTAAAAGAAGCCGGCAGCCAGGTAAAAGAAGCTAAAGACGAAGTTGCAGGTTCTGACGATAATAATGATACTAAAACAAAAGAGTATCAGAGCGCTACCGATGCTTCCAAGTACAGCGACAGCGATCTTCCAACGATCGGATCTACCGGAAACATGGATGAAGATATTAACAAATCGGCAAGAGAATAATGCCTGGACTCCGAAGATCCCCTTCGGAGTCTTTTTATATGCAGGGAAGTATTGAATAGCCAGTTGAATGTGTTTATAATTAGTTAAGCGCTTAACTATATTTTTATAATTTTGTGAAAGCGGTATCAGCTGCACAAACGAAAAAGTGAGCATCGACATTCAATAAGATAACGGTGCAGGTAAACGATACGTGCACCTCGAAGAGAGTCTATCAAAACTATTTGACCTGCATTAGGGCGAGATGAAGGGAGCCAAAGCGAACGTTTTAAAGCATAGGAATATTTTTGGCAGCGCAGGCAAAGCTTCTGAAGTCAAAATAAAATGAAATTTCCTGAAGGAGGGTTACGATGCCGTTAATACGAATGGATGTTATCGAGGGACGCACGGAAGAAGAATTAAAATTGGTCGCAGACGCCATACATGATGCAGTCGTAGAAAGCTTTGAAGTTCCGGAACGAGACCGCTATCAGATAATTAATCAGCATAAGCCGTATGAAATGTATATTGAAGATACCGGGCTCGGCTTTGAACGGACAAATAATATTGTAGTTATTCAGGTGATCAGTAAAACACGTACAGCAGAGCAGAAAAAACAGCTGTATAAAAAAATTGCCAATAACCTGCAGGACCGCTGTTCTATAGCTCCGGAGGACGTGATGGTGTCAATCACTGATAACACAGAAGCGGACTGGAGCTTCGGACTGGGAGAAGCCCAGTTCTTGAATGGGAAACTGTGAAGGCTGGAGACTGCTTGCGGGCAGTCCCGGCCTTCTTTTGTCAGAATATTGCATTCACCCGGGCGGGGGAGTACGATAATGATAAGTTGTTAAAGAGAAGGGAGAAAGGAGCTGCTTGTATTGCATGAATGGGAAGAACAGCTGCGTGCTCTTTTAAGTGATAAACGGGTATTTACAGAGCTTGCCGACCGTTACAGCTACAGCTTTGATGCCTCTTTTGGCGAGCATCTGCCGGAGGTGGTTGTACAGCCTAAAACGATCGAAGAAGTACAGACGATCATGAAAATTGCCAACCGGTTCGGACTGGCTGTAACGCCCAGGGGGCAGGGCACCTGTCTGAGCGGTGGCCCGCTGCCGGTTAAGGGGGGAATCCTGCTGGATATGGCGCAATGGCCCCGGGAAATTGACGTTTTCGCTGATGACTTGATTGCGGTCGTCACCCCGAGTGTGCTGACGGCTGATATTCATACGGCTGCCGAAAATTACGGTTTAATGTACCCGCCTGATCCAAGCAGTGCCCACGTATCAACAATTGGTGGGAATCTGGCTGAGAATTCCGGGGGGCCGAGAGGGCTGAAGTATGGAGTAACCAAGGATTTTGTAATTGGTCTTGAAATCGTTACCCCGGAGGGCGAGGTGATGCACACAGGCGGTCGTACCATTAAAAATGTAACCGGTTACGATTTAACCAAGCTGCTCGTCGGCTCCGAAGGGACGCTTGGAGTAATTACAAAAGCGACGCTCAAGCTGGTGCCAAAGCCTCCGGCCGTACAAACGATGATGGCTGCCTTTACAGACATGGCAACAGCCGGGAAGGCTATCTCCAAAACGCTCACCTCAGGAGTGCTTCCGGCAAAAATGGAATTTATGGACCGGGCCTGTATTGAAGCCGTTGAGCGGTACCGCCCGTCAGGCCTGCCCACTGCCTCGGAAGCACTGCTTTTGATCGAACTCGACGGCCATCCTGAGACAATTAAATTAGAAGCCAAACAGGTGAAGCACATTCTCGAGGAGTTAAAAGCAGATCCAATTATTACAGCCGAAAGCGACGAAGAAGCACAGAAGCTGTGGAGTGCAAGAAAGCTTGTGTCGCCGGCAATTGCGACGATCAAACCGACAAAAATTTCCGAAGATGCCACAGTGCCAAGAAGCCGGATTCCGGAAATGATGGAACGGCTGAAGCAAATCAAAGAGGATTATCAGGTGGAGCTCGTCGTGTTTGGACATATCGGGGACGGCAACCTGCATCCGGATATTATGTGCGACCAGCGTGATGAAGAAGAAATGATACGCGCTGAAAAAGCGGTGGCGGAAATCTTCCGGGCAGCCCTGGAGCTTGGAGGCACGCTTTCCGGAGAACACGGTATTGGCACGATGAAAGCCCCCTTTATGGAACAGGAAATGGGAGAGGTGGGAGTATCAATGCTAAAACGGATCAAAGAAGCCTGGGATCCAAACAACATTATGAACCCGGGGAAAATATTCGCAGAAAAAGGGCAGAAGCTGGTGCTGCGTGATGGCTGATACACTAAAAGACATGCTGCGCTACGATTTGACCTTTGACTGTGTGCAGTGCGGCTACTGTCTTCCTGTCTGCCCGACATACGAAACAATGGAGCGCGAGACGCATTCCCCGCGCGGCCGTATTAATTTAATCAAAATGGTTGCAGAAGGAAAAGCGTCAGTGGAGGATTTAAAACAGCCAATCGACAAATGCCTGGGATGCATGGCGTGTACGACCGTCTGCCCGACTGATGTACAGTACGGCCAGCTGTTTGAAAGTGCGAAGCATGTGATCGATGAATATGAAGAAAAAACGTTCATACAGCAAAAGACCGAAAACTTTTTATTTCACTCCTTCTTTCCTTCTGGAGCATGGATGGATCAGCTTGGAAATGCAACATGGCTGTACCAGGTGAGTGGTCTGCAAAAAGCGGCCCGGGGGCTGAATTTAATGTCTGCGGCACCGCTTCATCTCGGTAAATTTGAGCGGGTGCTGCCATCGGCCCCCTCGCCTAAAGAGAGGCATGCAAGGAAAAATCGTCTGCACCCGGATGGCCCGGCGAAGGCAGTGGTCGCATTTTTCACCGGGTGTGTAATGGACAGCGTATTTTTTAAGCAAAATGAAAAAACGATGGAGCTGCTCCGGCTTTCTGGAGCGGAAGTGCAGCTTCCGGAGGCGCAGACCTGCTGCGGAGCGCTGCACGCCCATGCAGGTAAAGAGCCTGAAGCTGTCACGCTTGCCAGGGAAAATATACAGGCCTTTGAAGAAAAGCCAGTTGATTATATCGTAAACAACGCCGGGGGCTGCGGAGCCCAGCTCCATAAATACGGGGAGCTGTTCGCCGGCGACCCGGAGTGGGAGCAGCGGGCGAAAGCTTTCTCCGAGAAGGTGAGAGACATTACAGAAGTACTGGTGGAGCTTGACGGCCTGGAGTTTACCGGAAAGGTCGAGGAAACCTATACGTATCAGCCTTCCTGTCATATGACGAATGTGCAGAAGGTAAAAGAACCACCGCTGCAGCTGCTCCGCTCAGTGCCGGGGGTAACGCTTAGAGAGCTCGATCAGCCTGACTTCTGTTGTGGTTCGGCAGGCATCTATAACATTACGCAGCACGAAGATGCAATGAATATTCTGGATGTGAAAATGGAAGACGTTAAGCGGCAGCGCCCAGAGGGAATTGTCACGACCAACCCGGGCTGTATGCTCCAGATGAAATTGGGGGTACAGCGTGAAGGTCTCGAAGAAGAAATTGATACGGTGCATATTGTCGATCTGCTGATGAAAGCTAAGCCTGTAACTAAAAAGGCGGTGCAGGCGTAAAAGTAAATGAACAACTGGAAGGGCCTTTTGGTTTAGCGGCAGCGCAGAAGGGGGAAATGGTAACGAGTGTAAAAAGAAACTGAGGCGTGAAGGGAGAAGGTAAAACCATGGTGCTGATTGATACAATATTTGTGGTTGCCACCTTCTTCTGGATCGCCGAATTTTTTTTATTCAGGCAGAAGGCTCCCTCAAAAGAGCCGGAGCTTACTGAACGACGCTCGTTCCGCTGGATACTTGCGGCTATTATTTTGTCGATGGGGACAGCAGTGGTATTTGGCGAGACTGGTTTTCTCAGCCTCTCCTCAGTTTGGCTGCAGGCTGCCGGGCTTTGTCTGTACGGAGCCGGTATTGGCCTTCGGTATTGGGGAATTCTTCATTTGCGGGACCAGTTCAGCAGAGACGTTTCTGTCAGAAACGGGGACCGCCTGGTAAGCAGCGGTCCGTACCGTCGTTTGTGCCATCCGCTTTATACCGCTTTATTTTTCATTGTACTTGGCTTTTGCTTATTCATGAATAGCCCCGGAGCAGCAGTCATAAGTACAGGAGTCATGGTGCCGGCACTTCTTTACCGAATCCGTATTGAAGAAGAAATGCTGCGTCAAACGCACGGCGATACGTATCGTTTATGGTGCCGGCAGAGAAACCGGCTAATTCCATTTTTGTACTAATTCACGGAGGTGTGCTATTTGAAGAAAAAAGCAATTGTCATTGGCGGAGGCCTTGGAGGCATGTCCGCAGCTATCCGGCTGCAGACGGATGGATATGAGGTAACGTTACTGGAGAAAAATGAAAATCTTGGCGGCAAATTAAACCGCCGCAGCGGCAAAGGATTCACCTTTGACACCGGACCGTCCATCCTGACGATGCCATGGGTGCTTGAACAGCTGTTCCACAGCGCGAACCGCTACCTTGATGACTACATACAGGTAGAACGGGTTGAACCGCAGTGGAAAACATTTTTCGAGGACGGAACATCACTGAATGTTACGAGCGATCTGCCCGGCATGATTGAAGAGGCAGCGAAAGTAACGGATCAGCCTAGCCGTAAAATAACAGAATTTTTATCCTATACAGAAGAAATGTATGAATTATGCATGAAAAGCTTTTATAAATACAGCATCGAAGATTTAAAGGATTTGAAAAGTCACCACACGCTGGGTGACTTAATGAAGATGGATCCGTTGAATACGGTGGCCAAAGCGACGCATAAACAGTTTGACAACAAATACCTCGAGCAGATGTTCAACTTCTTCATTATGTATGTCGGATCCAATCCATACGCAGCGCCAGCTATTTTAAACCAGCTTGTCTATGTTCAGCTTGGGCTCGGCATCCATTATGTGAAGGGCGGCATGTACAAAATTGCCGAGGGTATGGAACGCCTGATGCAGGAGCTCCGGGTTGATATTCATCTGAACAGCCCGGTCAGCCAGCTGCTGGTGGAAAACGACCGGGTGACTGGTGTGGAAACAGAGGATGGAGACAAGTATGAGGCGGATGTTGTCGTTTCGAACCTTGAAGCAATTCCGGCCTACAATACGATTGCTCCTTCGGAAACGAAGGCAAAAAAAGAATCCAAAAAGCTAAGCAAAACGTTTATTCCTACTGTTTCCGGTGTCGTGCTGCTTCTCGGGGTGAATAAAAAATTCGACGGTCTGCACCATCACAATTTCTTTTTTTCAGAGGATCCTGAGCTTGAATTCAAGCAGGTATTCGAAGAAAAGGTTCCAGCTGATGACCCGACAGTGTATATTGGTATCTCCGCCCGGTCGGATGAGACCCAGGCGCCGGAAGGAAAAGACAATCTGTTCGTCCTGACGCATGTACCTCCGATGGATGCCAAGCAGAAAAAATCCTTTGACTGGGATAAGTACCAGGAGACAATTTTGAATAAATTAGAGCGAAACGGACTGGACGGCCTGCGGGAGTCGATCGAGTTTGAATACCGTTTCACTCCGGAAGGCCTTGAAGAACTCTACGGCGCTAACGGAGGCTCGATTTACGGCGTAGCCTCTGATCAAAAAGTGAACGGCGGGTTCAAAGTGCCGGCGAAAAGCAGAATATATGACAATTTGTATTTTGCCGGAGGGTCCACGCATCCCGGCGGTGGTGTACCAATGGTGACACTGTCCGGACAGCTGACAGCAGATCTGATTCAAAAACACGAGCAGGCAGAAGTGAAAAAATAGCCTGATAACCCTTCCTTATAAAAAAGGAGGGGTTTTTCCTGTTATGGGCTCATGATGCGAACAAAGGAAAGGAGGCATAAGCCTTGGTTTTGTGATAATATAAATTAAGTATGGGATTCAACGAAAATCAAAGCGAATTGGCGATAATTATACATAAAACGGGGGTTACATACCGATGGTACAATCAAAAGCTTCAATTACAGCATTAGGATCTTTTGTTCCGGAAAAACGACTGACGAATGATGATCTGGAAAAAATGGTGGAAACAAACGACGAGTGGATTACGTCCCGCACCGGCATCAAAGAACGCAGAATCACGGAAGAGGACGAATTCACCAGCACGATCTGTTTGAAAGCAGCGGAAGAGCTGCAGCAGGTGAGCGGCAAGACGATTGACGACGTGGATTTGATTATTGTGTGCACGTTGACGCCGGACCATAAAACGCCGAGTGTTGCCTCTCTCGTGCAGGCCGGCCTTGGCATTTCCGGCGCAGGCGCTTTTGATTTAAACGCTGCTTGTGCGGGCTTTTCCTACGGACTGCACGTGGCAGATGGTATGATTACCTCCGGTCTTCACCGTAAAGTGCTGGTGATCGGCGCTGAAACACTTTCCAAAATTACAGACTACACGGACCGTGCCACATGTATTTTGTTCGGGGACGGCGCCGGTGCCGCTCTTGTGGAAGCGGACGAAAGCAGCCCCTCCTTTCTTGCGGCCCTCACGGATTCGGACGGAAAAAAAGGAGAGTACCTGTACTGCACCGATTTGTCCAACCAGATTGGCGGCCACGAAGTGGATCCGGATGGTTATGTGGTCCAGAACGGACGGGAAGTTTACAAATGGGCGGTTAAGACAGTGCCTCAAGGTATCGACAAGCTTCTTAGTGATGCAGGAGTGACGATTGAGGACATCGACTGGTTTGCCCCGCACAGCGCGAACATGAGAATGATCGAGTCGATTTGCGAACGTACCGGTATTCCAGTGGAAAAGACGCTGACGAGCCTCGAATATTACGGCAATACCTCATCTGCTACGATTCCGTTGTCTCTCCGGGAAGCACAGAAGGACGGCCGACTGAAGAAAGGTGACCTCGTGCTTATCTATGGATTTGGCGGCGGTCTGGCACAATCAGCTTTATTAGTCCGCTGGCATGCAGAATAATGGAACTGAAAAAGCTCCCGGAAACGGGGGCTTTTTTTGATGGACCAAATGAAGAGAAATCGTCTCGCATATAATGTCTGCAGTTAAGAGGTAACGGTAAAGGTTACGATTATAGTGCGGCGGGTATATAGAGTAGGTGATCAATTCAGAAAAGCATTGGAGGAAATAACATGGCAGAGGTTGAAGGAAAAGTAGTTATACTGACAGGTGCTTCAAGCGGTATCGGTGAAGCAGCGGCTAAGGAATTAGCCGCTAAGGGAGCTAAAGTAGTGCTGGCTGCCCGCCGCGAGGAACGTCTCCAGCAGCTTCAGAAAGATATCGAACAGAACGGCGGTACTGCAGCCTATAAAGTAGTGGATGTCACCTCCCAGGAGCAGATGGACGAACTTGCCCGGTTTGCCAATGAAACGTACGGCCAAATTGACGTTATAGTAAACAATGCGGGGCTGATGCCGCTTTCGATGCTCCGGAACCGGCAGTTTGAAGACTGGAATCAGATGATCGATGTGAATATTAAAGGCGTACTTTACGGTATTGGTGCCGTGCTGCCCTACATGAGAGAAAGAAAAGAAGGCCACATTATTAATGTTTCCTCAGTAGCTGGCCATCAGGTATCTCCGGGTGGTGCCGTCTATAGCGGAACGAAATACGCTGTGCGCGCTATTTCGGAGGGGCTTCGTAAAGAAGAATCGCCGGAAAACAACATCCGCTCTACCATTATTTCACCTGGGGCTGTGGAATCGGAGCTTACTGAAACGATATCGGATAATCAGGTGAAAGAACGCGTAGATGAGCTGTATAAAAACGCGATCTCTTCAGAAAGCATTGCCCGCACCATTCGGTATGCGATTGAAGAACCGGCGGAAGTATCGGTTAATGAAATTGTCGTACGTCCAACTGCCCAAATGTAAAAACAACGGCACCTGTCTACACGGACAGGTGCTGTTGTCATTTATAGCGGCATATAGAATTTCACCATTGAAACAAAGCGTTTACGGGTAAAGAAACTCATAGAGTGAAGGAGGTTTTTGATGGCAGAACTATCATTTAAATATGTACATGTGAACGGCATTCGTCTTCATGTCGCTGCTGCGGGCCCAAAGGACGGAGAAATGGTTATCCTTCTGCACGGCTTCCCGGAATTTTGGAGAGCCTGGGAAAAGCAGATGCTCGCCCTGGCGGAGGAGGGCTATTTTGTTGTGGTACCTGATCAGCGGGGCTATCACCTGAGCGCCAAGCCCTCCGGAACAGCATCCTATACAATGGACGCTCTCCGGGATGATATCATCGGCCTCATTTTTCACTTCAAAAGAGAAAAAGCCGTAATAGCCGGGCATGACTGGGGCGGGGCAATAGGCTGGTATATGGCACTTACCCGTCCGGAATACATTTCGTTGTTTATCCCTGTTAATATGCCGCATTTAACAGCTATGCCAAGGACAATGCTCACCCGTCCAATGGACTTGCTCAAAGGGTATTACATGGCGGCCTTCCAGCTTCCCGCCCTCCCTGACAAAGCGGCTGCCATGTTCCAATACGCTGCATTGAAAGCTCACCTGACTGTGACGAGCTGTCCCGGAGCGTTTTCAGAGCGGGGCCTGGACGCATACCAATTTGCCTGGTCTCAGCCCGGCAGCGTAACGGCCATGTTCAATTGGTTTCGGGCAATCCCATTCGGGCCGGCAGAAGCGATGAGTACAGAAACTATCAATGTGCCCGTGCGTATGATCTGGGGTATGCATGATTGGTTTTTGGGCACCGCTGCTGCTAAAGAGAGCCTGAAATACTGCAGCGATGGAAACGGGGTTTTTATTGAAGAAGCGACGCACTGGGTACATCATGAACAACCGGAGCTCGTTACGCAGTTCATCAAAAGCTTTATTCAGGAAAAACAACTAGGGGGCAGTACGTATGCAGAATATCAGCTTTGAGACAATAACGGTAAACGGCGTTTCTTTACACACGGCACTGGCTGGGCCGGAGGAGGGACCGCTTGTGGTGCTTCTGCATGGCTTTCCGGAGTTTTGGTATGAGTGGAGACATTTAATCGGACCGCTTGCAGCACGTGGATACCGGGTGGCGGCGCCGGATCAGCGCGGATACAATCAAAGCAGCAAGCCGCTTGAAATTGAAGCTTATGCCCTGGACGAGCTGCGTGATGACGTGACAGAGCTCATCAAAGCACTGGGACGGGAAAAAGCAGTGATCGTCGGCCACGACTGGGGCGGAGCGGTCGGGTGGTACACGGCAGCCTCAAGGCCGGAATACGTGGAGAAATTTATTGCTATCAATATTCCACACCTGCCTGCTATGCCGGCGAGCATGAAAAAAGATCCCACGCAGCTTTTGAGAAGCTCGTATATGCTTTTTTTTCAGCTTCCGAGACTGCCGGAAAAGCTGCTTGCCTATAATGACTTTGAGGAGTTTGCCAACGGACTCGTAAAAACGAGCAGGCCCGGAGCTTTTACCGGGGAGGATCTGGAAAAATATAAAGAAGCATGGTCGCAGCCGAATGCGGCCACAACCATGATCAACTGGTACAGAGGGATGAGAAAAGGGCCAAAGGATATTTTGGAATCAAGTCACGTGACTCCGCCAGTACGGATTATCTGGGGTGTGGGAGACGCCTTTTTATCGAAGGCCTCTGCCCGGACAAGTCTTGAATACTGCCGTGCCGGAGAGCTGATTTTTGTATCCGATGCCACGCATTGGGTAGTTCATGAGCAGCCGGATATTGTAGAGCGGCTGGTGACGGAATTTATAGAACAGACGTGAAGCCGCCGCTCAGGCATTGGCTCTGCGGAAGCTGATGGTGGCAAGCGCGATCAGAATAGAAGTGAAAATAATTAAAAAGAGCAGTTCCTCTGCCACTGTTACTGTACGCCCGAACAGCTGCAGGCTCAGTCCGAGTGCATCCTGGGCGGCGACCGGGAGATCTCCGGCGCCGGTCATTACTTTTTTCATAGCGTCTACGCCGTAGGTGACAGGATTAACCTTAACAAGGATATCCATCCAGGCTGGCATATTCGTTACTGGAAACAATGCTCCGGAAAGAAACACCATTGGAAACACGAGTACCTGCACAATCAGCTGGAACCCCTGCGTTGAGCGAAGCAGGCTTGCTATCAGCAGGCCAAGGGAAGCGAGCGTGCAGGAAAGCAGAAACATAATTGGCAGCACAGCCAGTACGTTGCTCCATTCGTAGGTTACGCCTAGAACAGGGATTAAAATAAACATCAGCACGCCCTGCATAAACGCAACCGTAGAGGCCCCGAGCATTTTACCGATGGCAATGTTCACCCGGGAGACCGGGGACACGAGAATTTCTTTCATATAGCCGAATTCTTTATCCTGGATAACTGATAAAGAAGAGAAAATTGAAGTCATTAAAAGGGTCATGGCGACAATCCCGGGAAAAATAAACGTAAGGTAATTAAAATCTTCGATTTCAGAGGTTTGATTCATCACCAGATTTTCCATCGTTCCGCTGAAGCCCCCGCCAAAAATAATTAAAAATAAAATAGGCATCGCAAAAGATCCAAGCAGACGGGGGCGATCCCGGATGAATTTCATTAAATCCCGCTGCCAGATGGCAAAAATACCTTCCATATGTATGTTCTCCTTTCTTAGGCGGGGCCGGCTTTAATATCTCGCCCTGTATAAGACAAAAATACGTCGTTAAGCGTGGGCCGGCGTATGTTCAGGCTCGTAATAGGGACGGGGATCTGCTGCAGAAAAGTGGATATAAACTGGTCGCTGCTTGGTACCTGGATACGCAGAATGCCTGCTTCCTGTTTTATTTCGGCTTCCGGCATAGCTGCCTGCAGCTGCTTAGCGACAGTGTCATTATCCTCGGTGCCGAGTTCAATGACGTCTCCGCCAACCTGCTTCTTTAAGCGCTCCGGCGTATCAAGGGCGATGATAGTTCCTTTATCCATAATAGCGATACGGTGACTGATTTCTGCCTCATCGAGGTAATGGGTGGTAAGAAATATCGTAATATTTTCCTTTTCCTTCAGGCGGAGAATATACTCCCAAATATGGGCCCGCGTCTGGGGGTCAAGACCGACAGTGGGTTCGTCCAAAAAAAGAACCTTCGGATAGTGCAGCAGGCCGCGGGCAATTTCAAGCCTTCGTTTCATCCCGCCGGAGAATTCTTCTACTTTTTTCTTTTGATTGTCGACCAGATCTACAATTTCAAGCACTTCCTGAATACGTTCTGCCCGTTTATTTTTAGGCACACGGTAAAACCGGCAGTGAAGCTTTAAGTTTTCAAGAGCACTTAATTTTTCGTCGAGTGTATTTTCCTGAAAAATGATGCCAATGCTTTCACGGACTTTTGCTTTTTGTTTAAATGCGTCATATCCATTAATGGTAACGCTTCCGGAAGTGGGAGCGAGCATCGTGCAGATCATGTTGATAGTCGTGCTTTTTCCTGCACCGTTCGGGCCGAGAAAGCCGAATATCTCGCCCTGCGCGACATCAAAATGAATGCCTTTGACTGCTTCCATGTCTTTGAATGATTTTCGCAGATCGTGCACTTGAATAATAGGCTCCATACATTTACCCCTACTTTAGCCATAGTCATTATGTTAGCGTAACTATATAACTTCAGGCAGTTATCGTCAATGGATACGAAAATGAAGAAGGGGTAGGTAATCAAAATTCAGGGTATTGGTTGTATAGAAAGAAGGGGGCAGAAATCATGGAACTTCGAGACCATGTAAAGAAATATTTGGAGCAGAACAATTCTTTCGAGGTGGAAACGGTGGAGGAAGTAGTCGATGAACGCAGACGAAGAAACGAAATGACCTTAGCTCCGTCGGAACGGCCTGCTGTAGCTGAAGTCTTGGATAAAGATATTGATTTAGAAGGACGGACCCTGACCGTGCGCAGATATAAACCAGCATCTGAAGAGCCGCTTCCTGTAGTGATTTTTTTTCATGGCGGCGGATTTGCCGTAGGGAGCCTTGAAACTCATGACACCTTCTGCCGGGTGCTTGCCAACGAACTGGAGGCGTATGTTGTAGCGGTGGACTACAGGCTTGCGCCGAAGCACCCGTTTCCGTCAGGAGTATACGACTGCCTGGACGCTGTTCGCTGGGTGCTTTCCGAGTACCGGGAATGGCCGAATACAGAGGACCGGTTTTACCTGTGCGGTGACAGCGCTGGAGGAAATATTGTCTATGCAGCCTCTACGCTGCTCCGAAGAGAGCAGACATACCTTGAAGGACAGATGCTTCTGTATCCTGTCGCTGATTTTTACAACCGGGAGGAGGATCCGGCGTACGTATCGTATCATCGTTTTAGTGAGGGATACGGCCTGACGGCCAAAAATATAGGCGACTTTTGGGCGCATTACTTAGCGGCCTGGGATGAACGCAGAGATCCGCTCGCTGTACCGATGCGGGATGAAGATAAGCGGGAAAACCCTCCTACTCTTATTATAACGGCAGAATATGATGTGCTTCGGGATGAAGGCGAGGAACTGGCGCGTCAGCTGAAAGAGGCAAATGCAGAGGTGCATCACCACAGGGTGGATGGTACCATTCACGGATTTATCAATCAGTTTCCGCTCGAGGAAGACGGGCAGGAAGCGATGCATTACATGAGGGCGTTTGTACACAAGCATATTGGCAAATGATGAAACCCCCATCCAGCTTCTGCCGGATGGGGGTTTCAGGCAAGCGGCAGTTTAGTCTGAGAAGTCCGGGATCAGCCGCTGCTCCTGAAATTCACGAAGCAGCTGCCGGAGCATGTCATCACTGTTCACGACTTCAGTAAAACCAAACTGTTTTACTTTATTAGTATCAGACATCACATCATACTCTACATTGAAAATGAAATCACCGAATGGCCAGGCGGCCAGTTTCTCAAATGGAATATTCTGCAGACTGTATTTTTCCTGCATTTCCTCCCATAGATCCTGCTGCAGCGGCATGAAATCAGAAAGTGTAATTGTTTGCACGGGCCCGGTGTTCATTTGGAATTCCTCGGCGATGACCGGCCACATGTGCTCCCACCGAAAGAAGTCACCATTGGTAATATTGAACGTCTCAAATGCACACGGTTCATGCAGCGCAGCCCATACGGAACAGCGGGCGAGCAGGCCGGCGTCGGTCACCTGGGCAAGTGATCGGTAGGTAACATCCTTTCCCGGAAAACGAAGGGGGAGGCCGAGTTCTTTAGAAATAGAGGCATAAACAGCAATAACCATGCTTAAATTCATGGGAGTGCCTACCGAATAGCCACATACCACGTCGGGACGCAAAATTGTCCACGACCAGCTTTTTCCTTTCTGGCGGTTTCGCAGGTAATCCTCCTGATTGTAATAAAAGTTCGGCGGCATATGGCGCGGGTCGTTTTCCCGTGCCGGGGTTTTAAAAGCGCTGATGTGCGCACCGTACACTTTGGCTCCCTGCATCAATACGACACGCTGGAGCCGGTCGGAAGTCGCTTCCACGGCCTGGACGGCGCTTTGGAGCATATTGGTATTAACTGTGATCTGTTCTTTGGAGAGTGGATCATAATCCTGATAGGCTGCGTAAAAAATATGAGTGACGGCAGGCACATCCTGAAGTGCCTGCATTATTTCTTCTTCCTTTAAGAGATCAGCCTCCACGTAATAATCGGCCCCGTGGATGTCTTCAGGCTGGTGCCGGGAAATGCCTACAGCGGTCCAGTCTTCGAGCGATGAAATATGTTTTAAAATACTGTGCCTATGATGCCGGTCGCTCCTACGATCAGGGCGGTTTTAGTCATTACAGAGGGCTCCTTTCAGGATATAGGGTAATACAGCTGTATACCACAAATTGGCAGAAACTTAACCTGTCCAACCAGAAAAATCGTCCGGCCAACGAGCCGGACGATGGTAATTACGTATTCTGCTGTTCAGCGGCACGAAGCTCCTCTAGACTCAGGCCGAAGGTCATTTCAAGGTGGGGGTAGTCTTTAAAACCAAGCCAGTCCCCGCCCCAGCTAAAGCCGAGCTCCTTAGCGATCTCCACAGCTTCCGTCCAGTCTGCCTCTCCGTTACCGTTGTCATCGCGTTCCATATCCCAGGCAAGCTCTCCGTCCGGTGTACGCAAAGCAAAATCAACGGCAAGGCCGTAATTATGATATGATTCTCCGCCTCGGGCCTGCGTGACAATTTCTCCCTGTGAAGTCCGGCCCTGGGCATATAAAGCATCCTGCTCTTCCACCGAACGGTATTCGTCCGTTACGACAACTTCGATTCCCTGCTGTTCTGCACGCTGGATCCATTCATTTTTTCGCTCCTCCACAACAGGGTGAAGGCTGTTCTGTTCGACGACTTCGCTTGCTTCCACCTCGGGAAGAGAATTTTGCCTGCTGTTCCATCCGAGTACAACCAGAATAAGGAGTAAACCGGTAATCAGTAGCAAGACATGTCTTTTCACTCAGTTGATTTCCTTTCTTTTTCAACCTGCGTACAGGAAGTATAAACGAGTATTTGTGTCCTGGAACTGTCTGCCTTTAGCTGGGGGCGTCTTCGAGCGCCTGAGCAGCAAGCACAAATCCGCCGGTGATGCCCGCACCGTCCTGGAGCCCCGGAGTAACAATATATTGATCGATATTATGAGTAATCATTGGGTCCTGAACGTATCCCTGCAGAAGCTGCTGCGTCTGTTCCTGTACTTTTGTGAGCAGGGAAGGCTGTTTGCTCACGCCGCCGCCGATAATAATCCGCTCGGGGGTGAGAATCAGAATGTAATTCATCATTGCCTGAGCAAGATAATAAGCTTCAAGGTCCCATACTTCCGGGCGGGAGGTGAGTGCGCTGCCCTTTTCTCCCCAGCGCTGTTCCACGGCGGGCCCTGAAGCAAGTCCCTCAAGGCAGTCACTGTGGTAAGGGCACGTGCCGGTGAAATGGTCCTCAGGATGCCGGCGGACCATAATGTGCCCGGCTTCCGGATGGTTCAGGCCTTCAAGAATATTGTTGTTAATAACCGCACCAACACCGATGCCGGTGCCGACTGTCATATACAGACAGCTCGTCTTTCCAGCGCCGGCACCGTGCTTCCATTCACCGAGCGCCGCCGCATTAACATCGGTGGTGAAGCCTGCCGGCACAGCAAGGTGTTTTTGTACGTCTCCGAGAATGTTAAAGTTTTGCCATGCTGTTTTTGGCGTTGTGGTGATATAGCCGTATGTATCATTTTTTGTATTAATATCAATCGGACCAAAAGAACCAATACCAACAGCTTCGATAGAAAAAACACGGAAAAAATCGTACACCTGCTGCATAGTTTCATCAGGTGTCGTAGTCGGGATGGAAATGCGTTCTTTTATGTCACGGCCGTTTTCACTGACCGCACAGACAAATTTTGTTCCTCCTGCTTCAATGGCGCCGAGCATACAAACAACCTCCTGGTCTTTTGCTGAAATAGTAAACAGATCATTCAAAAATAAATGAAAATTTCATAGGTGATAAAATTCTGCACACTTTTTAATCGTACCTTTTTTTTCTGGTTTTGCAAATATGAAATATACTTGCCGGGCGGGAAAGGAGTAAGCTTGAATGAACAGTAATAGAGAAATAATAGCAAACGTTCAGGGCCAAAGCGGAGAATTGCAGCTGCAGCGCCGCGGCCGGCATTATGAAGTCATAAGTAACGGCACATTTTTGATGGCGACACACAACGGAGAGTCGGAGCGGCGGATGGTGCAAGGAGCGCTGAATCATGCTTATTCAGCAGAGTCGGTGCTGATTGGAGGCCTTGGTGTCGGTTTTTCACTCCACGAAGCGGTGCAGCATGCAGAAACGGTTCATGTAACCGTTGTGGAACTGGAGAAAAACATTATTGAGTGGAACCGCCTGTATTTTCTGGAATGGAACGGAGGGGCTCTTGAAAACAGTAAAGCACAAATCGTAGAGGAAGACCTTCAGGTGTTTCTGGAAAAAAGCACAAACAACCTTTGGGACGCTGTTTGCATGGATACAGATAACGGCCCTGACTGGCTTGTCCGGGAAGACAACCATCACATGTACGAGGCGGGAGGACTTCAAACGGTTTACGCCGCGCTCCGGCGCGGGGGAGTTGCTGCTTTTTGGAGTGCTTCTTATTCCAGGGCTTTTGAAAACAGTCTGAAACCCGTTTTTGATAATGTATGGATAGAGGAGGTGGATGCCGGACGCGGCGGGCCGGATGTTATTTTTTACGCCCGGAAAGCAGAATATATGCGTCCATCACATAATTTTTGAGATTTTTTTAGCCCTCTACAGTGATACAAAAGATACAGAGAAGGGTACGATATGAAAGTACTGTGTAAACAGTGGGAGATGAAGGGGCCAGGGAGGAAATGGAATGAAAAAGATATCAATTGTAATTCCTTCGTTTAATGAAGAGGACAACATTGTATCTGTATATGAATCACTGCAGAACCATTTAGGGCATCTGCCCTATGAAATAGAGGCACTTTATGTAGATGATGGAAGCTCGGACCGGACACTGACAAAGATGAGAGAGCTTGCCGGGATGCATGAAAATGTAAGCTACGTTTCTTTTACCCGTAATTTTGGAAAAGAAGCAGCACTGATTGCCGGACTGCATCATGCGGACGGGGACGCTGTAGTAATCATTGACGCTGACCTGCAGCATCCGTCCGAGGTGATTCTCGAACTGATTGAAGGATACGAAGAAGGCTATGATCAGGTGATTGCAAAACGGAACCGGGAAGGAGATTCCAAGTTCCGTTCCGGTATGGCATCGATGTATTATAAATTTATTAACAGAATGGTGGATGTGAAGCTTGAAGACGGCGTCGGTGATTTCCGCCTCTTAAGCCGGCGGGCGTTGGACGCCCTGCTATCCCTGAGTGAAGCCAACCGTTTTTCGAAGGGGCTTTTTTCATGGATCGGCTTTCCGTCCAAAACGGTTTACTACGAAAATGTTCAGCGTCAGGAGGGCGAAACCAAATGGTCGTTTTCGAGCCTGCTGAATTACGGCGTTGACGGCATGATTTCCTTTAATAACCGTCCGCTGCGTGTCTGTTTGTATACCGGCCTGGTCGTGATGCTGCTTGCGCTGGTTTATATCGGTATTACGTTTGTGCAGATTCTGAGGATGGGAATAGAAGTGCCGGGTTATTTTACGACTATTTCCGCTATACTGTTTTTAGGGGGCGTGCAGCTAATGAGCCTTGGCGTGCTCGGGGAGTATATCGGACGCATTTACTATGAAACGAAAAGGCGCCCGCACTATTTGGTGCAGGAATCTAATACGAAAAGGCGAGATGCATGAAACAGTTGAATAATGAGTTTACCAGATTTGTTTTAGTGGGCGGTATGAATACGTTAAACTATTACGCCGCCTACTTACTGCTTCACGTGGTGCTTTCGGTACCATATATGATCGCCCATATTACCGGGTTTTTTATCAGCTTTGTCATTTCTTTCTTTTTAAATACATACTTTACTTACAAAGTCAGGCCGACATGGAAGAAGTTTTTTCAATTTCCGCTGACCCAGATAGTAAACGTAGGGGCTTCATCCGTTTTTGCATATATATTTGTGGAATGGCTGAGTATTAACAGTACTATCGCCCCGTTGGGAGCGGTGATTTTTACTATACCAATCACTTTCATTGTCACGGGGAAAATACTAAAAAGATAGCGTGGGGAGAGAATGTTGAAGCACAAGCATATATGGGGGGTTATAGCAGCGGTGATTCTGGCAGTCATCGCGGCGCATGCATTTTTCTTATACCAATGGACCAACGATACGTACATGGCCGGGCCGAATGACGGCCTGAACCAGATGGGCCCGTTTAAGCAGCTGCTGTATGACCATTTCACGAGCGGTGAATTTTTTTATTCCTTTCAGCTTGGACTTGGCGGCAGTATGTTTACCCAGCTGGGTTACTATTATTCAACGAACCTGTTCTTTTATTTTCAGATGGCCGTGGTGTATATGCTGGAGCTGGTCGGGCTGATTCGTGAGCCGGACGCCGCTTTTTGGACGGAGGCCGTCATTTTTATCAGCATGGCCCGGATGACACTCGTTTCCTTTTTAGCATACGCCTGCTTTCGCTACATGAAGCTCGACCGTGTACCTGCCATGACAGGAGCCCTGTTGTATGCCACGTGTGTAATGTATTTCCGTCACACGGCATTTTGGGAATTTTTTGCGGATGCTTTTATCTGGCTCCCGCTGCTCGTATTTGGCGTGGAAAAAATTATTCGGGAGAAAAAACCGCTGCTGTTTATTTTTGCCCTCGCAGCTACCGTCTTTTCGAACTTCTACTTCTCCTATATCGTACTCATTTTTATCGGTATTTATATATTGGCCAGGTGGCTGATCAGACTTACACCTGGAGAAACAAAAATAGGTAAACAGATACTTTATTTCGGGGGCAGCTCTCTGCTTGGATTCGGCATCGGCCTGACCGGCTTTTTCGCCGGCATTTACGGCTACTTTAACAATTACCGGCCGGACTTTGAACAGGAGATCGTATTGTTTGATAATACAAGCAATATTCTGCTTGACAGCCGTTTTCTCATTGTGCCGACCATCTTTTTAGTGTTTGCAGTCTGGAAACAGCTGTATAAGGATCCGCGGTTTGTGCTGTTTACGGTTCTTTCGCTTGTATTTATCGTATTTCATTACAGTCCGCTGATAGGGAGCGTATTTAACGGTTTTTCCGCGCCGCGGAACCGGTTTGAGTATATCGCTGCGTTTTTACTTGCCGGGGCAGTGGCAGCAGGTATTCAGCATATCCGCAAGCTCGACTGGCGGGAGCTCTTGCCTTCGCTTATTTTTGCGACAGGCATGTACGTGTTGTTTTATTTATTGGATGCCGATTTTTCCATCGATCACTGGAGCGGATGGCTGACGCCTGGTATGATCATCATTTCCCTGGTGGCATTTATCGTAACAACAGTTACGGATGTACGCGGCAAAAGAATCATTACTGCCGTTTTTGCCATTATTACGAGCGTGGTGGTCGCGAACCAGTACCAGTACGAAAAACTGTTTGAACGCGGAAGCATGAGCGGCACGACGCAGGAATTTCTCATGAGTGAGGAGTACATGGACGCAGATCAAATCGAACTGCTGGATGAAGCCTCGCAGGAGGACCCGGACGCTCTGTCCCGAACTACATGGATCAAGGACCCACAGCGCACGAATACGCCGCTTTATTTGGATTTTTACGGGGCGGGGGCATACTCAAGTATTTTAAATGAAGAAATACTTATGTTTTATTACAATGACCTTCAGATCGATCTTGGCAGGGAGAGCATCAGCCGTTATTCGGACTTCGGGCGAAGGGCCAACATTTACAGCCTGCTGCGCGGGGAATACGCGATGTTTGAAAAGGACGGGGACGAAAATGTACCGTACGGGTTTACTCCGTTTGTAGGAAATGATGACTATATTATTTACCAGAATGAAAATGTGCTGCCGTTTGTGCGGACCACAGGACAGGTATACGCCTATGAAGACGCGGAAGAAGCAGCACCGCTTGAAAAAGAGCATGCCATGCTGAATGGCGTAATCCTCGAGGATCCGGACGAAGCGGCCGAATTTCCGAGGGAAGAGTCTGTCATTGCCAGTGAAAATGTTGAAGCTGTAAATGGCACCTACGAGAACGAAATGCTTAAGGTAAATGGGGAAGAGGGCGGACTCAATATTACAGTGCCGGAGAATGAAAACGTGGAGGATTACTACGTGGATTTTCTCCTCCGCCAGGAGCCCGGCTTTGGTTTTTTCCGGATGAACGTAAACGAATTTGAAACCTCCCGCAAGGCAAGAGATTCGCTGTACCGCACCGATGAAAATGATTTAACAATCCGCGTGGAAAATCCTGAGGACAACGTCATAGAGATCCGGATGCCTGAAGGAGAATATCATCTTGAAGACCTCGCCGTTTACGGAGAAACGTATGAACAATTAAATGAGGCCAACGCCCAAGCAGAGGAGAACGCCAGGGATGTAGACGTGAACGGTAATGAAGTTGACGCAGTTATTGAAAACGATACAGGAGATGCGTACGCTGTGATGCCAATTCCTTATGAAAAAGGTTGGAGAGCTAAAGTAAACGGAGAAGGCGTGCCAATTGAAAAAGCAAACGGGGCGTTTACTGCCGTTCCGCTTGAAGAAGGGGAAAACAACCTTTCTCTCACGTACTACCCGCCTTATTTCTGGTGGATGACCGCGGTATCGGTGGTCTCGCTTATATTAGCAGCATTATGGGGCATTAAAAAAAGAAGAAAATAATATTTCCCGGGAAATAAAAAAAGGCCGCGCGAACGGCCTTTTTTTATTATGAAAATTCTACTGCCGGCCCCGTTAAAATGCCACTGAACAGATTAATCAGCAGAAGCACCGTTAAAATAAAAAAGATAAGAAAGCTTATCCGGCTCTGGGCTTTAAAATGAGCCGCCAGGCCAACGCCCCATAGAGCGGTAATAACAAGGCCGGCATAAACGTATAACGAAATACCGCCGCTCACTACTATGGCTGTAACAATCAGAAGAATATCAGTGGTGATAACAAGTAATGCAGAAATGGCTAAAAGCATGCTGCTGAACATTTTCATTCTGGCGTCTTCCATATATAAGCTCCTTTACGAAGAATAAACTTCCTTCAATGTATCATAAACCCTGTTGGAGAGGAAAATAAGAAGCAGAAAAAATAGTACAGCTGAAGCCACTTATGTTTAAAGCAGCGACAAACCGTAGTATATTGGGTGGAATAAAACGAAAAGGAAGAGAGAGGGGAAGAGATGAAAGAGCCGCAGCTGATACGGATGAAATGGAGAGACGCCCTGTTTGCACATTGGGAAAAAGACCCCGGTGAAGTGGCCCGCACTCTGCCGGATCGTATGGACGTAGATACGTTTCGGGGGAAGGCGTATGTAGGGGTGGTTTCGTTTTCGATGCACGATATCCGCCCGTTTTTTCTGCCAGTCTGGACTGGCCTGAACTTCCCGGAATTAAACCTGCGTACGTATGTACGTGTAGACGGGGTGCCGGGCATTTACTTTTATAATTTAGATGCTGCCTCTCCGCTCGGTGTTTGGATAGCACGACGGAATTTTGCTATACCGTACTACCAGGCACGCTTTTCAATCCGCCGTCATCAAAGCTGGACGTACTGGAATCACCACCGGAGATCGGGAAACGTCCGCTTTCGTGCCAGGTACCGGGCGACAGGAGAACAGCTGCCGGCTGCAGCTGGCTCGCTCGAAAATTGGCTTGCTGAGAGGTACCGTTTTTACACGGCCAAAAACAGACAGGTATGGTACGGGGACGTCTTACACGAGCCGTGGGAGCTGTATCGCGGGGAGTATATGGAAGAAGAAAACGGACTGCTTACAGCCGGTGGGTTCGGGAAGTCAGACGGCCGTCCCGCTCATGTGATGGTCAGCCCCGGCGTGAGCGTGGGGGCTGCAAGACTGCGAAAAAAATAAGCCTCTGCTTCCGAATACGGAGCAGAGGCTTAAATACGTTCATGATTTTACGGCTGATCGACCGGGCGAACGACAATTTCATTGACGTCCACGTGAGCCGGCTGGGTAAGTGCATAGTATACTGCTTCTGCAATATCTTCTGAATTCAGCTGCTGCACGTTCAGTACTGAATCGAACTGTTCCATTACTTCTTTATCCGTAATAGTTTCAGTCAGCTCTGTATTAACCACGCCTGGAGAGATGGCAGTCGTACGAATGTTAGTTTGGGCTACTTCCTGTTCTAAGCCCATCATGATAGCCTTCACGGCAAACTTCGTACCACTGTAGACGGAACTGCCAGGGAAGATTTGGTGGGCAGCTACAGAGGATGTGGAAATAATGTGGCCGTCATTATTTTCAATCATGTGTGGAAGGATAGCATTGATGCCGTAAAGGACACCTTTAATGTTTACATCCACCATCTGGTCCCACTCATCCACTTTTTGGTTTTTCAATAAAGAAAGCGGCATTAGGCCGGCGTTGTTAAAGAGGCCGTATACTTTGCCAAAGTGATTTACTGCTTCACGTCCGAGCTCTTCCATCTGTTCACGGGAAGTAACATCAGTCTCTTTGACGATGATTTCGCCAGGCTGATCGGAAAGCTCTTCTTTAATTTCGTTTAAGCGTTCGAGACGGCGGGCGGCAAGTGCTACGTTAGCGCCGTTTTCGACGAGCTTTTTAGCAGTTGCTCTGCCGATGCCGCTGCTTGCTCCTGTAATAATAAACGTTTTACCTTGAAGTTCTGTCATGACGTGTATCGCTCCTTTTTTCTATAAGCTGTTTCTGCCATAACGTTAGTTACTTTAAAATGATAAGTGGCATCGGAATATATGATACCCGTTGTGTGTGGATTCAATCATCCAATTTTTTCTAAGAAGGCAAAAATATATTGTGAGACGTTCATGACAGGGAAATCCCGGGGGCTCTTCCGGACAATTTTTGGTTCTCTGTTCGAGCATTAAAAAACTCCCGGCTATCTGCCGGAAGCTTACGACTTCACATGTGGGGGTCTTTTCTTCGGAGTGAAAATAATCTGTACCAAAAGACAGAGGGAAGCGGCCATGATGACTCCAATTTCTATGTAATACCAGAACAGTTCACCGCTATTCAGCTGGAACATAGTGACTACACCGATCATCAGCAGGCCAATGCCGATACGGTTCATCCACCTCCAGCGCACAGCAAAAGCAGCGAACCATTGAATGAATGGAAGATTAAATACAAGCCACAGGACAATCGATGCCCCGATGCCGATCAGCCAGTACCCCTGCCCGATAAATAACTCAGCAGAAAAACGGGCAATGCTGATAATAGGTATATTCATGGCGGCACCTAAAATAATTCCGAGCAAAAATGTTAGAAAACGCCGCACGTCAATTCACCTCGAATGAGTTTCCCAGCCGAAAATGTACCAGGATATTACAAATAATATAACCGCTTATGATACGATGATACATAATCAAAGTAAAGAAAGGAAGGGTATTTCGATGGCTTCTATTGAAAATTTTCACGACCTGGATATCAGAGTAGGAAAGATTGTACAGATAAAAGAATTTCCAGAGGCGAAAAAGCCGGCGTATAAGGCATGGGTGGACTTTGGAGAAGAAGTGGGAGTGAAGCAGTCCAGTGCTCAAATTACAGATTTATATGAAATAAATGACCTGGAAGGGAAAAAAGTGATTGGTATTGTGAATCTTCCTCCAATGAAAATTGCTTCATTCACTTCAGAATGCTTAATTTTGGGCGTTTATACGGACGAAGGGGTGACTCTTCTGCAAACAGATCACGAAACGAAGACCGGAGAAAAAATCGGCTGAGAGGGTGAAGGTATGAAATACGTTATTACGGGAGCCACGGGACACCTCGGGGAAAAAGTAACGGAAGAACTGCTTGAACTTGTCCCAAAGGAACAGGTGACTCTGGGAGTGCGGAGTCCCGAAAAAGCAGGGGTGTTCAGAGAGCAGAATATTAACATAGAAAAAATGGATTACTATTCGTTTGACGAACAGGCGGCGGCTTTTCACAATGCGGATGTTGTGCTTTATATCCCGAGCATTACGCACCCATCCGAACAGCGGATCAAAGAATTTAAGACTTCTGTTGAAGCGGCGGAACAGGCTGGAGTAAAGCAGTTTGTGTTTATCGGATTCACGGCAGACCATTGGAACAACCCCTTCCATATGAGCCCATTTTTCGGCTATGCTGTGCGGCGTATTGCGATGAGCCGAATGGCCGGAACGATTATTCGCAATGGAGTGTATGCCGACCCGCTGATTTCTTACACGGAGGAACTGGTTCGGACCAAAAGGCTTCCTTATCCTGCAGGAAGAGGAGCTATTTCCTTTATTTCGAGAAGGGATCTGGCTAAGGCTATAGCTGCTGCAGCTGCAGCACCTGAAAGACACGAAGGTGTTTATACGCTGACCGGGATACAGGCGTATACGATGGAAGAGTTGTGTGAGCTGCTTTCTAACATTACAGGAGAACGCATTCGTTATGAACCAATGGAGGTTCAGGAATTTGCCCGGACATACGATGACGGCTCCGGCTTTGGAAGTGTGAACGCTTCTCTGTATGAAGCGGCTTCGATGGGATTAATGGGAGAGGTTACTTCGGATGTGGAGAGACTCACCGGAAAGCCTCCGGAAATGCTGCGGTCATACCTCGAGCGTCACTTATTATAGAAAAAGGACACGCTGCCTGCGTGTCCTTTGATCGTTGTACTACTCTTTGAGAAAACGGAGCAGCTCCTGGTTGAACTTTTCTTTTTCATCTACGAAAAGGCCATGGCCGCTGTTTTCGAAAGGAACGACCTTCAGGTCTTTGATTCCTTTCTGAAGCTCGCTGGAAAATTCATACGGGCAGATCTGGTCGTTTTTTCCGTGAAAGCTTTCGGCAGGGACCGTGATGGAAGAAAGATCCTCAAAGGAATCTTCATCCCGCAGGGCTTCTGCTGAATGGATCGTCGAATAACTGCCGGCTTCCATCCCCAGGCCGTGGAACCAGGTTTTAAATACATCAGAAACATCGTCACTGCCAAAGAACATACCTCCGAAATCCTCGAGCATTTTCGGCCGGTCGGTGTTCAGGTTATCAATAATGCCATCCACGTCTTTTTTCTCCATGCCGTACGGAAAGTTTTCCCGCTGCGTGAAGCTTGGAGCCGCCGGCGCAAGCAGAAGCAGTTTAGAAACTCCCTGCTGCTGATGCCGGGCCATGTAGCGAAGGGCTATCGGGCCTCCCATGGAAAAACCGGCCAGGACAAAGCTATCGAGCCCCATGGCGTCAATGACTCCCTTAACATCATCAGCCATCTGATTGTAATCATACCCGTTCCACGGCTTGTCGGACTGGCCGTATCCCCGGAGGTCGATGCCGATAAACCGGTATCCGTGCTTCGGCAGCTCATTGATCTGGTATTCGTACATTTTGTGATTGACCGGCCAGCCGTGTATAAAAACAACCGGCGTTCCTTCACCGATATCCTCCACATAGATATGCACATCTTCTTCTACAGCTACATAATGTCCCATTCTAAGCAAATCCTCCTTCACTGGCTAAATATACAAGATAAAATAAAATACCCTTTTTGCCTGCGTGGTAAACTTTGTGCGCTTTATTTGACAATGATAATCTTTTTCAATTAACCTGTTGCTAATGAGATAAAAGACACCGGTAAAAAAGAAGTAATTGGAAAAATGCAGCAGAAAGGGGGCAGGTCATGAGAGGAACAATCACTCATCATCAGATTATGGACCGCGATGTATATGTATACCTGCCTCCGGATTACCACCGGAATAAACAGAAGCGTTATCCTGTTATTTATGTTCAGGACGGGGCATATTTATTCCGGGAGTCGGGCAGTGTGTGGGAAGCTCTGATGGAAGCGGGATATATGCAGCCAGTAGTAATGGTCGGTGTGGAACCGAAAAGCCGTATTCATGAATACACACCGTGGCCTTCAAAGGCGCTCTCTCTGCACCATCCGGATTTTAAGGGTCTCGGTACAGAATACGCATACATACTGACTAATGGCATCCGTCCGTATATTAACGAAAAATACCGGGTGAGAACAGAGGCTTCACATACCGGGTTGATTGGAGCTTCACTTGGAGGGCTTGTGTCAATTTATATTGCCGATCTGTATCCCCACGTCTTCCACAAGGTTGGCCTGATTTCTGCTTCGCTCTGGTATGAAGGGATGGGGTCTTTTATTAAAGATAGACTCTCTCTTACCCTGCGCCATTACGTATATCTGTATGTGGGAGAGTGGGAAGGGAGCGGGCAGCCGCTTATTGAACCCTACATGGTGCCGAGAACGCAGATGATGTATGAACTTCTCCGAAAGCAGCTCGAAAATCAGGTGGCGCTCCATATAAAACCGAAGGCTATGCATGACAGAAAGTATTTCATTTCCCAGTTTCCTGCAGCCTGTACATGGTTGTTTCCGCCCCTGTATTAGCAGTATAGTAAGAGAAAAGGCACACATGGAGGAACTGGGAATGGAAGCAGAGTTTTTCTTTCGGTCCATACTAATGCCAGCGGTTGTTATTTTCTGTCTGATCTTTTATCTGACGCTTTTCTGGGTGCATCGACGAGGAAGGTTCAGCAGAAGTGAAAATAAAAATGCACGCCAGGCAAAAATTATTCGTAACGGATTTATACTGACAGGTTTTCTTGCTTTTATATGGTTTTTCTCGCTCTATATTTAATCACCTGCGCTGTGGCGGGTGATTTTTATGTTATGAAGGCGGGAGGGAGGGAATCAGAAGGAGTAAAAAAGGAGTGAAAAACGTTGGGAAAAAATATTGATCTTGTATTTGGCGGCTATGAGCTGCGTGTGACGAAAGTATATCAGCTGATTTATCATATCAATGACCTGTTGCTTGCCCTCGTTTTTTTAGTCGGCAGCTTTTTATTTTTCTCAGAGACGACCACATTTTACGGTACCTGGCTGTTTGTGATCGGGAGCCTTCAGATGTTTATTCGTCCGGTCATAGCTCTAGCTCACCAGGTTCATGTAACCAGAGTGAGAAAACAGAGAAAAGAGTATGCCGGAAAGCAGGGTGCACGGGCTGTCCGTGTTCGGAAGGGGAGTCGTTCCTATAAGCTGTAGCCGAACCCGGCGCCTGAAACTGACTTATGTTAAAATATGGCTGTAGAAACGGAGAACGGAGGGGAAAGATGAAAAAGACGGCTGTAGCAGCGGGCGCTATAGTCCTCCTTGGAGGGCTCAGTGCCTGCAATAACCGCGAGAGTGCGGAGGACAAAATGCAGGAATTTACAGACGCATGGAACAACCAAAATTTCGAAGAAATGTACGGGTATTTAAGCTCAGAGGCTCGCGAGCAGATTGACGAGGAAACGTTTATTAACCGGCACGAAACAATTTACGAGGATACAAATGCTGAAGAACTGAATATTCAGAACGGCGAGGCCGGTGAAGACGCTGAGGGGGAAGAAGAAACAACGCTCCCTTTCTCCGTAAGCATGACGACGAGTGCAGGCGATGTTGCCTTTGAAAAGGAAGCTTCCTGGGTGCTTGAAGAAACAGAGGACGACGGAGAGGAATGGCAGCTGGACTGGTCTCCTTCGTACATATTTGAAGAACTGGGATGGGAAGAAACGGTAAATGTAGAACGGACGGAGCCGGAACGCGGAGAAATTCTGGCGGAAGGCGGTGATCCGCTTGCAACGAATGTGGAAACGACCAGAGTAAGTCTGGTGCCTGGCAGTATGGGAGAAGAGCAGGATGATACCATTTCCACTATTGCAGAAGAACTGGATATGCCGGAAGAGGATATTACCGGGGCGCTCGAGCAGGACTGGGTTTCAGACGAGAGCTCGGTGCCGGTAAAGACCCTCTCTCCTGATGATGAAGAAGCAGCGTCAGCAGTGGAGGATCTTCCAGGGGTCCAGCTTTCTGAAGTCGGAAACCAGCGGTATTATCCGGAACAGGAGGCCGCTGCTCATTTAACAGGCTATACTGGAAATATCTCAGGAGAAGAGCTTGAAGAACGGGGCGGCACGTATACACAGTCGTCCGAAATTGGCAAGGCCGGGCTTGAATATGTGTATGAAGACCGGCTGCGCGGTGAGCCGGGCATGCTGATCTCTACTTCGGAGGACGACGTGATTGCAGAGGAAGAAGCGGTCGCCGGGGAAGATGTGGAGACGACCATCGATACGTCGCTGCAGGAGCGTGCCTACGAGCAGATAGAGGAGGATGTGGGAGCTACGGCAGCACTAAATCCGCGGAACGGCGATACGCTGGCACTGGTCAGTGCCCCTTCCTACAACCCAAACAATTACATTTACGGCTGGCCGGAAGATGAGCTGAATGATTTCAATGACAGCGAGAACCGTCCGCGTGCTGCTAAATTCAACAGCACGTACGCTCCTGGTTCAACGGTGAAGCCTATTACCGCTTCGATTGGTCTGAGTAATGAAGCCATTACCCCGGATGAAGAAATGACAATCGAAGGCCTTGAATGGCAGCCTGACAGCTCCTGGGGCGGCTATTCAGTGACCCGGGTGGACGATGCATTGAGTGAGGTGAACCTGCGCGAGGCGTTAATTACGTCGGATAATATTTATTTTGCGCGCACAGCGCTGAATACTGGAGCAGAAGATTTCACCACTGGTTTGGAAGGGTTCGGTTTTAATCAGGAGATTCCATATGATTTTCCAATAGGGGAGTCGACGATTGCTTCGGACGGTCTCGATTCTGAAGTGCTGCTTGCTGACACCGGCTACGGCCAGGGGCAGATGCAGATGTCTCCGGTTCATCTGGCTTCGGCATTTACAGCCTTTACGAACGAGGGAGACATGCTTGCCCCGCAGCTGCTCGCTTCTTCTGAGCGGGAAGTCTGGGAGGAAAACGTTGTACCTGAAAGCGGCATTTCAACGATTCAGGAAGGGCTTGAAGGCGTCGTGGAGGATGATCGTGGCTCTGCGTATGAGCCTGTGAATGAAAATATTTCGATTTCAGGCAAAACCGGCACGGCGGAGCTGAAGCAGGCCGGTGAAGAGGAAGGTACGGAAAACGGCTGGTTTGTGGCGTACGATAATGAAGAGGAGGACTTATTAATTACTTCGATGATTCAAAACGTTGAGGACCGTGGCGGCAGTGAATATGTGGTAGAGCAGACCAAGCCGCTGTTTGAAGAATAATCGGTTCACCGAATTGTCATGGATATGCAAAGAAAAAATTTAGTTGTTTTCTCATATATCAGACGAATTACGGGTATTGGATAAAAAGGATTTCTTTGTACGTCAGACGAGGGGAGTGAAAGAATGACAGGACTGTTTATTGATCCGTTTTTATGGATCACCATTGGTTTGATTTTGATTGTAATAACATTTTTGTTTTTCTGGTTCCGGCGCAGCCATGACCCGATAGGAAGAAAAATTCTGGCTGCGGTATTTATGATCTACCTGGCAACGATTGTTCGTTTTACATTGATTCCGGCACCTTATGAAGGAACGCTCGGCCCCGGCCTTCAGCTGGGGGAATATTATCAGTTTCTACCATTCTATACGATTGTAGAGTCGTTTCAGGAAGGCACATGGTTAGGGGTAATAGGAGGGCAGATTTTGCTGTACCTGCTGCTGCCAATCTTTTTTGGCATACTGATCAGTGATGACATTCACTTTATCTGGGCTTTTGCCATTGGTACGCTTTTATCCTTTTCCATACAGCTGATGGAGTTTGGCATTAACTTAATTATCGGTTACCCGACGAGAGTGGCTGATATTGATTCGATCATCTTGAATACGATCGGTGCGATGATAGGCTACGCCATATTTAAGTATTACCGGCGTATGCGAAGAAAGCAGAACAAACCGATACTCCCACCTGCCATTGCTCCGAGGGACCGCTCGGCGACGGCTAAAAAACTGTAAATGAAAAGCCGCCGTTCTTCTTTTGGGAGACGGCGGCTTCTTCTTTATATCAGCGTTCATTTCTGCTGCATGCAAGTGTCCATTGGACCAACGGCAACTGCAAAGGAAGACGCAGCCAGTATAAAAGCGGATAGGCTCTGCCGTTTGGACGCAGAGGAATCTTGTTGACAGCCATATACACATTAGCCGGAAAAATAAGTATAAAAAAGATGGCTGCTGGTCTGCCGGCGTATTTACTCCATTTCCGCACTGTAAAAGCTGTGCCTAAAACTAGTTCTGCTGCTCCGGATCCATATACTACGGCCCTTCTCCAGGGGGCTTTTGGCGGCAGAATACGTTCGAATTTTTCCGGTGAGGTAAAATGCAGAATGCCGGCAGGAAGAAGAATTGCTGCAAGAAGCCATCGTTTCATGATAAGTATCCTTTCTGTATTAAAATAAAATGAGATAGATGCACCCTGCACAAAGAAGAGCGAGGACGAGAAAAACGAGGCGGCGGACAATGTTCTGCCAGAGAGGGGATAGGGAGTTTGTCCATTCGTATACCCTTTTTTCGAATGCATGGAAGACGAACATGATGCCGGAGGTGTCTTCTTCTACCTGCTGCCTGGTAAAGGTTAAGGTACGGATGTCTTCTTTCAAACCGATCATCAGAGCAACGAACAGCAGCAGCAGAAAAGGAAAAACTAAAATAAACTGAAAAACAATAAACATAGCGACCACGCCCCCTGATTTTTGTTTTCCCTGTTCATAAAAATATCAATCCTGAGTGTAAGATTATGGTATACTGGTGCAGAAATGATGGCGATGGAGTTCGCCGAAACCGCTCTGAAAAGGGCTGATGACTCCTGTCTGTCCACGGGATACGTGCGCAGACAGGATTTTTTGCGTTAATAAGGGGGAAAAGAGATGAGACTGTACGTATGGATGGCCGTTGGCGGGGCTGTTGGCAGCCTGTTGCGTTACCTTGTAGACCGGTTATTTGCAGCGGCTCCCGGTGTATTTCCGTGGGGAACAATGGCTGCAAACATTACCGGCTGCTTTTTACTTGGATGGTTTACCTCAAGAATTATACAGCGGAAAGCATGGCCGTCTATGTGGGAGGCTGTAGTAGGTACGGGGGTTATTGGTGCTTTTACCACCTTTTCGACGTTCAGTGTGGAAACCATTCAGTTAATCGAAAACGATGCGTTGCTTGCAGCAGGAATTTACGTTTTGGTCAGTGCCGCAGGCGGACTTGTAACTGCAGGTATTGGTTACCGCGCAGGAAGGAGGAAAAGCTGATGACATGGCTGCTTGTCGCTCTTGGAGGAGCTTTTGGAGCTGCTGCCCGCGCCGCTCTAGTTTCATGGTCCAAAGAAAACGGGTGGCACCGGGTAGTCCCATTTGGCACGATGTTTGTGAACGTATCGGGGTCGTTTGTTCTCGGCCTGATCGTTGCCCGTGAAGCGGGGATTACAGAAACAGCGGGCATTGGCATCGGTTTTTTAGGCGCCTTTACGACGTTTTCCACCTTTAATATGGAAATCATTCAAAAAATAGAAGCGGGCGAAGGAATAAATGCTTTATTGTACGGAGTTGGGAGCTATGCGCTGGGGATTTTGGCGGCGGTGGCCGGGTACTTCTTAGGGTGAAAAAAGCCGTTTCCCGGGCAGGAAACGGCTTTTTATTCATTCCGGGGAACCTTCCCCGTCTGTCTGAACATGAAAACGGATCAATCGGGTAATGAAAAGCCCAGCGAGTGCAAGCAGTGCACCGAAATAAAAAACACTCGAAAGGGAGAGCTGTTCGGCGACAGAGCCTGCGACAACCGGACCGAGCAGAATTCCGGCAGCGTAAAACGACTGGTAGAATCCCATCGCGCTCGCTTTCAGCGGACCGGGGCTCACCTGGACAACCATTCCCAAAAGCAGAGGAAGCACAATTCCAAGGGCGAGTCCAAGCACTGCTTGGTTCATGCTAAGCTCCCATAAAGACGCGGTCGACGGCATCCACACAAGCGCTGCTGCCCCTGTGAGAAAGGAGCCATAAAGGAGCGGCTTGTGCATACGGACCGACACGGTGTAAAAAGATAAAAACAGAGAAGCTAAAAGGTGTGGAACAAAAAAGGCGATAAAAATAATAACCAGCGTCCGCTCGGTAGCGCCTATCGAAGAAGCATACAGCGGGGTGAAGCCGAAAATGGTCATGAAAATAATAGAATGACCGATAAAGCTCGCGCACGTAATCCAGCGCAGGTCATGCAGACGAAGAGTACGGCTGATTAAAGAACGAATTTTCAACGGCCCGGTTTTGCTTTGTACCGGAATTTCTTTTGTGAACAGCGTAAATCCAATGCCGATAAGAGAAAAAACTGCAGCAATCCAGAACAGCGCTGTAAACCCGAATAAATCAGCCAGGTAGCCGCTGAACATCATGCTGATAAACTGGGTGAAAACCGTTAAAAGCTGCAGGATGCCCATCGCTCTCGAAGATTGGTCAGGAGAAAAGTAACGGGAATACATAATTGTCGCCATTACCCACATCGAGGCGGTCACCCCGGCAAGCAGCCGGGCGGTAAAAACTGCTGCAAAAGAATCAGATAAGACGAGCAGCACGCCGCTGACGAATCCGCTGACAAATCCAACAATCAGCAGTTTTTTCAACAGCCCCTTTAGAGCATCAGAAAGAATGCCGAGTGGATAGCGCAATAGCACCTGCGTTGCCCCGTAGGCACCGAGAATAATACCGATAGCGGTGTAGGTGAAATTGCTGTTTTCCAAATACAGGCTAAATACCGGTACGTATACATAGGTCGCGAACCAGAAACAAAAAACCGCAGTTAAAAACAGCGCGTGATCACGCTTTGTAATGGTCATAGCTATCATCCTTATGTAAAAAATCAATCATTTGCGTAAAAAACAGCTGCTTCCATCATAAACCAATTCCATCTGAAAGATAAGCGCTTACCTTTAATTTCAATAAACAAGCACAAAGGGAACAAGCTTTTTTTGTCGAACCTTTTAATGCCAGGGTCTGTCTTCGAAAAAGATTATTTGGGAATTTGTGGTATAAAATGGATGTTATATTGTTTATCATGGAAGAGAAGTTTTCATACCCCGGAGGAGGTCGTATATGCTTGAAGTAAATCATTTATCGAAGCGGTTTTTAGAAAAGCAGGCTGTTGATGAGCTTTCTTTTTCCATTCAGCCCGGAGAAAGTCTCGGTTTGATTGGTCAGAACGGAGCTGGAAAAACGACTACTTTCCGTATGCTGCTCGGTCTGATGGAGCGTACAGACGGAACAATGGAATGGAATGGCAAAAAAGTCCATCATCTGCCGCTTGAGCAGGTCGGCTACCTGCCGGAAGAGCGGGGGTTGTTTGCGGAAGAACAGGTGGAGCAGCAGCTGCAGTTTCTGGCTGGCCTGAAAAACATGAATAAGAAGGAAGCAAAGACTTCGATGGCATACTGGCTCGAAGTGTTTGAGCTTGAAAAGGAAAAGAAACAGAAATTAAACACGCTCTCGAAGGGCAATCAGCAAAAAATTCAACTGATCGCTGCACTCGTCCACCGCCCAGATTTTCTTATCCTTGATGAACCGTTCAGCGGGCTCGATCCGGTGAATACAGATATCTTAAAGGAAGCCATTCAGAACCTGCGCCGGGACGGAGTAACTATCATTTTTTCGAGTCATCGCATGGAGCACGTGGAAGAGATCTGCGACAAGCTCGTTATGCTTAAAAAAGGCAGAGATGTTTTGAGCGGACGCCTCGGGGAAATCAAGGAACGCATGGATCATAACCGGATTGTCGCTGAAGCTTCCTGCCCGCCGGAAGAGGTCAGGATGTGGGAAGGGGTCCGAGAGGTGCGTGCCGCCGGGGAAAAAATGCACATCTATACGGACACAAAAGCAAGATCCCAGGATATTCTACAGCAGCTTTTTACATATGGAGACGTACGCATCTTCCGGATGGAGCCCCCGTCGCTCGAAGAGATTTTCAAAGAGAAAATAGGTGAAAGCGATGCGTAATACGTGGAGAATCTTTGCTCATACATTCCGGGTACGGGCAGGGGCAAAATCATTTATTGTATCAACGGCGGTTATGCTCTTTGTTGTGCTTATTGCCCTGAGTCTGCCCAGAATTATCGACTTTTTTGGAGACGGGGAAGCTGATATCAGCAGCCTGGCTGTCGTCAATGACAGTGACTCTCTTCAGGTTCCGGGGGAAGCGGCTGGTATAGAGCTTCTGCCTTATGAACAGGAAGCACAGGCAGAAAATGCATGGGAAAACGGGGAAACAGACGGCTACCTGATCTTTGAAAACAGCGGAAACAGATATAATGGAAATTTGTATACCGATGAAGAGACGGGAGAAACGACTGACGCCCTTTCCGCTGGCATCCAGCAGGCGCATGTCTCTCAATACGCACATGAACTCGGTATTACAGGGGAAGAGGTCCAAAATATTACCTCGCCTGTGCAAATTGCAGAAAGTACAGATGGGGCCGGAGGAAGCGGGGAACCCTCCTCCGAAGAAGGGTTCAATCTTCTTTCCTACGCAGTCGTTTTTGTGATTTACATTTATTCGTTGATGTGCGGAATTATGATTGCGATGCAGATTGCCAAGGATAAAGAGCAGCGCGTGATGGAAATTCTTATTTCGAGTGCGTCGCCGGTTCAGCATTTGTTCGGCCGGGCATTCGGAGTATCAGCCATCTGGCTTTTCCAAATGGCCCTCGTGGCGGTAACAGCCGTAATTTATGTGAACGCGGCCGGGCTCGATGATATCACTTCGCTTATCAGCTCGGCTGGCGGAGCCGCTGTTTCCACATGGATATATGCCGCCGTGTTCCTGCTTCTTGGCATCGTCCTTTACGGAACGCTGTACGCAATGGTCGGGTCGATGGAAGCCAAAACGGAAGAAGTCCAGAACTTCAGTCAGCCGCTGACATTCCTGCTCGTAGGGGCGTTTGTTCTGTCAAACTTCGGACTCGCTGCTCCGGGGAATATTTTCGTGACTGCGAGTTCCTTCATTCCTTTTTTCACTCCGTTTACAATGTTTGTGAGAACGAATGCGTTAGACGTTCCGTGGTGGCAGATGGGCCTGAGCATCGGCCTCACTCTTGCTCTGGTGGCAGCGGCGGCCTGGTTCAGCGTTCGTCTTTACCGTGGAAGTGTCCTCGTTTACAGCGGCGATTCATTTAGCAGAAGGGTCAGGCAGGCACGGGAACTTGCCCGCAGAAAGTGATACACTAAAGGTGCAGCATCTATTCATCTTATGCATACTGGAAAAGGAGACGATCGTACTATGGGATTGTTTGATGCACTGATGGGAAACGCCTCTGAAGCGGATTCAAAAAAGGTGGAGGAAGAACTTCGGGAATGGTTAACGGCAGGCGAACAGGTAGAAAGTGCTTTTAAACTGTATCGGGATTTAATGGTATTTACAAACAAACGTCTGATTATGATCGACAAGCAGGGAGTCACCGGGAAAAAGGTGGAATACCACACGATTCCTTACCGGAGCATCACCCACTACAGCGTAGAAACTGCCGGCACGTTTGATTTGGACAGTGAATTAAAAATATGGGTGGGCAGCACTGCAGAGCCCGTAGCCAAGACCTTTCGAAACGATGATAATATTTTCGATGTCCAGCGTGCACTGAGTAAGTACGTGCTGTAGAAAAGTTCCAGGGAGTGGATAAAGCTCTCTGGAACTTTTATTTTAAATATAATTGTGAAGAGTTATTCTAATCTTTCTTATTCTGAAAATGAGAATAAAAAACTTGAATTGAGAAGAAAAATGTAAGCGCTTCGATTATGGTGAATACAAGAAATAAAGTTTAAATTGAATCGGGATATAAATAGGGGGGCAACAAAATGAAAAAGTGGTGGATGAGTTCAATTGTGTTAAGTACAGTGCTGGTGGCAGGAGGTTGTGGCTTAAGCAGTGAAGAAAGCAATGGTGACAACGGTAATAGTGGAAGTGAGGGAAATGAAAATGAGAATTCTTCCAGTGAAGATGCAGAATATGTAATTGAATTTGCACACGTGGTTAGTCCATCTACGGCGAAGGGCGAGGCTGCTGAGCATTTCGGCGAATTGCTTGAAGAAGAAACTGATGGACGGATGGCAGTAGAAATTCATCCAGATTCCCAGCTCGGAAGCGACCGGGAAATAATTGAGCAGATGCAATCAGGTACTTTACAGATGAACGCACCATTCACAGGAGTTTTGCCTTCCTTTGCTCCAGAATTTCAAGTATTTGATTTACCGTACTTATTTTCAGATAGGGATGATGCGAAAGCTCAAGTGAACGGAGAGTTAGCAGACAAACTAAACGAATCTCTGAAGGAAGCAGATTTAAGGGCTCTTGGATACTGGGATGGTGGATTCAAACACTTCACGAATTCAAGGCGTCCAATTGAAAGTTTGGATGATATGGACGGGCTGTCTATGAGGGTTTCTCAGAGTCCCCTCTTAGAATCGCAGTTTGAAGCCTGGGGAGCCGGTGGTACTTCGGTAGACTTTTCTGAATTATACCCAGCTTTACAGCAGGGCACAGTGGATGGACAGGAAAATCCGTTATCAAATATCGTTTCGCAAAAATTTTATGAAGTGCAGGATTACATGACTTATAGTTCGCATGGTTACATGAGTTATCCACTTGTAATCAGCGAGCAATATTTTCAGGAATTACCTGAAGATTTACAGAAGACAGTAGAAGAAGTAGCTCAAGAAACTACCGAATGGCAGTGGGAACAGTCAGAAAAGCTGGAGGAAGAATATAGCCAAACGCTGGAAGAAGCAAACATTGAAATTTCAGAATTAACAGAATCAGAAAAAGAAGAATTCATTGAAGCCAGCGAAGGCGTTTATGATGAATACGTAGAAACCGTAGAAGGCGGCGAAGAAATATTGGATGCTGTCGAAGAATAATAAAAAGTGAAGGAGAGATCTGTCTCTCCTTCATAATCGTATTGAAGTCATGTGTGAGGGTGGGCGATTCATGAATAAAATTAACAAGGCTCTTAACCATTTAGAAGAATATTTTGGTTTCTTCTCACTTTTAATAGCAACTGCTCTTATTTTTATTCAAGTAGTAATGCGTTATGTGTTTAATTATTCAATTATGTGGTCGGAGGAAATGGCCAGGTATTTAATCATTTGGTTTATTTTTGTGGGAAGCAGCATGGCTGTTCGTGAAAGAGCGCATGCTAAAGTAGATGTATTGACTTCTTATGTCCCTTTCCGTGCTAAAAAAATTTTAGAAATCGCAGCTTCACTAATGGCTATAGTTTTTTGTGTATTAATTTTAATTTCAGGTGTGCAAACAATACAAAATGTAATACAATTTTCGAATTACACTCCGGCACTGCAGATTCCCATGTACATTCCTTACTTAGCAATCCCGGTCGGAGCTTCTTTGATGATTATTAGATTCTCTCAAAACATATGGTGGGATGGCAAGCGCTTGCATAAGGGATGGACAAATGTCGAACAGAGGCAGGAGGACGCGAAATGATCGGGATTATTCTCTTTGTAGTTCTTCTGCTTCTCAGCACGCCGATTGCAGCTGCGCTGGGTTTAACAAGCATTTATGCCATTATTGATTCTGGGGGATCCCTTGATAATGTGGCCCGTAATATGTTTGCTGGTCTAGATTCATTTACTCTAATGGCGATTCCTTTCTTTATCTTTGCCGGCGATTTAATGCTCTCTGGAGGAACCTCGAAACGGCTCATCAATATGGCCAGAAAGATTGTAGGTTGGACCACTGGGGGACTGCCTATTGCGGGCGTGATTTCTTCGATGTTTTTTGCTGCTCTTTCCGGCTCCAGTCCAGCTACGGTGGCTGCGGTAGGCGGGATTATGATTCCTTCTCTAAAAGAAGCAAATTATTCTACTAAATTTGCAGTTGGATTGATTTGTGCAGCAGGCTCACTTGGTATTATCATACCTCCAAGTATTACGCTTCTTGTATATGGAGTGATAGCAGAAGTATCGATTAGTGAATTATTTATTGCTGGGGTTATACCCGGGATATTCATTGGATTTGTGTTAATTATTGTAAGCTTTATCATAGCTAAATATCAAGGTCATGTGCCAGATGCTCGTGCTCCATTTAAAGAAGTGGCAAAAGCTTCGATAGATGCTTTCTGGGGACTAATCATGCCTATCATTGTACTCGGGGGCATATACTTTGGAGTTTTCACCCCCACCGAAGCAGCTGCAGTGGCAATTGTATACAGTATGGCTATAGGATTTTTTGTATACAGAGAACTTAATATCCGCGTTTTGTTTCAGGTTACAAGACGTTCGGTTATTACTGCTTCAATGGTAATGCTGGTAATAGCAAGCGCCCAAGTTTTCAGCTGGTATCTGACAATAGAACAAATTCCTAACCAAATTGCAAGCCAAGCACTTAATTTTGCTTCAAATCCTATCATGCTTATGTTAATTATTATTGCTGTGTTGTTAATTGTAGGTATGTTTATGGACCCAAGTGCAGCTGTGCTTATAATGGCTCCACTTTTCCTTCCGATAGTAATGGAATTGGGAGTAGACCCCGTTCACTTTGGTATCATAATGATCGTTAATTTGGCGATCGGCATGCTTACGCCACCTTTTGGGTTAAATTTATTCGTGGCAGCTGGAGTAGGAAAAACGCCGCTTACTACTGTTATAAATGGAACTTTTCCTTTTATTATAGTAATGATAATAGCGTTGCTTGTAATTACCTTCACGCCAGGAATGTCGACATATTTACCTTCACTTATATACGATTGAGTATAAAGTCTAAAATAAAAGTAATCTTTACACCCTGGCTGCTAGATTGACTATAGCAGTGAGGGTGTATTTTTATGCTTAAAATTGAGCGCTATTTAAACGATAAAACTTTGTGAATTCTTTCTAAAATAATTAAAATCGGATTTTATAAAATTTTAATACAAGTAAGTTTTTTGTTTTGAAAATGCATAATTCAATTATTAGTGTAAAATAAGTAAATTAAATAGTTAAAGCTTAAACTGTGAAAGAATGAAAGGGTCAAGCTTGGAATCGTTGTGATATGATAAAAAGTATATAGGTAAAATGTTATTCCTTAATTAATTTATAGGATGGGGATAAGTGTGCAAAATGGAAACAAAGACGCAGTAATTTCATTATATGAAAGTAAGCACAAAGAAAAAGACACGGTCGCTACTCATGCTCATGAAACATATCAACTTTTATACGTACTCGATGGTGATGGCGCTTGTGAACTGGATGGAGAGGTATATGATATTACAGCAGATTCCTTTCTTATTATTCCTCCGCGTATAAAACATTCTATCCGGGCGGATTCACATATGACAGTGCTAGTGCTCGAATTCGATGCCGGGGGACTCAGCCAGGACGTGCGTATGCAGCTGATTCCAAGCGTTTTTGGGAAGGCCCGCGTGCAGTCCTTCAGCGCTATTGACAGCAGTGAGCTCCGGCAGATTATGCGAAAAATGCTTTACGAGCAGTCGCACGGCGATCAGCTATGGCAGATGGCGCTTAAAATCCATATTGCTGAACTCCTATGCACGCTTGCCCGCTCCAATCAGGAAGATGGGCCGGGGGATACGAATAAACTGAGGGTTGATCGTCTTCGACAATATATTGAGACTCGTTATTATGATATTGAAAGCGCGGAAGATATAGCTTTACGTATGGGAATGAGTAAGCGGTATATGCAGACAATTTTCAAAGAATACTACGAACGGACACCAATGCAGTATTTGACCGAGGTCCGCCTCGGACTGGTCAAACAGCTGCTTGTGGAAAGCGATAAAGACATAGTATCAATCTGCTTTGAAGTAGGGTTCGAATCGTTATCCACGTTCTATCGTTTATTCAAAAAACATGTTGGCGTCCCGCCGAATATGTATAGGGCGACACAAAAAAATCGCAAAAACACTTCTTCATAAAGATTAAATCATTTCCGAATCTGAGAATGAACGTCTGCAACTAATAAGACAGCGCATACATTTCTCTCTAGACTGGGTAGTAATCAGTTAAGAGAGGAGCAGGATCAAGATGGCAGAACATACTATTGGGATTATTATGAACGGGGTAACCGGAAGAATGGGGACGAGGCAGCACCTTATCCGCTCGATTGCAGCTATCCGCGCACAGGGAGGCGTCGAGATTGATAAGGGTGAATACATCATGCCGGACCCTATTTTAGTAGGCAGAAACGAAGAAAAATTGAAAGCGCTTGCGGAAGAGCATGGTATTGCACGATGGACGACCAGCCTGGATGAAGCACTTGCAGACGAACATAATGTTATTTACTTTGATTCGCAGACGACTTCCAGACGTGCTGAAGGCATTAAACGGGCGATTGAGGCCGGCAAACACATTTACTGTGAAAAACCGACAGCCACTTCGATGGAAGGTGCACTTGAATTGGCTCGTCTGGCTAAAGAAGCAGGAGTTAAAAACGGGGTCGTGCAGGACAAGCTCTTTCTGCCGGGCGTATTGAAGCTGAAAAGGCTGATCGATTCCGGATTTTTCGGGGAAATACTCTCGGTCCGCATGGAGTTCGGCTACTGGGTATTTGAAGGCGGCTGGCAGGAGTCCCAGCGCCCGTCCTGGAACTATAAAAAAGAAGAAGACGGCGGTATCGTAGTAGACATGTTCCCGCACTGGCGCTACGTGCTTGATGAATTATTCGGCTCGGTACAATCGGTTTCTGCTTCGGTTAAAACGCATATTCCGGAGCGTGTGGATGAGGAAGGTAATACGTATAAAGCAACGGCGGATGACGCTGCCTATGCAACGATGGAGCTTGAAGGCGGCATCACAGCTCAAATCAACTCCTCGTGGGCAGTGCGGGTCGACCGTGATGACCTGCTGACAATTCAGGTGGATGGGACCGAAGGCAGCGCTGTAGCCGGTCTTAGAAACTGTAAGACCCAGCACCGGGTGAATACACCAAAGCCTGTATGGAATCCTGACCTTGAAAACACGATCGATTTTCAGAATCAGTGGGAAGAAGTACCGGACAACCAGCTGTTTGAAAATGCGTTTAAAATCCAGTGGGAAATGTTTTTAAAGCACGTTCATCAGGACGAAGCTTTCCCGTGGGATCTTCTTGAAGGAGCGAAAGGGATGCAGCTGGCCGATCTTGGCCTGCAGTCATCTCAAGAGCGACGCTGGCTGGATGTACCGGAGCTGAATATATAAGGAGGCGCAGCTGATGACTAACTATATTTATTTACCGAAGGCAGACGGTAGTACGTATCGGTATGAATTGAGGCAGACAGAAGCGCTGTCGGCTCCTTCGAAAAACGAATTCACTTCCAGAGTAGCTTACTCCGCCGTGCACGTAACAGCGGATCCGTTTGGAAGCAGCGATCCGGTCCGCCATCCTGCAATTGACTGGGATAAAACGATGGAATACCGCCATTACCTTTGGTCTCTCGGTCTATCGGTGGCAGAAGCGATGGACACCGCTCAAAGGGGCATGGGTCTGGTCTGGGAAGACGCTAAAGAACTGATCACCCGCTCGGTCCGGGAAGCTAAGAGTGTGGGCGGGAACATGGCCAGCGGAGCCGGAACCGATCATCTGGAGCCCGGGCCGGATGTTACCATTGACGACGTGGTGAAAGCATACGAAGAGCAGTGCTCCTTTGTGGAGCAGGCCGGAAGCAAAATTATTATGATGGCCAGCCGGGCTCTTGCCAGAGCGGCCTCGTCAGCAGAGGATTATGAATACGTCTACGGTAAAATTCTGGGGCAGGTAAAGGAACCGGTAATATTGCACTGGCTCGGAGATATGTTTGATCCGAATCTTGCTGGCTACTGGGGCTCAGACAATGTCGATGAAGCAATGGAAGTGTGCTTGCGTGTGCTTCATACGCATGCAGACAAAATCGAAGGCATCAAAATTTCGCTTCTGGATGATCAAAAAGAAATCGAGATGCGTCGGAGGCTGCCGGAAAGCGTTAGAATGTATACTGGTGATGACTTTAATTATCCGAGTCTGATTGAAGGAGACGAGCAGGGATACAGCCATGCGCTGCTTGGTATTTTTGATGCGATCGCCCCGGCAGCAGCGTCTGCACTGAAGGAACTCGATGCAGGTAATATGAAGAAATATCACGAAATTATGGATCCGACTGTTCCGCTTGCCCGTCACATTTTTCAGCACCCGACATTTGCGTATAAAACCGGCGTGGTGTTCCTGGCTTATTTGAATGGCCATCAGCCGCACTTCCGTATGATTGCCGGTGCTGAAAGTGCCCGCTCCGTGTTTCATTTCAGCGAATTATTCCGCCTGGCCGACGAAGCCAGGGTCTTCCGGGATCCGGAGCTTGCTGCAGCACGCATGAAGCCGGTACTTGAGCTTGCCGGGCTTCAGGCAAAGGAGGTTTATAAATAATGGCATCTCCTGATATGAATCGTCTAAGCCTGAATCAGATCACTACGGAAAACTGGTCGCTGAAGGAGGCCGCCGAAGGATGCGCCAGCCAGGACATCCCCTGGATTTCCGTATGGCGGCACAAAATACAGGAAATAGGCTTAAAGGAAAGTAAAAAAATTATCGACGCCAATGGCCTGCAGGTCTCAAGCGTTTGCCGGGGTGGAATGTTTCCAGCCGCTGATAAGGAAGAACGCAGTCGGCGCATCGATGACAATAAACGGGCGGTGGAAGAGGCTGCCGAACTCGGAACTGACGTATTGGTTCTCGTATGCGGGCCCTCTCCGGATAAAGATCTTATCCAGAGCAGGGAATGGGTGCGCGAAGGAATTGAAGCAGTCCTTCCAGTTGCAGAGCAGTACGGGGTAAAGCTTGGTATTGAACCGCTCCATCCTATGTATGCGGCAGACCGTTCGGTAATTACTACCCTTGGCGAGGCCAATCAGCTGCAACGGCAGGTGGGCAGCAGCCATCTTGGCGTCGTCGTAGACGTATTCCACGTCTGGTGGGATCCATTTTTGTACGGTGAAATTGAACGCGCCGGTGAAACTATTTTGGGCTTTCACGTGTCGGACTGGAGTGTGCCACTGCCGGATATGTTCAAGGGCCGCAGTATGATGGGGGAAGGCGTCATTGATATTCCACGCATCCGCAAGGCGGTTGAAAAACAGGGCTACAATGGACCGATAGAAGTGGAAATTATTAATCAGGCCATCTGGGACCAGCCCGGGGAGCAAACCTTAAAGCAGATGAAAGAAGCTTATCATATCTATGTTTAAACCGATAATAGCGGGGCCGTAAGGCTTGCCGCTATTGTCGTATGTTACAGCGTAGAAGGAGAGATATTTTAATGTCGAAGCCGTCTGAACACACGAATTTTGAGCCGATGCACCACGAAGAGAGTGCTGTGGAAGAAGGAGCGTTGACGATGGCCGCTGCTGGTCTTGAGCACGGTCATATTTATGCCATGTGCCATGGAATGAAAAGCGCTGGTGCGGAAATCAAATGGGTCTGGGACAATGACCCGGAAAAGGTACGTGTATTTCAACAGAGTTTTCCGGAAGTCAAAATTGCAGAATCACTTTCACAGATTCTGGAGGACGGGGAGGTGCATCTGGTGGCAAGCGCCGCCATTCCTGCAGAAAGAGGACCGTTTGGCCTCAAGGTGATGGATCACGGCAAACATTACTTTTCCGCTAAGGCCCCGTTTACGACCCTCGAACAGCTGCAGCAGGCGGAGGAGAAAACGAAAGCCACAGGGCTAAACTGGGCCGTTTTTTACAGCGAACGGCTGCAGGTGGAATGCGCCGGCTTTGCCGAACAGCTGATTGAAAGTGGGGCGATCGGGAAAGTCATTCAGGTACTTGGCACTGGGCCGCACCGGCTGAATATAAATTCACGCCCGGAATGGTTTTTTCAGAAAGAGCCGACCGGAGGCATTGTATGCGACATTGGGAGCCACCAAATTGAACAGTTTCTCTGGTTTAGCGGTGCCCGTGACGCAGAGGTGCTCAGCAGTACAGCAGCGAATATGGCGCACCCGGAGCATCCGGAATTTGAGGATTACGGCGACGCCCATTTCCGGGGAGATAACGGAGCGGTACACTATTTTCGAGTGGACTGGTTTACCCCGGACGGCCTGAGCAACTGGGGGGATGGACGGACAATTATTCTGGGCACAGAAGGGTATATAGAGCTCAGAAAATACGTGGACCTTACAGACAGCTCGCGTGGCGAGCGGCTGTACCTGGTTAATCAGGGCGGTGAAAGAAAATACGATGTAGAAGGAAAAGTGGGATTTCCTTACTTTTTCCGGCTGGCAAAGGACGTTGTGCGCGGAACAGCTACAGCCATGCCGCAGGAACATGCGTTTAAAGCGGCGGAGCTAAGCCTGAAGGCACAAAAGCAGGCAGTACAGATTAAGCGGTAGCAGGAGAGTGGTAAAAATGAAACAGTCATGCCGGATTGTCCTGGCAGGAACAGCAGGATACGGGGAATTATATTTGCAGACATTAAAAGAACAAAACCGCCTTTCCTGGCTCGTAGGCGTGGTCGACATTTTTCCGGAAAACAGCTCCTTTTATCCGGATATTCAGGCAGCAGGCATCCCGGTGTATGAATCACTTGAGGCTTTTTACGCCGAAAAGGAAGCTGAACTGGCAGTAATTGCGACACCTATTCATCTTCATGCCGGCCAGGCAGTGACAGCAATGAGGGCGGGAAGTCACGTGCTCTGCGAAAAACCGGCGTCGGCGTCTTGGGAGGAAGCGGAAGAAATGCGCCGGGTGCGCGACGAAACCGGAAAATTTTTAGCAGTCGGCTTTAACTGGTCGTTTAGTGACGCTGTGCTCGAGTTCAAGGAAGATATTCAGACGGGTAAATTCGGCCGGCCGCTGCACGGAAGCGCCCTGGTGCTCTGGCCGCGGAACGATGCCTATTACGGCCGCTCCAGCTGGGCGGGGAAAAAGCTTGGCGGAGGCGGCGCCCCGATTTTTGACAGCGTGGCAAATAACGCGACAGCTCACTTTATGCACAATTTATTTTACGTGCTTGGGATTACGAAAAACGAAAGCGCAAAAATAAACACGCTGGAGATGGAAGTGTACCGTGCCAACCCGATTGAGACATTTGATACTTGTGCACTACGGGCGGTAACTGATGAAGATGTAGATCTGACATTCTTCGCTTCACATGCGGTTGAAAAAGAAGTGAACCCCTCTTTTTATATGGAGTTTGAGGAGGCGGTAGTTTCCTATGAATGGGGCAGCCCGATGAAAGCATTGTGGCACAGCGGGGCAGAAAAAAGCTATAATGATCCTGAGAGTGAGCATATGCATAAACTTGATGTGTGTATCGATGCGGTGCTTGGGGATTCCCAGGATATCCGCTGCGGTCTGGAAGCCTCTTACTCTCATCTGCTGACCATCGAAAGCGTGCATCAGGCATTTCCGGAAAGCTATGCATTTGCGGAGGAGGATAAACAGGTAGACGTCTCCCTCGGTTTAACGTATGTTCCGGGACTCGCAGAGGTGCTTGAAACCTGCTACGCTGAGCGGAAGCTTCCAGGGGAAACTCCAGCCTCCTGGGCACGGGGAAAGAAAATGATGAGCATTAACCCCATCCGCTATCCGTATTGAATATGCATTATATAAGGGGGACAAAAGCATGATTCAGGAAGAAGAGCTAGAGCACCAGAAAATGCGGAAATGGATAATCCAAAAAGGAAAAAGCCCACGGGTCGAATTGCTGAACTTCGGAGCAAGAATTCAACGGATATGGGCGAAGGACCGTAACGGCATCGAAGAAAATATTCTGCTCAGCTATGCAGGACCGGAACAGTACGAGCGGGACAGTATTTTTCTTGGCGCAGTCGTCGGTCCGGTTGCCGGACGCGTCAAGGAAGGGCAGATGACTGCAGCGGACAGAAAGCACGCCCTGACTAGAAATGAAGGCAGGCATCATCTGCACGGAGGAGACGGCGGCTTTGGCAATGTTTACTGGGAAGCAGACACCGGCGAAAATGAACAGCAGGCATGGGTGCGTCTTTCGATTAGCAGAACAGACGGCACCGATGGCTACCCCGGGAACGTGAAAGCATCTGTCACATATACTGTGGAGGCCGGCGGCGATTTTACCGTCGAATACGAGGGAGAGTCAGATACCGATACCTGGTTCAGTCCGACCCAGCATATGTACATAAATCTGAGTGGAAATAACAAGCTTCCGGTCACAGAACAGTATGCTGAGGTTCACGCATCGGATGTGCTGGAGCTTGACAGTGAGCTGATTCCTACAGGGGAACTGCTGCCAACGGCAGGAACGCCCTTTGAACTAAACGGAAGTAAGCCGCTTGGCGAACATATCGACAGCTCCCATGAGCAGGTGCGTGATGTAGCTGGTGGCATTGACCATTTCTTCATTCTCAAAGAAGAAAAAGAACCGCAGGCAAGCCTATGGGATGAGGCTTCAGGACGGCGGCTTGATATTATTACAAGCGCCCCTGGAGCTGTCGTGTATACATCAAACAACGTGCCTGAACAGGATTTTGAAGCGGGACCTAAAGAAAAGCACCGCGGGATTTGCATCGAGACCCAGCAGCTGCCGGTGGATTTTGCTCATTTAGTAAAACCGACTGCATATCTGAAGGCAGAAAAACAATTTCAAAGTTCTACGACCTTTCGATTGCACATATAATAGCCAAGAAAAAACAACTCTAATAGAGTTGTTTTTTAATGAATTTAAGCATACTTACTTTGTTTTGTTCTGAAATCGGGAGTGAATTTCTTAATTTAATAAGACTTATAGTTTGAAAGCGCTTAAAATAATAACAAAGCAGTAGAGATCAGATGTTTCCTTGCTGACAAAATAGAAAGGGGTTTCTTATATGAAAAAGTGGAAATGGGCACGGGCCGGAACGATAGCATTAACTTCTTCGGCACTGCTGACACTCGCGGGCTGCGGTGGAAGTGGAAGTAATTCCTCAGAAGCAACAGAAGCGAATGCAGAAGAAACACAAACATTAACACTTGCACACATTCACAACGATGCAAGTCCTGTATACCAAAGCCTTGAAGACTTTGCCGATAAAGTGGAAGAAAAGACTGACGGAAGCGTACAGGTGGATATTTACGCAGAGGGCGTTCTTGGCGGGGAAACGAAGGTAATGGAGCTGGTGCAGAACGGAGTGATTGATTTCGCCAAGGTGAACGGTGGGGTCGTCGAAAGCTTTGATCAGCAGTTCTCTGTTTTCAGTCTGCCGTATATATTTTCGAGTAACGAACAATTCCGCTCATTTATGGAAACGGATACAATTGATGAAATGTACAATGATTTATCGGAAGCCCAGCTTCGCGGCATCACTTATTACGATGCAGGGGCACGGAGCTTTTATACGCGGAATACGAAAGTAGAAAGCCCGGAGGACCTCCAGGGGCTGAAAATCCGGACGATGACGAACGTTACTTCGATTGAAACGATGGAAATGCTCGGTGCGTCACCGACACCATTAGCAGCAACTGAAGTTTACACTTCCCTGCAGCAAGGGGTCATCGACGGAGCAGAAAGCAGTCCGATTGCCCTGACCGACGCCAATCACGGTGAAGTGGCAAAACAGTTTTCGTTTGATGAGCATACACGTATACCAGACTTTCTCATTATGAGTGATGAGACATGGCAGGAGTTAAGCGAGGAAGAACGTACGGCCATTCAGGAAGCCGGGGAGGAAACGACGGAAACGCACAACGAACGCTGGGATGACATGATTGAAGAAAGCATGCAGCAGGCGGAAGAGGAAATGGGCGTGGAGTTCTCTTATCCTGATCAGGAACCATTCCGGGAAAAGGTGGAGCCTCTTATTGAGGAACGACGATCGGAAAATCCGGACGTTGATAACGTGATCAGTGAAATTGAAGCAATGGAAGAATAAGTGGACAGGTAAGGGGTGGGGAACATGCAGGCAGTAAAAAAGAGTATCGACATGGTGCTTTTAGTTATTACAAGCGCCCTGGTTATATTTCTGACTGTAGCAGCGATATGGCAGGTATTTACGAGATTTGTACTTGGAGATCCGAGTATTATTACAGAAGAAGTACTGCGTTTTTCATTAATCTGGATCGCTTTTTTAGGAGGAGCGTATGCATTTGGTCAGGACGAGCATTTGGCCATCTCCTTTTTAAGAGACAAAATCACCGGAAAAGCCCACCTGGGGCTCCGGTGGCTGATTGATCTGATTGTCATCGGTTTTGCATTGTTTGTTCTGGTGATTGGCGGCTATACGATTGCAAATGCAACAATGGCGGAGCTTTCTCCTATTTTAAGAATTCCAATGGGATTGATTTACGGCATACTTCCGGTAAGCGGGGTCATCGTTATTTTCTATCAAATTTACAACATGATGAACCGCCGGGAAGTGGACACGCCCCGTATTGAAGAAAAGGGGGATCATAAATGGATGTAGCTGTTTGGACTGGCGTTATATTATTTGGATTGTTTTTCCTATTCTTATTTATTGGCGTACCGATCGCGGTAAGTATCGCAGCCGCAACATTCGCAGCGGCTCTGCTGATTTTATCCGTGGACGCGTCGCTTCTTGCGGTGTCCCAGCAGTTAATTACCGGGGTGGACAGCACCGTGCTTCTCGCGCTTGTATTCTTTATGCTTGCGGGAAGCATTATGAACAATGGTGGTATTGCTCTTAGGCTGATTAACCTGGCAAAGCTGATCGGCGGGAGGATGTCCGGATCGCTTGCGCATACGAACATTATCGGTAACACACTGTTTGGCGCTATTTCGGGCTCAGCGATCGCTGCGGCTGCCTCGATGGGAAGAATCATGCATCCTCAGCAGGAAAAAGAAGGCTATTCTTCTTCTTATTCTGCGGCGGTTAACATTGCTTCGGCACCGACCGGGCTGATTATCCCGCCAAGCGGTATGCCGATTATTTATTCGCTGTTAACTGGCGGAACGTCGATCGGAGCTTTGTTTATCGCCGGGTATCTGCCGGGGCTCCTGATGGTCGGACTGTTAATAATTGTTGCTTACATTCTTGCCAAGCGGGCGAAATATCCAGTTGCTGATAAAACGGGAGCCAGTGAAGCAGTAAAAATCGTATGGCAGGCTGTGCCTAGTTTGTTTTTGATTGTAGTCGTCATCGGCGGTATTGCCGGCGGAATATTCACAGCAACGGAAGGTGCGGCGGTAGCAGTATTTTATGCACTTCTGCTTTGCCTGATTTACCGAAGTCTTTCACTTTCTGATTTTCCAAAGATTTTGAAAGAGACTGTTTCCTATTCGGGCATTATTCTGCTTTTGATCGGTGCATCGACGGCGATGAGCTGGGTGCTTGCGTATGCGGAAATTCCACAGTCGATCACTAATGCGATGCTGTCGGTTACCAATAACACCATTATTTTATTACTTATTATGCTTTTAATTTTGTTAGTTGTCGGCACGTTTATGGACGTCGCTCCAGCCCTGCTGATTTTCACCCCAATTATGTTCCCGGTGGCCACAGAGATGGGGATTCATCCGGTACACTTTGGAATGATTATGGCAATGGCACTTGCGATCGGGGTTACGACGCCTCCAATCGGAACTGTACTATTTATCGGCAGCAGTGTCAGCAAAGTATCAATTGAAAAGATTATACCAAAGCTGATGATGTTCTATGTGCCGCTTGTGGCAGCACTGGTCTTAGTGGCATTTATTCCAGAAATCAGTTTGTTCCTGCCAAGGCTGTTCGGCCTGGTGGAGTGACAGCTTGCAAAGCAGTTCTGCGTAAAGCAGGGCTGCTTTACTAATAAAATAAGTTTTAAAAATTGAAAGTGAAAACGACGAAAATTATAGTGGATTTTATTTGTTTTATTTTGTTTTATGTTTGTTTTTGCCGTAGTTTGTGATAGGATAGGTGTATGAAAACGCTTAAAGAAGATTAATGGAGGGTGAAGAATGATTACAAACGTTAAAAAGGTGAAAAACCTCTGGAATGAAAATGAAGCATCCAGGTTCAAGACCGGCGTAGAACAGCTTCGCTATCGTTCCAACCTGTTGGGGCAGGACCGTTCGGTATGTAACTGGGGCGGAGGAAATACGTCTTTGAAGACCACGGAAAAAGATTTCCGGGGCCGGGACATTGAAGTAATGTGGGTAAAGGGAAGCGGCTCGGACCTTGCGACCATGGAAGAAAAACACTTTACCGCTTTGAGTATGGAAGATATCCGTCCGTTAATGGAGCGCGAAGAAATGCCTGACGAGGAAATGGTAGCCTACCTGCGTCACTGCATGATCGACCCGGGCCATCCGCGTTCATCCATTGAAACGCTTCTCCACGCTTTTCTGCCTTTTAAGCATGTGGATCATACGCATCCGGATGCCATTATCAGTATCTGCTGCGCAGACAATGGCAAGGATATTGCCCGGGAAATATTCGGGGACCGGTTTGTCTGGGTGCCGTATGTACGTCCGGGCTTTACACTATCCAAAATGATCGCCGAAGGCGTACAAAATAATCCGAAGGCAGAAATGGTACTGATGGAAAAACACGGTTTGGTCACATGGGGAGAAACATCGAAAGAAAGCTACGATCAGACCATCGAAGTAATTCAGAAAGCAGAGGACTACATTGTAAAAACTCAGGAAAATCAGCAAACGGTGTTTGGAGGCGAACATACAAAGGCGCTGCCGGAGGAAGAACGCAAAGAACTGCTTGCCGGAGTAATGCCGGTTATCCGCGGAGCAGTGAGCGATCATAAAAAAATGATCCTTTCTTATTCGGACGACGAAGCAGTGCTTGAATTTGTGAACAGTAAAGACGCACCTGAGCTTTCCCAGGTCGGAGCTGCCTGCCCGGATCACCTCGTGCACACGAAACGAACGCCTCTGTTTGTTGACTGGAAGCCATCCGAGGGAGAAGACGCTCTGGTTGAAAAAGTAAAAGCAGGCATCGAGACATACAAGCAGGAATACACCAAGTACTTTGAAAGAAACAAAAATGAGGGCGACACGATGTTTGAGCCGGCGCCGCGCGTCATTTTAATTCCGGGCGTAGGTATGGTCAATACCGGCAAGGATAAGCGGATGGCTAACGTAAGTGGAGCACTCTACCACCGGGCGATTGCTGTAATGAAAGGAAGCACCGCTCTCGGTTCTTTCGTTTCCCTGTCGGAAAATGAATCCTATAACGTGGAGTACTGGCCGCTTGAGCTGTATAAGCTTTCTCTCGCTCCGCCGGAAGCAGAATTCTCGAGACAGGTGGCATTTATTACCGGAGGAGCCGGCGGTATCGGATCGGCAGCCTGCAGAGAACTACTAGGCGACGGTGCTCATGTCGTGATTGCCGACTTAAATGCCGAGGGCGCGCAGGAAAAAGCGGAGGAATATACGCAGGCATACGGAGAAGAAAGAGCCTATGCTGTAGCAATGGATGTTACCTCTGAAGAAGCTGTCGCGGCTTCCTTTAAAGAAGCGGCTCTGCAGTACGGGGGCGTGGATATCATCGTGAACAACGCTGGTCTGGCTTCTTCAAGCCCATTCGACGAAACGACGCTGAAGCAGTGGCAGTTGAATATGGACGTGCTTGGTACCGGCTACTTCCTGGTGGCCCGTGAAGCATTTACTCAGATGAAAGCCCAGGGGGCCGGAGGGAATATGGTCTTTGTTGGGTCTAAAAACTCTGTATATGCCGGAAAAAATGCGGCAGCCTACAGCTCGGCAAAGGCGCTTGAAACCCACCTTGCACGCTGCATCGCAGCAGAAGGCGGCGAGTACGGTATCCGTGTGAACTCTGTTCTGCCGGACGCAGTGCTGCAGGGATCGAAAATCTGGACCTCTTCGTGGAAGGAAGAACGGGCGGCGGCCTACGGTATTGAAGCTGACGAACTGGATGAACATTACCGTAAACGTACAACGCTGCTGGTTAATATTTATCCGGAGGATATTGCAGAAGCGATTGCTTTCTTTGCTTCATCAAAATCAGAAAAAACGACCGGATGCATGCTGACCGTAGACGGCGGTGTACCAGCGGCCTTTACACGCTAAACGAAAACAAGGAGCTGCCTGCCGCTCTCCGGCGGGCGTGCCCCTCCTGAATAAAGAAGACAGACGGCGGTACGGCTTCGGTGCGTCCCGCTTTTGAAATAGAGATAGGAGGATAACACATGAGTGATCGTCATTATACATTATTCGAAGAACAGCAGCAGGCAAGGGGCATTGACCTCGAAGCGGTGAAAAAGAAGCTGCAGAAGCTGCAGGTCGAAACCCCTTCCTGGGGTTTTGGAGATTCCGGCACCCGTTTTAAAGTATTTCAGCAGGAAGGCATACCGCGAGATCCTTTTGAAAAATTAGAGGACGCCGCTCAGGTGCATAAGCACACCGGGTCAAGCCCTTCAGTTGCGATTCATATTCCGTGGGATAAAGTAGATAATTACAAGGAATTGAAAGCGCACGCAGAAGGTCTTGGCGTGAGTATTGGAGCTGTGAATCCTAATCTGTTTCAGGATGACGATTATAAATTCGGCAGCTTAACCAATACGGACCCGGCGATCCGCCGGAAGGCGCTCGATCATCTGCTTGAATGCATTGACATTGCCCGGGAAGTAGATTCCAATGTGTTAAGCCTCTGGTTTGCCGATGGTACCAACTACCCGGGGCAGGCGGACTTTCGAAAGCGGAAAAACTGGATGCTTGAAGGACTGAAAAGCACGTATGATGCACTGGACGATTCGATGCGCATGCTGATTGAATACAAGTTTTTCGAACCGGGATTTTATCATACTGATTTTGCAGACTGGGGCATGGCATTTAACGCAGCCAACAAGCTTGGCAGCAAAGCGGAAGTGCTGGTGGACACCGGACACCATCCGCAGGCGACTAATATCGAGCACATTGTGGCGTACCTGCTCGACGAACAGAAGTTGGGCGGCTTTCACTTTAACAGCCGCAAGTATGCAGATGATGATCTTATTGTCGGCGCGCATGACCCGTATGAAGTATTTTTAATTCTGCAGCAGATTGTGCAGGCTGAAGAGGACCCGGATCCAGCGGTTCGTCAAAACGCAGAGAACATCGCGTATATGCTCGACCAGTGCCATAACCTGGAACCAAAAATCCCGGCCATGATCCGTTCGATTGAAAACGTTCAGACGATGTATGCCAAGGCGTGCCTGGTGAATTTGGAGGAGCTGAGAAACGCTCAGGAGAAGCAGGACGTTCTCGGTGCTGAACGCGCGATCCGGTCTGCCTTTGAAGCCGACGTTACACCGCTGCTCGAAGCGTTTCGCGAAGAAGCGGGAGCTTCGGTGAAGCCGATGGACGCTTATCACGCCAGCGGCTATGGGGAAAAAATTCTCTCCCGCGGCAAAGGTGGTGCCAGCTGGTGAGTGTACTCGCGTTCGATTTAGGGGCAGGCAGCGGAAGAGCTGTGCTTGGCTGGATCGAAGCCGGACGGCTTGAAACCATGGATGTGCACCGCTTTAAAAATGAACCGGTGCGGGTGAATGGCCGTTTTCACTGGGATATTTACCGCATTTTTCATGAATTAAAAGAAGGCATTCGTGCTGCTTACGAGGAGCGCCAGGACATTGAAAGCATCGCCATCGACAGCTGGGCGGTCGACTTCGGTTGTGTAGGGAAGGACGGGGAACTTTTGCGCCACCCGTATCATTACCGCGATCCTCATACAGACGGAGTAATGGAGCAGGTAACGGAGCGTCTCGGCAAAAAATTTATTTTTGAACGCACCGGCATTCAGTTTCTGCCATTTAACACTATTTATCAGCTTGAAGCGATGGTGAAGGCCGATTCCCCAGTTTTAAAGGAAACGCGGACGCTCTTAATGATCCCTGACCTGCTTCGCTACTTTTTAACGGGAGAAATGAAAAGTGAATTTACAAATGCGACCACGACCCAGCTGTTTAACCCCCGGAAAATGGACTGGGACGAGGAGCTGTTAAAAGCTATCGGCGTGCCGCGGGAGTGGATGCCTGATGTAGTGATGCCGGGTACCCGGGTGGGAGAGCTGCGTGAGGATCTGCAGCAGGAGCTGCAGGTGCCGGCAATACCTGTCTTCACAAGCGCCGAACATGATACAGGGGCAGCGGTAGCCGGAGTTCCGGCTGAATCCTCCTCCTTTGCCTATTTGAGCTGCGGCACATGGTCGCTGATGGGCACCGAGATTGAAGAGCCTGCTACGACTCCGGAAGCGTTTGAATGGAATTTCACCAACGAAGGCGGTGTGGAGCGGACCTTCCGGCTGCTGAAAAACATTATGGGGCTGTGGATTTTCGAAGAATGCCGGCGTGTCTGGCGCGGCGAGGATGTTTCCCATGAAGCACTGCTTGCCCAAATGGAAGAAGCCCCGGCCTTTCAGTCATTTATCGATCCGGATGATCTCCAGTTTTTGCATCCGGCAGACATGCCTTCTCAAATCCAGCATTACTGCCGGGAGACCGGCCAAGAAATCCCTGAAACGAAGGGGGAAATTGTTCGGTGCATTATGGAGAGTCTGGCCATGAAATACCGTTACGTGCTCGAACGTACGGAACAGCTTTCCGGCCAGTCATTTTCCGGGCTGTATATGGTCGGTGGCGGGATAAAAAATACACATCTTTCCCAGTTTACAGCAAATGCGCTTGGGCGTAACGTGTGGGTCGGGCCGAAGGAAGCGAGTGCCCTCGGTAATGTTACCGTGCAGCTGACCGCTGCCGGAAAAATCAAGGACCGCCACGAAGCGCGGAAGTATATCCGTGAAGCAGTGAAGGTAAACGCTTTTTCCCCGAATGAGCATACTGCCTGGAATACGGAATACGAGTCGTTCTGTGAAAAGACAGGCCTTAGAAACGGTTTATCCAAAGCAAAAAAAGCGTAATGAGAAAGGTCTCCGGACTCTGTTCCGGAGGCTTTTTTGTATAGAGCGGCAAAACCGTATATACTATATGTAAACGTTTACCAAAAGGAGATGAATCTATGAACATCGCACTGCAGCTTTACACGCTTCGAAATGAGCTTGAAGAGGATTTTATCGGAACGCTTCAGCAGGTGAGGACCATGGGATACAAAGCGGTGGAGCTGGCCGGTCAAAGCGGAGGCTTCGGTACGGAGGAGCTCGCGGGAACAATGAAGAATATTGGCCTTCAGATAGTCTCGAGCCATGTACCGCTCGAACAGCTGCAGGATGAGCTGGACAGCGTAATACAAAAGCATCTGGCGCTTGGGTGCCGCCACATTGTGTGTCCATATCTCGAAGAAGAAAAACGTTCGAATCTGAAAGCTTATAAGCAGACGGCAAAGGAGCTGAACAGGATCGGAAAAGCATGCCGGAAGGAAGGGATCACATTTTCGTATCATAACCATGATTTTGAACTGCTTCCGCTCGAAGGGCGACTGCCGTTTGAAGTGATGCTGGAGGAAATGAAACCGGAGCACGTGCAGGTAGAGCTTGATACATACTGGGTGCAGAAGGCGGGGGAAGACCCTTTTGCCTGGATGGAACAGCTGAGGGAGCGGCTTTCGCTTGTGCATATTAAAGATATGACCGCCGACGGCGAGGAGTTTTTTGCTGAGCTGGGCGAAGGCAAAATGGATATTGAGGCGATTATGAAAAAAGCAGAGGAAGCCGGGGCTTCCTGGCAGATCGTGGAGCAGGACGCTTCGAGGCGTAAGCCGCTTGAAAGTGTGCAGATAAGCATGAATTACATCCAGAATACATTTGTTTAAAGAAACGGCGGCTGAGGTAGAGAACTATCAAGGAGGACGATAATTATGCCATCCGCATTTGATATTTCAGATAAAACAGGCCGTGGTTTGGCCGTAGATGATTTTGTTGAACACATGCGCCCCACGTACCGGGAGAAAATGGAGCCGTGGCAGGCTGCTTTTTCCTGGAAGCATCACCCGGAGGATAAGCTGCTCGCCCTGCAGTCACGGGATGATCTGCACTGTGCTATTCTTGTATCCGACTGGTGCGGGGATGTGCACCGGAACTTTCCGGTAATCGTGGAAGTGATGCGGAAAGCAGGTATTCCGGTGGAAGTGTTTATTCAGGAGGAACACCCGGATTTTATCGATCAATTCCGGACGCTTGGCGGCACGTCAGTGCCAAAAGTGGTAGTTTCTGATGAACACGGAAAGGTTTATTTCAGCTGGGGACCGAGGCCCGCTTTTATTCAGGAGCCGATGAAGCATTTCAAAAGTCTCGGACTGACAGAAAATGATGAAACGTACGCAGATGAACGCTCGGCAGCATACGAAAGTATTTTTTCCAGATACGGCGATGACGCAGACTATCAGCGGCTGGTCGTATACGAACTCACCAATCTGCTCGAGCAGTGCTGAGAGCTTGCATAAAAAAGCCCGTGCCTTTTCAGGTACGGGCTTTATCTGTGCGGCGGAGCGTTGGTTCGAGCGTAAGCTCCACGTTCCCCTGGATGGCCCGGGAAATCATACAGCCTGCTTCTGCTTTTTCAATCAGCTTCTGCGCTTTTTCCATCTGTTTGTCGGAAGCGCCGGCTTCGAGGGTGATCACCGGGCGATGGATAATTTCTTTATACGTAAACACGCCGTTCGTGACATCTACGCGGCCTTCGCTCGTATGCGCCATGGAGTCGACCGGAAGCTCTGCCCGTTCAAGCATGGCACCGAGTGTGATGATGTAGCATGTAGCTGCGGCGCCCAAGAGCATTTCATCTGGATTAGTGCCAACGCCCGGGCCGTCCATTTCTTCGGGAATGGAAATATTCGTTTTCAATTGGCCGGCATCAATAGAGCCGACGGCATTGCGGCCGCCGGGCCACTCCGCCGTTAAATGGAAGTGTTCGATAGCCATAACGTATCCCTTCTTTATATAAAGTCTTTCCTTGAGGATAAAAAATAAACAAAGGAAAAGCAAAAAAAGTGCCTGCCATAGGTTTCAAATAAAAGGAAAAGGTTTATAAAAGAATATGACATGAAAGGGGAGACTTACATATGAAGAAGGTATTGCTTACGGGAGCTGCGGGTACAATCGGCACTGTGCTGAGAAACTACCTGTCAAAGCGTTTTGATCTTGTACTGACAGACACGAAAACTCCGGAGGATTTAACAAGCGAAGAAACATTCAAGGAAGCGGACATTACGAATAAAGCAGAGGTCCGCGATCTGATGCAAGGGGTGGATGCGGTCATACATCTGGGAGGAATACCGGTTGAGGTGGACTTTGAATCCATTGAGCAGGCGAATATAAAAGGTACGTTTCATGTGATGGAGGCGGCGGCGGAGGCCGGCGTGGAACGGTTGATTTTTGCAAGCAGCATCCATGCGGTCGGCTTTTATCCGGCGGATGAATGGGTGGACGAAGTCTCACCAGTGCGCCCTGACACACTTTACGGGGTTAGTAAGGCTTACGGGGAAGCGCTCGGTCGTTATTATCACGACAAATTTGGTTTAAAAGGCATTGGAGTGCGCATCTGTAATTTTCAGGACCGGCCGGCATCCGAACACGATTTGGAAAACTGGTTCAGCCCCCGTGATGCAGAGCGATTATTTGAAGCAGCGCTCACGTGCTCAGTGCCTGAGTATCTGATTGTTTACGGCATTTCAAATAACACCCGGGCAAGGTTTGAAAACAAACGGGCAAAAGAGATTGGCTACGAGCCACGGGAGAATGCAGAAGACTACGCTGGTGGAGTAGAGGCAGGGAGTCATCCGAAAAAAGGAGGAGACTTTACGGCGAAGGACTTCGGAAAAGAGAACGGGAGGTGAGAGGAGTGCAGGAAGCAGAATTGAAGGCCTTAGGAGGCGGAGACGCTGAAGCATACGCAGAGCTTCGGATGAAGGCCCTGGAGGAGAGCCCGGAGGCCTTTGCTTCCACCCTGGAAGAGGAAAAACAGAACCCGGACCTGGTCAGAAAATATAAAGAAAGGCTGGAAGGAAGCCGGTCTTTTACATGGGGCATAGAAGTCGGAAGCGAGCTTGCGGGTGTCATCACTCTGCTCCCGATGCAAATGCAGAAGCTTCAGCATAAAGCGACGATTCTCGCTATGTATGTAAAGCCAGTGTTCAGGGGATACGGGTTTGGAGGCAGGCTCGTAGAGGCTGCTTTGAAGCAGGCAGATAAAGACGGGGTGGAACAGGTGCAGTTAACCGTAGTGAGTAAAAATAAGCATGCGGTCCGCCTGTACGAAGCCTGCGGATTTTCTGTTTTTTCGACAGAAAAAGAAGCGATGAAAACAGAAGAAGGATACGATGACGAGCACTGGATGGTTTGTTTTTTAAAAAAAATAAAAAATGTTTAAAGTTCCATATTTTTCCACTTCAGCTTTCCTTATAATAAATAATATTATTTATTATCTTAAAGTTTAAAAGGAAAGGAAGTGAAAGCATGGGGTCCTGGAAAGCATATCGGTTTCCGGTAATTATGCTTATTGCTATTATCATTGGAAGCATAGCGGGTTTTATTTGGGGCGAAGACGCCATGGTGGTTCAGCCTCTCGGTGATTTATTTTTAAATATGATGTTTACTATTGTAGTACCATTGGTGTTTTTTTCTATTGCTTCAGCCGTAGCGGTCATGGATTCGGTGAAGCGGCTTGGTCGTATTCTGGGTTCAATGATGATTGTTTTTATAATAACCGGCATTATTTCTTCCTGCCTTATGCTGGCGGCTGTTGTAGTTTTTCCGCCTGCAGAAAACGTAAGTGTAAGCGAAGAGCAGCCATCTCAGCAGGAGGAAGAGGGTTCGTTTGCTGATCAGCTTGTAGAGACATTCACAGTTTCTGATTTTATAGACATCTTTTCAACTGAAAATATGTTCGCTCTTATTGTTTTTGCGATGCTTGTCGGCGTAGCTACAGGTTTATCGGGGGAAGCTGGAAAGCCCTTTGCACGGTTTTTACAGAGCGGGTCGGAAGTATTTATGAAAATAGTGGCTCTGGTTCTTTATTACGCCCCAATTGGGCTAGGTGCTTATTTTGCAGCTCTGGTAGGGGAATACGGCCCACAATTGATCGGAGAATACGCTAAAGCAGTAGCAGTTTATTACCCGGTAGCTATTTTGTATTTTATTCTTGGTTTTTCTTTTTATGCCTGGGTGGCCGGAGGAAAGCAGGGATTCAGCCGCTTTTGGAAAAATATCTTTGCACCGGCGGTAACTTCACTTGGTACAGCCAGCAGCGTAGCATCTCTGCCGGTGAACTTAAACGCAGCCAGAAATGCCGGAGTACCTAAAGATATAAGAGAAACGATACTTCCTATCGGAGCTACCATACATATGGATGGTTCCTGCTTATCAGCTATATTAAAAATAGCTTTTGTATTCGGTGTTTTTCAAATGGAATTTACCGGGTTAGATACATATTTAACTGCGATCGGCATTGCGCTGCTCAGCGGAATGGTGATGAGCGGGGTGCCCGGCGGAGGGTTTATTGGAGAAATTATGATTATTACGCTCTACGGCCTGCCTATTGAAGCCCTGCCTATTATTACTGCTATCGGGATTGTTGTTGATCCTCCTGCGACAACTGTAAACGTTGCGGGTGATAACGTTTCAAGTATGCTTGTGGCAAGGTATTTGGAAGGTAAAAATTGGATGAATGTTCACTTCTAGACTCGGTTTTCCTTTGCGTTCTATCGGGAAGAACCAAGCAGGAGGGATAACAATGAAAATTCAAGCAGCGGTAGTCAGTGAACAAGCTGGCGCCATTCAGCATACAGAAGCAGAACTCGATGAACCGAAAACAGGAGAAGTGAGAGTGAAAATTGCTGCAGCCGGTATTTGTCATACCGACCTCGGCGTGCAGCAGCAGGAGATTCCGACGCCGCTTCCGATTGCTTTAGGACACGAAGGAGCAGGTGTGGTGGAGAAGGTCGGCGATGGGGTCGAGGATGTAGAGCCCGGCGATCATGTGGTTATCACATTTTCGCACTGCGGAACGTGCCGTAACTGCCTGGAAGGACATCCAGGGGCATGTGAAAATTTTAATGCCCTGAATTTTGGCGGCACCATGAACGACGGCACCCGGCGTCTTCACAGTGCAGACAGTGAAGTGTCTTCTTTGTTCGGCCAGGGGTCACTTGCCACCTACGCTGTGACACCTGTCAATAATGTAGTAAAAGTCCGTCAAGACGTAGATATCCGTCTGCTCGGTCCTTTAGCCTGCGGGGTTCAGACTGGTGCAGGCACAGTTCTCAGCCGTTTGAACGTAGGCGTTGGCGATACGATCGTCGTTTTTGGCTGCGGAGGAGTCGGCATGAGTGCCGTTATGGCGGCCCACCTCGCCGGCGCCCTGCAGGTCATCGCTGTCGACGTTAATGAAGAGCGTCTGGAGCTTGCGAAAGAACTCGGAGCTACGCATACGATCAATGGTAAAAAGGAAGATGTGGTTGAAGAAGTGAAGGAATGGACCGATGGCGGGGCCGATTATGCGCTTGAATCCACCGGAGTGGCGGCCCTGGCAAAACAGGCGATGGAGGTGCTCCGTTATAAAGGGGAGTCGGCCGTCGTCGGTGCTGGCGCAGATACCGAATTTCACGTGCATCAGAACTTCATCGTGCCAAACGCCACTATGTCAGGTGTTGTAGAGGGAGACGTCGTGCCGAAGCTGTTTATTCCAATGCTTGTGGAATATTACAAGCAGGGCAAATTTCCTTTTGATAAATTGATTACCATGTATCCATTTGAAGATCTGGAGCAGGCCCTTGAAGATATGAAAGCGGGCAAAACGATCAAACCAGTAATTACATTTGAATAGCAGATGGAAGCTGCGCATATTTGCGCGGCTTCTTCTTAATGTAAAAAGGGAGGTTTCACATGGAACGGATAGCGATTGATATGGATGAAGTCACGGTAAATACGCTGCCAACGCTGCTACATAGGTTTAACAGTGATTACGGATACAGTGTTACAGCTGAGGATCTTAGAGGGATGAAGCTGGAGGCTCTGCACCCGGAGCTTCATGATGAGATTAAAGCTTATTTCTACGAGCCGTCTTTTTTTCGTCATCTGCAGGTCATGGACGGTGCGCCGGAGGTAATCGGGCAGCTTGCCAAACAATATGAAGTGTTTATTACAACAGCAGCTATGGAATTCCCGCCCTCGTTTGCGGCAAAATACGAGTGGCTGAAAGACAATTTATCTTTTTTGGGAGACATGAATTTTGTATTCTGTGGCGATAAAAGCATCATTCATGCAGATTATTTGATAGATGATAATGCCAGACACTTTGAACGCTTTGCCGGCAAAGGAATTTTATATACCGCTCCTCACAACGTTTATGATACGGCTCATACAAGAGTTGATCACTGGGAAGACATCCGGCGCTATTTTTTAACCTAAAGACTCCCTTGTTCTGAAATTGAGAATCAAAGTGACAGCAGGAAGAAAAGCAGAGAAAGGTTGTTGTACAATGAAAAAGAATGTAGAGTAAACCAATATGAAAAGCGATCGTAGGAGAGAGAAGTATGCAGAATAAACAGACAGGAGAAAGGCTGCGGCAGCGGGGGCAGCATCTATCAACAGCACAGCTTGCCCTGCTGTTTGCCGGAATCATCATGCTCGCAGTCAATCTCCGGCCGGCGTTAACAAGCGTCGGTCCGTTAATTCCGTTAATCCGGGAAGATATTTCGCTGACAAGAGGGACGGCTGGTTTGATTACAACTCTGTCACTGCTGACGTTTGCGGCAGTTTCGCCGGTGGCGCCAAAAATCGGAGCAAAAATCGGGCACCAGCGGGCTTTAATGGTTGGTGTTATCGTACTCATTGTGGGCATTGTTATGCGCTACGTCCCCGAAGCCTTGTTTTTGTTTGCCGGCAGTCTGCTTGTCGGAGCGGGCATTGCGATGCTCAATGTGCTCCTCCCGGGTGTCATTAAAGAGTCCTTTCCTCATAATGTCGGCGTGATGACCAGTATTTATACGACTACGATGGTATTAATGGCGGCAGTCGGTTCAGGAGTTTCGGTGCCGCTTGCGGCCAGCGCCGGCCTGGGATGGCAGTGGTCGCTCCTGTTCTGGGTCGTTCCCGCGGCAGCAGCAGTATTGTGCTGGGGATTTGTGCTGAAAAACAGGCAGTTGCAGATGCCGGGCCGCGTGAGAGCGGTGGAGCGAAGCAGGCCCGAAGGCTCAATTTGGAAGTCTCCGCTCGCCTGGCAGGTAACGTTATTTATGGGCCTGCAGTCCATCGGATTTTACGTGACTATCACCTGGCTGCCGGATATTTTAAATAATCTTGGAAACATGCCGCTTGCAGCTGCGGGCTGGCTTGTGGCACTTATGCAGGTCGCAAGTCTTCCGGCTACCTTTTTAACGCCAATTCTTGCCGGCAGGTTCCGTAATCAGCAGGGTATTATTTCCGTGATCGGTGTGGTGGCGGTGCTCGGCCTGGTGCTGCTTATGACAAACACAGCGCCGTTTATGCTTACGATTGCGGTACTGTTCATCGGCCTTGCACAGGGCGGAAGCATCAGCCTGGCGCTTGCTTTGCTGAGCATCCGTGCTTCCACTCCGCAGCGGGCAGCAGATTTATCGGGCATGGCCCAGTCGGTGGGTTATTTTATGGCTGCCCTTGGGCCGATTCTGGTAGGTGCTTCCTTTGATGCCTGGGAAACATGGATGCCTGCGCTGCTTATTTTAATGATTGTATCCGTTCTGCAGGTGGGAGCCGGTATGGGAGCCGGCCGTAACAAAGAAGTATAAACAGAGAAGGCTTTCCGAAATGGAAAGCCTTCTTTATGTATTGCAGATGTGTAAAATATACGTATGCGGGGTATCATTGTCCGTGAAACAAAAAGAAAGGGGGCAATATGATGGATACGATTTCTATTGTTGCTGTTGTTTCATTAGCAGCTGCCTTTATTTCTACGGCAATCGTGATCGTGGATGTCCGGAGAAATCCGCAGCCAATGATGGTTATGAATATTGTATGGCCGCTGACCGTGCTGTATTCGGGACCACTGGGACTGTTTTTCTATTATTATATCGGACGTAAAGGGCATGGTGATAAGCCGATGTGGCAGTCAACGGTCGCCTCCACCAGTCATTGCGGCGCCGGATGTGCACTTGGAGATATTATAGGTATACCCATCGTTGTGGCTTTAGGGTGGACGATTGCAGGAACCAGGCTGTTCGCTGACTATATCGTGGAATTTATACTGGCCTATACGTTCGGGATTTTCTTTCAGCTGGCGTCTATTCTGCCGATGAATGAACAGATGAGCAAAAGCCATGGCATCAAACAAGCCGCCAAAGCGGATACACTCTCGCTTGTTGCTTATCAGATCGGTATGTTTGGTTTTATGGCTTTAGTTCATTTTGTGTTCTTTGCCGCTCCGCCAAGCCCGGCCGGCCCAACATTCTGGTTTATGATGCAGATTGCGATGGTTATCGGATTTTTAACCAGCTATCCGGTGAACTGGTGGCTCGTCGACAAAGGCATCAAGCACGCGATGTAAACAGAAGCAGAAGGCTGTATGGTCTTCTGCTTTTTTTATGCAGATTTTGTCAGCTGAGACGGGGGATATGATAAGCTTAATTCATATAAATAATGCAGCGAAACATAAAAGGAGAGAGAGTCATGCCGGCACGGTTAGCGTATCTGCTAGTCCTGGCAGGGGCAGCATTGTGGGGCACAACGGGGCTGTTTGTGCAAAACTTATATACATATGGATTCACGCCATGGGAGGTCGTAGGCATCCGTCTGATTTTTTCAGCGGTTATTATTACCCTGTTTTTGAGTATTGTGGAGAGAAGCCTGCTTCGTATCCGTTGGCAGGATCTGCCGCTGTTTGTCGGCACTGGTATTATCAGTATTGCTTTTTTTAACTTTTTCTTCTTCTCCGTGATGGAGGTGTCCGGCATCTCTCTTGCGGTAGTGATGCTTTACACGGGGCCATTGTTTGTGGCCGTTATTGCCAGGTTTGTTTTTAAGGAAACGCTGACGACAGGGAAAATAGCGGCGCTTGTGATTATGATTACCGGGTGCATGTACGCGGTCGGACTGATCCCTCTTGGGTCGGACAGTGTCGCCGCAGCGGCCGTTTTGTTCGGTGTTGCTTCTGGTTTCTTTTACGCGCTCTACAGTATTTTTGGAAAGTTTTTAAGTGGCCGGTATCATCCGCTTACGATCACGACCTATTCCATGATCCTCGGCGGCCTGTTTTTACTGCCTGCGAGCCGCCTGTGGGAAAAGGCGGAGGCTTTTACAGAGCCGGGTGTATGGTGGAACGGCATTGGGCTTGCTGTGGCAGCTACAACGATAGCTTATGTAGCATATACAGCCGGTCTGGCCCATGTGGAATCATCAAGGGCTTCCATCCTTTCGATTATCGAGCCGGTGGTGGCGATCGTCATCGGTGTAGCTGTTTTTGGTGATTCCTTCACGCTCTGGCAGACCTTCGGCATTGTGCTCGTCTTTGTGGCAATTATTGCTACGGTTTACGGGGATACGCTGCTCGGCAAAATGCTGGGGAAAGCATCCTTAAACCGTCAGTCTTAAATAGAATCTAAATATACTACACGAGGAGGTATAGTGTATGAACATACGGGTAATGGAATGGTTTACGGGAAAGCCGGAAGACATATCAGCCGAAAAGGAAAAGCCAGTATTTTCGGCTATTAATAAAACAAAGCGATCCGAAGATTCCCTGTATTTATCGGAGACCGGCCTGGATGGAGATGAGCAGGCAGACAAAAAGAGCCACGGGGGGCCGGAGAAAGCAGTTTGTGTGTATCCGTGGGAGCATTACGCGTACTGGAGCAGAACGCTTGAGGACGCTCTTCCGCACGGAGGGTTTGGGGAAAACCTGACGGTTCAGAACGGTGTCGAGGAGGATGTGATGATCGGCGACGTTTTCCGCTGGGGAGAAGCAGTTGTGGAAATCAGCCAGCCGCGGGAGCCCTGCTATAAAATTGCGAAACGCCACGGCGTCAAAAAGCTGCCCCTCTATGTTCGTGACACCAGTTATTCCGGCTATTACATGCGGGTGCGCCAGGCAGGAACCGTAGAAAAAAATCAGCCGCTGCACCTCGAAACGAGAACCACGTCCTTAAGTGTTGCTAGCGTGAACCGGATCACCTACCATTCAGAAGGTCCGGCCGAAGTTGAAGAAGCGCTGGAGTGTGCCGCTCTTTCAGAAGAATGGAAAAAGTCCCTGTATAAAAAGCTGGATAAACTGAAAAATAAGCACTGAGCCATAAAGGCAAGTGCTTATTTTGTCGCAGAAGGGACGTCGGCGCTGATTCGTTCAGCATGGGCATAAACGTTAAAGGTAGAGCCGCGGATAAACCCGACAGCCGTGATATTTAAATCATCTGCAAGGCGGATTGCAAGGTTTGTCGGAGCGGATTTGGATAAAATAATACCCATGCCCATTTTGGCTGCTTTAGTCAGCACCTCGGAGCTTAAGCGCCCGCTGAAAACAAGTACTTTGTCGCGTACCTGGATGCCATTCATCAGACAGTACCCGTATAGCTTATCGAGCGCGTTGTGCCGGCCAATGTCAGAGCGGTCAACGATAATGCCGTCTGTATCGCAAATGGCAGCATTATGGACTCCGCCGGTGTTCTTAAACACGACGCTGTTGTCCTGCATTTCCTTCATAAACCCGAGACACTGCTCAGGTGTGAGCGTGCGTTTGGTAACAGCTGTTTTCGCTGTCTGGACATCGCTTTGAAAATAAAACTGGCGGCTCTTGCCACAGCAGGAACCAATCACCCGCTTTGAGTAAAAAGAAGCCTCCTTTACCCGGTTGGAGTTTATGGAAACGTAGGCAAAGCCCAGGTCATCGTCAAGAGAAACCGATTCAATCTCCCGGTAAAATAAGATGACTCCTTCAGATGCGAGAAACCCGACGACGAGCTCCTCCACGTGGGTGGGGGTGCACACAAGTGTTGCGAACTCTTCATCGTTTACGACAATCGTCATCGGCTTTTCCAGTGCAACCTGATCTTCTGCTGTGTAAAGTCCCTCTTCCGGCGAATAGGAGACGATAGGCTGAAGGGCGGTGGAACGGTCCGGCATATTGGTACCCCTTTCAAAATCCGTGCCCGGCACGAGGTATAGTTTATAACATTATATTTTTATCGTACCACGTAATACGGTATATACAGAAAAAAATGCACAAAAAACCTGCATCTTCTAAAAGATGCAGGCCGAACGGATTGGAATTATCGCTTTTTGCCCCAGACTTTTAAATTTTTCAGTCCCGGAATGCTGTCATTATAAAAGACCGGATCAATGCCTTGTCTACGCTGATCCATGTAGTTTTTGAGGGCAGCGGCAGCTATATGACCGAGCAGCGCGATCGCTATAAGGTTGACGACTGCCATTAAGCCCATAAACAGGTCTGCCATCGCCCACACAAGCTCGAGGCCGCTGGCTGCTCCAAGAAGAACGAACAGCAGGAAGCAGACACGGAAAATTTGGACGTATCTGCGTTTTGGAGAGATGAATTCCACGTTTACTTCCCCGTAGTAATAGTTCCCGAGCAGGGAGCTGAAAGCAAAGAAGAAAATGGCAAGAGACACAAATGTCTGTGCCCAGTCCCCTAAGTGAAAGGCGAGTGCCTGCTGGGTCAGCTGGATGCCTTCAATATTTGCCCCGGCATCAGCGTACGTACCGGAAAGCAGAATGATGAACGCTGTCGCGCTGCATATAATAAGCGTATCCGTCAGAACACCAAGAGACTGAACGAGTCCCTGCTTGACCGGGTGGCTTACATACGTTGTTGCGGCCGCGTTCGGTGCACTACCCATACCGGCTTCGTTGGAGAAGAGCCCGCGCTGGATACCAAGCATGAGAGCACCGCCAATTGTGCCTCCGGCGACCTCACGAATTCCGAAGGCCTGACCGAAAATAAGACCGAATACCTGCGGTACGTCTGCGATGTTAATAATCATAATGATAACGGCTACAATTACATACAGCGAAGCAAAAATTGGAACAATAATTTCGGCTACGACAGCGATACGCCGGACCCCGCCGTAAATAATAACGCCAATTAAAAGCATAATGGCGATCCCGACATAAACTGTTGGAATATTATAAGCACCGTTGAACGCCTGGGCGATCGTGTTGGTTTGCACGCCATTGAAAATAAAACCAAAACAAAGGGTAATCAAAACAGCGAAAATAATACCGAGCCAGCGGGCGTTCAATGCCTGCTCCATATAATAGGCCGGGCCGCCGCGGAAGCCGTCTTTATCCTTTACTTTATACATCTGTGCAAGCGTACTTTCCACAAACCCGGTAGCAGCACCGATAATAGCGATAACCCACATCCAGAAGATTGCACCAGGACCGCCGGCACTGATGGCAAGGGCTACCCCGGCAAGGTTCCCGGTACCGACACGGGCAGCGGTACTGATCGCAAATGCCTGAAAAGCTGTAGTCCCCTTGCGTTCCCTAAAGCCTGAGCGATCAGTGCCCTCTTTAAATAAAAGTACAACCATCTCTTTGAGCAGCCTGAACTGCACAAAGCCGGTGCGGATGGTGAAATAAACGCCTAAAATAAGTAAGAGTGCGATTAGCAGGTAACTCCAGATCACGTCACTGAGAGACCCTACAAGGTTATAAAACCATGTATCAGCTGTTAACCAATTTCCCATATGTATCCTCCTTCAATTAAGGTTGCATCTATTATACATTTTTCAGAGGCGCTCGGACACTGTTTTCAAGGAATTCCTGTAAAGGAATACAAGAAAAAACATAAATTACTTATCAATGAATGCCACGCAGTTTTCCAAATGTGTTTTTAGGATGCGCAGGGATTTTTGTTTGATTTTAGAGACAGCCTGCTGGGACACGTTCATCGTCTGGGCTGTCTCCGCCGTTGTCGATCCTTCAACAAACAAAGCGTATAACACCGCTTGCTCCTTCTCAGGACGCTGTTGAATAATTTCATAAAGCTCCGGATTTTCAATATGTGCGGAAAGTTTGACGGAAAAGCTCCGGGCCTGATCTGCAAAAGAAACAGCAGGAAGGAGCGTCTGAGATGTTTCTTCCCCTGTATCAACAGCAAGTGGAAACCGGTCCCGTTGCTTTCTTTCCCGCTTGTCATAGTGAACCGCTGCCCAGTAAATTGTTTTTTGCATGAAGACCCGCTTTTTCACATCGAGAAAAAAGGTGCGGAAGGCCTCGTCGAGCTTGTCTGTATACCCGTGTTCCCAGAAGTATTGATGTTCGGAGATGTCTAAAAATTGCTGAATGAGCTTTTGCTGATGAAAGGTCGCGGTCAATATGAATTCCTCCTTGTATGTTATATGTATAAAAGGCATCTTCTGTTAAAAATGACAACCTTTATACGAACATAAGTTCGCTTTATAATGATGAGTAAAAATCTTACATAAGGGAATGATGTTGAAGAGTGGAAAATTGAACCTGGAGGAATGAAAATGGGAAACAAAGTATTTATCAGTCCGAGTAAATATGTGCAGGGAGTCGACGTTGTGGATGAGGTAGGCGCCTATGTTAAAGAAATGGGCAGTAAAGCAATTGTGATTGCAGACGAATTTGTATGGGACCTGGCCGGCAACAGAGTAGTCGACAGCCTTAAGCAGCAGAGTATAGAAGCCGTAAACATTACCTTTAACGGGGAAGCCTCCACCGGGGAAATTAACCGGATTACCGAAGAAGCCCAATCGGCTGGAGCAGAAATGATTGTGGCTGTAGGAGGCGGCAAGACGCTCGATACAGCAAAAGGGGTCCGCGACCAGATTCCTGATGCCTACTGCGTCATCGTTCCGACGACGGCTTCCACAGACGCCCCGACGAGCGCCCTTTCCGTTATCTATTCGGACGAGGGTGTGTTCGAATCGTACCGCTTTTACTCGAAAAATCCAGATTTAATCGTCATGGATTCCAAAATCATCGCCGGCGCCCCGCCCCGTTTTCTCGCGTCCGGGATAGCAGATGCGATGGCTACATGGGTGGAAGCGCGCATGGCTATTCAGGCGAACGCCAACGCAATGTCCGGCGGACTTTCTACGATTGCCGGCGCAGCAATTGCGGAAAAATGTGAAGAAACGCTGTTTCAGTATGGACTCCTCGCCTATGAATCCAACAAAAGACAGATTGTCACCCACGCCCTTGAGCAGATTGTGGAAGCAAATACGCTTTTGAGCGGTCTTGGATTTGAAAGCGGCGGCCTTGCACTTGCTCATGCTATTCATAACGGATTTACCGTTCTCGACGGGGACGTGCATCACATGACGCACGGGGAAAAAGTAGCCTTTGGCACCTTGAGCCAGCTGACACTTGAGAACCGCTCGAAAGAGGAATTCGAAAAGTACGTGGATCTGTATTACCGCCTGGAGCTGCCGATCACTCTGGATGATCTTCATCTTGGAGACGCGTCGGAGGAAGAATTGATGAAGGTGGCGGAAGCGGCCTTAACTGAAGGAGAAAGCAGTCATAATATGCCGTTTGCGCTGACTCCTTATGACGTGGTAAGCGCCATGCAGGCAGCTGATCAGTACTCGAAAGCGTATAAAAAAGAACACGGCCTGAAATAAATTTATCTGCACGTTCATGAAGCCGCTGGGTTATACGACCGGCGGCTTTTTGTGTTATCTTTTCGAAGAAAGACAGGTTTACGCTCCACGTGAAATCTCGGCCGGAGGGTGATATAGTATCGAAGGAGAGGAGGCCGGTGCATGAAGATCCTGCGTGTACTGAACAATAATGCGGTAGTCGTCCATCACGGAGACCGTGAGAAGATCGTTTTTGGTGCGGGAATTGGGTTTCAAAAAGGTAAAAACGATCCCGTTAACCAGAAGAAAATAGAAAAGATATTCAGCATGGAAGAAGAAACGCCAAAATTTGAGCAGCTTTTGAAGACTCTTCCGATTGAAGTTATTGAAGTCGGGGAAGAAATTATCAGCTACGCGGAGGGCGAAATGCATCTGCCCCTCAGCGATCACATTCATATTTCGATCATTGATCACCTGGCGTTTGCGCTCGAACGTATTAAGCAGGGGTTTAAAATAGAAAATAAGCTGCTTCATGAAATTAAGGCGCTTTACCAGGAGGAGTACAGCATCGGCGTTTGGGCCATTCAGAAGATCAAAAAAGATCTGGGCGTCGAGCTGCCGGAGGACGAGGCAGGCCATATTGCACTGCATCTGCATACGGCGAAGCTGCAGACCGGATCAATGGAGGAGACGATGCACAGAACCTCATTGATCCAGGAGCTGATTCAAATTGTGGAAGACCGTGCCGGGCTCGAGCTTGCGGACCGCGGTATGTCATATCACCGGCTCGTCGTTCATTTAAATTTCGCCCTTTCGAGAGCAGAGGACGGAAAAGTGTTTGATGACATGGACCCCGAGATGCTCGAGCTGATTCAGACGAAATATGAGAAGGCCTATACTGTCGCGTACGAGCTGGCCGATTACGTTAAACAGGAGGCAGGTCTTCCATTTCCCCTGCCGGAAATCGGCTATATTGCGCTTCATATTCAACGCATTTTATCGAATCAGTCGATTTCATAAATTTGAAAAGAAAGCGTTGACATAAATCTTTTCATTTTGTATACTTTTCGTACATTACACATATCGGGAGTTGTTACTGCTTCGAGCAGGCAAGACCCAAAATGAGGACAGGAAACGTGTATCCTAGGCACACGTTTACCCTTCTCGTTTTGGGTCTTTTTTATGTTTAAAAACAGCTTCCGTTACTTTAGGGGAGGGAATGTCCGAATGGATCATAAACAAATAGCAAAAGAACTTGTACCGCTCCTTGGCGGAAAAGATAATGTTATAAGCGCCAGCCACTGCGCTACAAGGCTCCGGCTGGTCATCGACGATGAAAGCAAAATCGATAAGCAGGAAATTGAAGACCTGGAAGGCGTAAAGGGAGCTTTTTCAAGCTCCGGACAGTTTCAGATTATTTTTGGCACAGGCACGGTTAATAAGGTGTTTCAGCCATTTGCAGAGGAAATTGGTCTCGATGACGAATCCGCAGAGCATAAACAAAAACAAATGGATCATAATGAAGCTGTAAAAAAGAAAATGAATCCGGTATCACGATTTGCGAAGGTGCTTTCCAATATTTTCGTGCCGATTATTCCGGCTATTGTAGCCGCCGGTATGCTGATGGGTCTTTTGAATTTGATGAACCGCTTCGGCTGGGCGGACGGCGACAGCTCGTTATACATTCTGCTTGATATGTTCTCCTCGGCCGCCTTTATTATTCTCCCGATTTTAATTGGCTACAGTGCGGCACGTGAATTCGGCGGTAATACGTACTTAGGGGCTGTTGTCGGCGGGATTATGACCCACCCGACGCTTTTGAACCCGTGGGGGCTGCAGGAAGGCGGCGTTGAACCGGAAATGCTCAATTTCGCCGGCATGAATATCGAACTGCTCGGCTATCAGGGTACGGTTATTCCGGTGCTGCTGACTGTGTATGTCATGTGCTGGCTCGAAAAGCTGTTCCGTAAATTTGTACCTAATATGGTGGATTTGCTCGTAACTCCATTTTTAACGATCATGACGACAGGATTTGTAGCACTAATGGTCGTCGGCCCGCTAGGCCGTCTGCTCGGAGAAGGCGTAACTACGTCGTTGTCATTTTTGTATGATTCGGGTGCCGGTTTTGCCGGACTCGTGTTTGGCGGCCTGTATTCGTTGATTGTTTTAACCGGTGTGCACCACAGCTTTCACGCGATCGAGGCAGAAATTCTCGGCCAGATCGGCTTCAACTACCTGCTCCCTATATGGGCGATGGCTAACGTAGCTCAGGGCGGAGCCGGGCTTGCCGTATGGGTGAAAACGAAGAGCAAAAAAATGAAAGAAATCGCTGGTCCGTCAGCATTCGCTGCCTTTCTTGGCATCACGGAGCCAGTCATTTTCGGGGTAAACCTCCGCTACCGCCGGCCATTTATCGGGGCTGCAATTGGCGGCGCTCTTGGCGGTGCGTACGTGACAATTACAAATGTCACAGCAAATGGCATTGGGGTGACCGGCCTGCCGATGTTTGCGATTGCAAACGATCCGGTTAACTACGCAATCGGTTTACTGGTCGCTGTTGGCGGCGCATTTACTGCGGCATGGCTGCTCGGCTGGCAGGAAGAAGAACAGCAGCCGAAGAAAGAAAAAACAAACACAGAAAAAGACAGTGAGGAAAAAGCTGTATAAGGAGGAAGCAATGAAAGAGGAGCAGGCGCTTCGAAAGGAAGCAGAACAAATAGTACAAACAGTTGAAGCGGCAGGCCCCTTTCGACAGCAGTTTCACCTGATGCCTCCAGCAGGATTAATGAATGATCCGAACGGTCTTGTGCAGTGGCAGGGAGTGTACCATGTGTTTTACCAGTGGATGCCGTTTCAAACTGGTCACGGCAGCAAATGGTGGGGGCATGCGGCGACGCGGGACTGGGTCCATTGGGAGCTTCTGCCCCCGGCACTTGCACCAGTGCACGATTTTGAGAAAAACGGCTGCTATTCCGGCAGTGCGGTAGCGCATGAGGGCCTTCTATACTTGTTTTATACAGGAAATGTCAAAGACGAACACGGGAACCGGACGAGTTATCAGTGTGTTGCAGTCTCAAGTGACGGAGTGGAGTTTGAAAAGCACGGCCCGGTGATTTATCAGCCGGAAGGGTACACTGCTCACGTCCGTGATCCAAAAGTATGGTTTGAGGCGGATTTTTGGTGGCTCGTGGTCGGTGCCCAGCGCCACGATCTGGAAGGACAGATACTGCTGTACCGTTCGGCGGACCTGTGGGAGTGGGAATATTTAGGACCACTTGCCGGAAAAGGAGTTACGTTGGATGCCTCCTTTGGCTACATGTGGGAATGCCCGGACTTTTTTGAACTGGACGACTCGCGGGTACTGCTCATCTCTCCGCAGGGGCTTGAAGCAGAAACGTATCGGTATCAGAATCAGTATCAGACCGGTATTTTTGCCGGTGAATTCTTTCCGGAAACGGGCACGTTTTCCCATGGCGGGTTTCGTGAAATTGACCTCGGTTTTGAATTTTACGCCCCGCAGACGTTTCTGGATGAACGGGGCCGGCGTCTGATGATTGGCTGGATGGGAGTGCCGGACCAGCAGGAACAGGCGCAGCCGACGATTGCTAACGGCTGGGTTCACTGTCTGACGGTCCCCCGGGAGCTGACAATGAAAAACGGGCACCTGTACCAGCAGCCAATTAAAGAGTACCGGCAGCTGCGGGAAGAGCACGCATCCGCGGTCGTTGCTGTGAATAATGAGGCGGTAGTTTGGCAGTCATGGAATGCCGCAGTGGCAGAGGTTTACCTGGATGTGGAGGAGGAGAAAAGCTGGACTGTCTCCTGGCGCCGTTATTTTCATATTTCCTATGATGCCCGGGAGCAGACAATTACCTTTGAACGGCCGGACCTGGAGACGGGCGCCCCGGTCCGTCGTATGGGCCGGGTAAACAGTGTGCGTTCGATTCGCTGCCTGTTTGACCGTTCCTCTGCAGAAGTGTTTGTGAACGACGGGGAATATGTCTCGACCTCCCGCCTGTTCCCGGAGCAGGAAGAAGGGGAGCTCCAATTTTCAGCTGAAACACCTGCAGTCTTTCATGTCGATGCATGGGAGCTTCAGTCTCTGCAATGGGAATGATGAAACGTCCTGTGTTTGTAAGACGGAAAAAAGTGGAACAATAAGCGTAGAGAAACTTTGGAGACAGAAAGGAAGATTTTCATGCGCATATTGTTAGTCGGGGCTTCAGGTACGATCGGAAGTGCCGTATACGAACGCTTAAAAGACGAACACGACATTCTTTGTGCCGGGCGAAATGGCCGGGACGTGCAGGTGGATATTACGGACGAAGACAGCATCCGACAGATGTATGAGTCCACCGGCCGCGTGGATGCAGTCATTACGGCCTCAGGAAGCGCCGGCTTTGCCCCGCTCACTGAGCTGACTCCAGAAAAGAACCAGACAGCAATCAACAGTAAAATGAAGGGCCAGATCAACCTGGTGCTGCTCGGTATTCCATACGTGAACGACGGCGGCAGCTTCACGCTCACATCCGGCGTCATGATGGACGATCCGATTCCTCAGGGAACGTCCGCTGCGATGGCGAATGGTGCCGTAAAAGGCTTCGTCACATCTGCGGCTATTGAACTGCCGAGAGGCATCCGGATTAACAATATCAGTCCGAACCTGTTGAGCGAATCGGCAGAAAAGCTTGGCGGCTTTTTCCGCGGCTTTGATCCCGTGCCGGGAGATAAAGTTTCCCTTGCATATCAGAAAAGCGTTGAAGGCCAGCAGACCGGCCAGACGTACGAAGTCTACTAATAAAAAGCTCCGGAGCACAGACATTCATCTGTACTCCGGAGCTTTTTCAGGTGCGAAGCGCGTGGGCGGCGAGTGTGTTCAGGTAGTCCTTCATTGTCTGTTCGAGGCTTCGGTTATACAGAATCGCGGCCGGATGATAGATCGGAAAAATATTGTAATTTTTCTTCGTCCAAATGTACGAGTTGGCCTCTTCATCCCATTGCTGTACTGGAGACGTCTGAATTCTGCCGGTCACATCACCGAGTCTGGGGCTTTTTCCGAGCAGCCGCTGGTAGGCGATTTTGCCCATCGGCACAAGCCACTCGGGCTGTACCTGGGATATTTCATAATCCAGTACAGGCGCATGGGCCTGTATTTCTTTCTGGTTCGGGGTCCGGTTGTATTTCCGGCGCACCCCGGCCTTCGTTTGTCCCCATTTAAACGGACGGCTTCGCACGGCGCTTGTAACATAAATATCGTCCCGTTTAATGTTCAAGTCGTCGAGATACGAGTCGAAAATAACTCCTGCTCTTCCGCTGAAGGGGATGCCATTATGAATTTCGGTTTCGCCTGGAGCTTCCCCGACAAACATAATTGTGGCGTCTTTCGGACCGGCGCCCGGCAGAAATCCTTCACAGTCAAATGGTTCAATGCGTTCGTTGGCGAGCTGTACTAAAGAAGAAGGCAGCTGCATAGTTATCATCCTTTTTATGGTTTCTTTTGCCGCTAATAGGTTTGTACCCGAATTGGCGAGGAATAATGAGCGTAAGACCAATTTTGATGAGGGAGGCAGTAAAATGAAATCATCCGATCAATATTTTTTCCCTACGTACGAAGAAGCAAGAAGGGCTTTCCGGAAAAGAAGCGCAGACGTGGCAGCAGTATGGCCGGAGGCCTCGCTGACCCAGTACGCTGTCGGAGAGCCGGAAAACAATAACACGACCGATATTATTGCAGCGGACGCCAGATACCATTCCAGTACGCTGATTGTCGTCACCACCGGCGTGCACGGGATAGAAGGATACGCAGGGTCGGCGCTTCTGCAGCTGTTTATCGACGAGTGTTTGACCCAGCTGAATCCGAATACGACCGGCATACGTCTTGTGCATGCCGTGAACCCGTGGGGGATGAAAAACCGGCGGCGGGTGAGTGAAAACAACGTGGATCTGAACCGTAATTTTATGAAGGATTGGAACAATGTGCCTGCTTCACTGAACAAGCGATTTGAAAAAGAAAAGAAACATTTTGTGCCGGAAGGGCCGGTGAAAAGCTGGAAAAAACAGCGATGGAATCTATTAAGCTCTCTCGGGGCAAAGGTGTTTAAGCGAGGCGTATCCGGACTGGAAAAAGCAGCAACGATGGGACAGTACCAGTATCCAACCGGTATTTTTTACGGCGGAGCAGCTTATGAAGAGCCGGTGGAAAAGCTCCTGTCGCGTATGGATGAGTGGGTAAAGGAATACGAAACGGTCGTCCATATTGACATTCATACCGGGCTGGGGCCTTCCGAACAGCTGTGGCTGCAGGTGCCGCATTCAGACCCGCGCAAGGAAAAGCAGCTCCAGAAGCAGTTTGGGCATCCTGAGGTAAACTATGTGCAAAAAACGGATGTGCGGGAAATCAAAGGCGAGGATGCAGAATACGTGAAGGATGTCTACAGCCGAAGACATCCGGATAAGTATATTTTCTCCTGCCTGCTGGAGTTCGGCACAATCGGCAACCGGCTGCCGGATCAGATGAGAGCGCTCGATATTGTCGTGCACGAAAACCAGTACTACTGGTACGGGGCAAAAAAAGAAGCAGATGCCCGTGAACTGCAGAAGGAATTTCATCAGCTCTTCGACCCGCCCGAGGAAAGCTGGAGACAGGCAGTGCTGAAAAAGGGCAAAGCCGGTTTTAATCTCGTGCTTGAAAAAGAAGCGGGGGTGCAGCTTGTTAAAAAATAGCCGCCAGCTGCGACGAAAATCTAAAGTCCCGGTTGTTATTTAGGAAATAAGTATTGACCCCGTCTCCCGCCTGTGATAAAAATAGATATATAGAAAACGTTTACAAAAGAATATTCCCTTAAATTAGGATTGTTACTGATGAAGCAGGCAAAACCTAAACTCCGCGCCGTTCTGGTAGAATGGTGTGTGTGAGTTTAGGTTTTTTTATTGGACTATTCAGGCAAAGGGCGAGGAGATATGCAGATAAAAAAAGTCTTCAATAACAATGTAGTTCTGACGGAAAACCGCCACGGAAAAGAAATGGTAGTGATGGGGAAAGGTTTGGCGTTTCAGCGCAAAGCCGGGGAAACGGTCGATCAGGAGCAGGTGGAGAAAACGTTTGTGCTTGAAAATGAAAACGTCTCCGACCAGCTGGCTGAGCTTCTGGCAGATGTGCCCGAAACCTACCTGTCGATTGCAGAACAGATTATTTCCCTGGCTAAAGAGGATCTTGGTGTAAAGCTTGATGATTACTTATACGTGGCACTGACGGATCATTTAAGCTTTGCGATCCGCCGCTATGAACAGGGAATGTCGCTGCAGAATACACTCGCCTGGGAAATCAGGAAGTATTACCGTAAAGAATTTGCTGTCGCTTTAAAAGCACTGAACATTATTGAAGCAGAAACCGGCCACCGGCTTGATGAGCACGAAGCAGCTTCGATTACGCTGCATCTCGTGAACAGCCAAATGTCCGGTGAAGGCCTCGAAGAAGTTGTAGAAACTGTAGGCATCGTTAACGATATGCTGAGTATCGTGAAATACCACTTTCAAATGGAGCTTGATGAAGATACGCTGAATTATGAACGCTTTTTAACGCATCTGCGCTTTTTTGCCTGGCGTCTCGTCCGAAAGGAGCGGCTGCAGTATGACGCCGATGATGATTTTTTATATCAGCAGGTGAAAAAGCAGTACAAAGAAGCCTTTCTGTGCAGTGAAAAAATTAAAAAATACGTCGAAAACAAATATGATTGGAGCGTATCCAACGACGAACTGATTTATTTAACGGTTCACATTCACCGGGTCGCATCCCGGCATCAACTGAATAAAAACCACTCAGAGTAGGGTTGTTACTGATGAAGCAGGCAAAACCTAAGCTGAGCAGAGTGTGGAAGGGGATTTTTCCTTTCTGTCATCTGTTCAGTTTAGGTTTTTTCTTTGCCTAAAATACTAATAAAAAGGGGTGTAGACATGAAAAAAGATTATCAGGAGCTTGGCAGAAGTGTCGTCGCCGGCGTCGGCGGCGAAGAAAACGTACAGTCGCTCGTTCACTGTGCCACACGACTTCGATTCCGGTTGAAAGACAGAGGCCAGGCAGACAAGGAGCAGGTGGAGGCGCTTGAAGGAGTTATTCAGGTCGTGGAAAGCGGCGGTCAGTTTCAGGTCGTTATCGGTAATGAAGTATCCGACGTCTACAAAGCGATCGCGAAGGACACAAAGCTTGGCGACGATGATGCCAATGCAGGAGCTTCGGAGGACAAGGGAAATGAGGGTAATTTATTTAACCGGGCGATTGATATTATTTCCGCTATTTTCACTCCAATATTGGGAGCGCTTGCAGGAGCCGGTATTCTAAAAGGGCTGGTAGCGGTGCTGCTGGCCACGGGCGTATTAACGGAGACAAGCGGGACGTACCAGGTACTGAACGCTGCTTCGGACAGCTTGTTCTACTTCCTTCCGGTGCTTTTAGCCATCACGTCTGCCCGTAAATTCGGGGCAGATCCATACGTAGCAGTGCTGATCGCCGGAGCTCTTCTGTATCCGGATTTAATCGCATTTGGGGAAGAACAGGGTGGCAGCTTTGGATTTCTCGGGATTCCGGTGCTGATGGGTAACTACGCATCGTCGGTTATTCCCATTATTTTAGCTGTTTATGTGATGTCGAAGCTGCAGGCGGTACTGAACGGCTGGCTGCATTCAAGCATCCGGATGTTTTTCACGCCGCTTCTTATTCTAGTTATTATGGTTCCGTTAACATTGATTGTTTTCGGTCCGGTTGGTACGGTAATCAGCGGCTGGCTTGCTGATGGCTATACGTCGATTTATGACGCAAGTCCAATGATTGCCGGGGCGTTTATGGGTGTGTTCTGGCAGGTGTTTGTTATTTTTGGTCTGCACTGGGGATTCGTACCAATTGGAATCAACAACTTAAGCGTGTACGGGGAGGATACGTTTTCCGCTCTGCTTGCGCCGGCTGTGTTTGCACAGGCCGGAGCAGCGTTGGGTGTTTATTTAAAATCACGCCAGCGGAAAGTAAAAGCGATCGCCGGTCCGGCTGCAATTTCCGGATTGTTCGGTATTACCGAGCCTGCAATTTACGGGGTGACGCTTCGCTATAAACGTCCGTTTATTTTAGGCGCAGCTGCCGGTGGTGTCGGCGGTGCGATTGCAGGTATTGCTAATGCCTCTGCGCTTGCGGTAGCACTGCCAAGTCTGGCTGCCCTGCCGGTATACTTCGGGGAAGGATTTGGGCTGTTTGTGGTATCGATTATCGTCGCGTTTTCCCTCGGGGCTCTCCTCACTTACCTGTTTGGCTATAAGGATGAGCTTGAAGAGAAAGCACCGGACCAACCGGAAGAAACGACTACTGACGCCCAGACTGCGAAGGAGGTAGCGGCAACGTCAACCATATCGAAGGAAAACCAGGCAGTTGCGAGCCCGCTTAAGGGCGCTGTGATTCCGCTTGAAGAAGTAAATGATGCTGCGTTTTCCTCTGGAGCCATGGGGAAAGGCATCGCTGTGATTCCGATAGAAGGAAAGCTTTATGCTCCGGCAGACGGCGAAATGTCCACCGTCTTCCCGAGTAAGCACGCCTTCGGCCTTAAAATGAATTCAGGGGCGGAGCTGCTTATGCATATCGGGCTCGATACGGTACAATTGGATGGGCAATATTTCCAGGCGAACGTGCAGCAGGGTGATACGGTCACTAAGGGACAGCTGCTTGCAGAATTTGATATTAAAGCCATACGTGAAGCAGGCTATGATTTATCCACGCCGATTATTGTTACCAACACAAACGATTATTTAGATGTGATTGGAGACAATGACGGCAACGTTGAACCAGGCGATACAATGCTTTCAATTATTCAGTAAATAGAGAAGGAGTGGACACTATGACATTTAAACCATCATTTCCAGAAGGATTCCTATGGGGCGGAGCTATCTCCGCCAACCAAGCTGAAGGAGCCTATAATAGAGACGGGAAGGGGCTCTCCACCGCAGACATTATCGAACTGATTGAACCTGAAGACCGGACGTCCATGAAGCTGCCATATCCGAGCCGGGAGGAGATTGAACATGTGCTGAAAACCGAAGAAGACCGGGTCTTTCCGAAGCGGTTCGGCATCGATTTTTATGATACGTACAAGGAAGATATTGCCCTTTTAAAGGAACTCGGGTTTAAAACGTTCCGCATTTCGATCGGTTGGGCGCGCATTTTTCCGACCGGTACTGAAACAGAGCCGAACGAAGAGGGACTGGCGTTTTATGATAATGTGTTTGATGAAATGCACAAGCACGGCATAGAGCCGCTTGTTACCCTCTCCCACTATGAAATTCCACTGCATTTGGCGACCGAATACGGCGGCTTTTACGGAAGAGAAACAGTGGATCATTTTGCCCGCTACGCCGAAACCGTGTTTGAGCGCTACAAAGGAAAGGTGAAATACTGGATCACCTTTAACGAAATTAATTCATTGATGATGGCCCCGTACGTCGGCGGCGGGCTGATTCCGGACGTAGTCCCGGAAGGCCGGAAGCTTGAAGCGATCTACCAGACAGCTCACCATCAGCTTGTGGCGAACGCAAAGGCCATTGAAGCGTGCCGGAGAATCAGTCCGGATGCACGTATCGGCTGCATGGTAATCGGCATGATCAACTATCCGAACAGTCCGCACCCGGAGGACGTGCTCGCCGCCCACCAGGACATGCGCAATACGCTTTTCTTCACTGACGTCTTTACGAAGGGCGGCTATCCGGGCTATATGACACGGGTGTTTGCAGAAAACGACATCCAGCTGAAGACGGAGCCCGGAGATGAAGAGCTGCTGCGGGAAAACACGATCGATTTTCTGCCGTTCAGCTATTACATGTCAGCGGTATCCGCGCGTGAAGAAACGACGGGAGAAAAGGCAGGGGGCAACCTGCTGACCAAGCTGAAGAACCCGTATCTTGAAGCGTCGGACTGGGGCTGGCAGATTGACCCGGTCGGCCTTCGGACGTTGCTGAACCAGCTGTATGAGCGCTACGACACACCGATGTTTATCGTGGAAAACGGCCTGGGGGCCTACGACAAGATGGAAGAGGATGGATCGGTGCATGATCCGTACCGCATCGATTATCTAAAAAGCCACATCGAACAGATGAAAGAAGCGATTGGAGACGGTGTGGAGCTGATCGGCTACACCACCTGGGGGCCGATTGACCTTGTGAGCTTCTCCACGTCCGAAATGTCCAAGCGCTACGGCTTTGTTTACGTGGACCGGGACGATTACGGAAAGGGCTCCAACAAGCGCAGCAAAAAAGACAGCTTTTACTGGTATCAAAACGTGATTCAGACGAACGGGGAAGAGCTGTAAGAAAAATCATGCATTATTAATTTGGCTGAAGCCGGGGCGGGTGCTCCGGCTTCAGCTTTTGTTGCTGGCATTGGCATTTTCGCTTAAGTGTGGGAAAGTAATGAAAAAGCAGCTTAAATTTTTCATTAAAGCATTCGAAAAGGCGGGATAGGAATGAACCAATATATTTGCAGTGAGTGTGAACAGATTCACCCGATCACCCTCACTATCTGGAAATGCCCGGTATGCGGAGGAGTGCTGGATCTCTTAAGAGAAACACCTTCCGTAAATCCGGAGGTGTGGGAAAGCTATCCATTATCCATCTGGAGGTACGCAGAAACGATGCCGTTTTCGAAGGAAACTCGGCCATGGGAAGCCGTGTCTATGGGAGAAGGCCAGACCCCGCTGCTTCCTTTATCACCCGGAGATCCTGAGGTATACGTTAAAGTGGACTACATGATGCCAACGTTGTCGTTTAAAGACCGTGGCGCGGTGGCGTTGATAACAAAAGCAAAAGAGCTGGGCGCGGAGAAAGTAATCGCGGACAGCAGCGGGAACGCCGGCACCGCCATGGCTGCCTATGCCGCCCGGGCAGGTATTGCCTGTGACGTATACGTAAGTGCTAAGACGTCACCGAAAAAGATCGATCAAATCAGTGCACACGGAGCCCGTATTCGAAAAATCCAGGGGACTCGGGAAGAGGTGGCCGCAGCCGCCCAGCAGGCAGTCGAACAGGAGCAGGTATTTTATGCGAGCCATGTATATAACCCGTATTTTTTTGAAGGCACCAAATCATATGCGTATGAAATATATGAACAGCTCGGACGTGCGCCTGAAACCGTGATTGTTCCCGTAGGTAACGGGACACTGCTTTTAGGAGCTTACTACGGTTTTCACGAGCTGCTGACAAATAATCTGATTGATCAGATGCCGAAAATCGTGGCAGTGCAGGCTGACAACTGCGCCCCGCTCGCCCAGGCTTATGAAAAGGGAGCTGAAATAGCGGAGCCGACTGCTGCGAAATCCACACTCGCGGAAGGGATTGCCATCGCAGCGCCGGCGCGCTCGGCACAAATTCTGCAGGCCGTTCGTCAAACAAACGGGACGTTTATCCGGATTCCGGAAGAAAAAATATTAAGCGCAAGGAAAGCTCTGGCCAGCAAAGGGTTTTATGTAGAAGTTACCTCGGCCATTAACTATGCGGGATATCTTCAGTACCAAAGAGGAGAAAGCGAAACGGTAGTTATCCCTTTCTGCGGAGCAGGGATTAAATCCTCGTAATAGGATTTATGCTGAACATTTCTGAAGAAAACAATTTACGCAAACAGTATAAGAGTGACTGAGAAATTGCATTTGTAATAATTTTGAAGCTGCGTGCTTTTGTTTTTCATTAGACACATATTTTTGCTCCTATAAAGACAGATGAGTTGCCAATTGTTTTTCGCGGTGGATAGAATAAGCGTATAACTCGTTTTCCGGCATCGTGAATATGCTTCCCGAAGAGGAGTGAGGGAGATGATTGATTTTTTGATTATTGGTGGCGGTATTGTTGGTACGGCACTTGCGCATGAGCTTTCCCATTATCGGGGACGAACGGTGGTTCTTGAAAAAGGACGGACGCTCTCCGGCGTCCAGTCGACGCATAACAGCGCGCTTGTCCATCCCCCTGCAATGATGCCCGCTGCCAAAGGAAAAATGAAGTCTGAGCTTGGCAGAAACGGAAGCCGCCTTCACCGGATATTAGCGGAGCGCTTTGACGTTCCTGTTTTTCAACACGGAGCGATCGCAACGGCACGCACGGATGAAGAGCTTGGAAAACTACATTGGCTGAAGCGGCAGAGTGAGGCAGAGGGTGTTCATACGATCACCATCTTAAGCAGGGAAGAAATGCTGGAGCGGGAACCAAAGCTGCACCCAGAGCTTAAAGGCGGCCTGTTTATGCCCGAAGCCATGAGTGCAGACACTGCTGTGCTCACAGATAGACTCGCATCCAATGCCCGCCTTAACGGGGCGGAAATTCATACGAATACCGGGATTATCGATCTGCGTAGAACAGAAACAGGATTTGAAGTGGAAACGAAAGAGGGAATCGTTTTTCAAAGCCGGTTTGTGATTAATGCCGCCGGAGCCGCCGCTGCTTCCGTTGCCGGCATGATTGAGGATCGCGTGCCGTTTGAGCCGGTTCCGAGGCGCGGAGAATATATGGTGCTCGGAAAACAGGCTTCGGGATTTATTAATCACATCATTTATCCGCCGCCCACAAGCCGGACGAAGGGTATTCTGATCATTCCCCAGCCGGACGGAACAATCCGTCTCGGTCCGACAGATATAAAACAAAACAGCTTTCGCTTTGCTCTTCCGACAAAAGAAGGAATGGAGCAGATTCAAAACGAAGTCAACATGCTTGCAACAGGCATTCCTTATGAATTCACGGAGCGCCATTATGCCGGTATACGCTCGAGCATTACCGAGCCGGATTTTTACATCCGTTCCTCGGAGAAGGATCCGAGGCTGATTCATCTGGCGGGGCTGGACTCCCCGGGGGTAACTGCCTCTCCCGCGATTGCATCATATGTCGTATCCGATATTATTCAAAATATCGAATCAGTGGAACGAAAAACCGATCCTGATCTGACGGGGTACTGATGGTGGCGGGGCTGTGGTTTTTGAAAAGGCTTACGGCCTTAAAATAAAGATTTCAAAGTATCGTAGGTGACTGTGATAATGACTTGTCTAAAGGAAAGGGATGGTCATGAAGGTTTTAGTGACAGGTTTTACAGGAAAGGTTGGATTTGAAGCTGCTCAAAAGCTTACGAATAATAATATTCCTTTTGTGGGTGCTGTGCGGAATCCCGAAAAAGCTAAAGCGGAATTTGGTGATGGTTATGAATTTGTAACGCTTGATTTTTCAAAGCCTGATACATTTGATGGAGCTCTTAGCCAGGTGGATCGTATATTTTTAATGTATCCTCCGGGAGATAATCTGCAATTTGGCAGCTTTTTAGAACAGGCTAAAAAGCATGGCATTCAGCATATTTCTTATTTATCGTTAAAGGATGTGCAGTTTATGCCATTTATTCACCACTATAAAATGGAGAAATTAATAAAAAAATCAGGCATTCCCTATACATTTGTGCGCGCGGGTTATTTTATGCAGAACTTGAACGATTTTTTGTGTGAAGAAATTAAAGAAAGGCATCGTATTTTTGTGCCGGCCGGCAATGGGAAAACGAGCTTTGTGGATACAAGAGATCTGGCTGAAATATCAGTCAAAGCATTAATGCATCCTGCGAAACACCGGAATACAAGCTATGTCATCACAGGCGGGGAAGCTCTCAATTTTTATGAGGTAGCAAACATTATGACGGATATTTTAGGTGTTGATATTGAATATGCTGATCCCTCGGTAAAAGAGTTCAAACAATTTATGAAAAAAATGAACGTAGATGATGATTTTATCAATGTGGTCATTGGCATTCACTTTCCCACGAAGCTGGGACTCGCAAAAGGAATTACGCATGATTATCAGAAAGTAACAGCGAAAGAGCCTACAGATACAAGGGTGTATATTAATGATTTTAAAAGCAGTTGGATATAGGAAAACCCACCCCCGGCATGATAAGAAAAATCTCGTGTCCGGGAGTGGGTTTTTATTATGATTTAACAAATTCGTATAACTCGTCTATGAGAGGGTGTCAGCCGTCATTTCTAGGCAGCGGATAAAATCCATTGTAGAGCTGCTGCCATAGAGGTTCCGGAAGATGGTATTTTGTCGGTTCTTCAGGGTCAAAGGTGGCATTGATTTCCTGTTCGCGGCCTTCCTGGACTTTGCTCACGAACTGATGATCGAGCAGCAATTCCCGCCCGAGACAAACCAGTTCTGTGCCAGTCTCCAGGGCGCTTAGTGCGTCATCTGCCGTGAAAATGGAGCCAATACCGATCAGCGGAGCACGGCCGCCAATCCAATCGTGGATCAATTGAATACGTTTTTGTCCGTTGTACTGGCCTTCCCGTGTTTCGGAATGAATATCCATCAGAGACACATGGAAATAATCCAGAGGGTGTTCGGCCAAACGATCAATCAATTCCTTCGTCAGCTCCATTGTAATGCCCGGAGATTCGGCTTCTTCCGGGGAAAAGCGGTATCCCACGATGAAATCGTCGCCGCCGTGTTCCCTGGCTGAGGCGGTTACCTCGTTGACCACGGCCAGTGGAAACTTAAATGGGTCAGCCCACTCATCGTCCCGGCGATTATAATACGGAGAAACAAACTGCTGAATGAGATAGTGGTTGGCGCCGTGAATTTCCACGCCGTCAAAGCCTGCCTGGGCTGCACGTCTCGTAGCTTCCCCGAACGCCTGAATCGTTTCTTTGATTTCTTCATGCGTGATCGGACGAGCCTGATGCTTTTGCGGCTCGCCAAAGCTCGCCAGTTCAATTTCACTTGGCGCTGCTACGTCGCCGCCTGGAGTTAATTTAGGCAACGACTGAGCTCCGCCGTGATGAATCTGGGCGACGGCTTTTGCACCGTTCTTTTTCATGACAGCAGCCAGCTGGCGCAGGCCCTCGAGATCCGAGTCTCTGGCGATCGACGGCTGGCCGGGGAATGCTTTCCCTAAAGCTGTCACATTGCTTGCTGCCGTAATAGCCAATCCGACATCCTCCGACCGTTTTTCAATGTAAGGAAGCTCGCGGTCAGAAATGGTCCCGTCCTCGTTGGAGGACACGTGGGTTAACGGCGCCAGTGCAAAGCGATTTCTCAAGGTGATTCCATTCGGTAATGTTAATGGTTGAAATAGTGGGGTATATTTTTCGTTCATTGCTTAAGCCCTCCTTCTGCCAAAATACTATAGCACGATCCAAAAGGAGTTCGCGAAAATGTTGCTTGTCATTTTCATCATCTTTCATATATGAACACTTTGTGACCATTCATGTGAAAGTATTCACAATAAAATAAAATATGGTATATTAAAAATAAGAAATATGTGAATATATTCACAAAAGGAGGATTCATAATGATTATTCGTTTTTTGAAGGAATCGACGATTGCGACGGTACTATTTTTGGTGGTACGCCTGTACTTAGGCTGGACGTGGCTCACTTCGGGGCTTGGTAAAATTGCAGAGGGCTTTAACCCTGGCGGATTCCTGCAGGGGGCGGTCGCTGAACCGGTCATGCAGGGCGGAGGCACGGCAGCTGCTTATCCATGGTATACAGCCTTCCTGGAAAATATCGCTATTCCGAATGCCGGACTGTTTGGTTTTCTCGTCATGTGGGGTGAAGTACTGGTAGGCGCCGGCTTAATTGTTGGCTTGTTTACAACCACTGCCGCCTTCTTCGGCGGTACGATGAACATGGCATTTCTGCTGGCGGGTACAGTGTCGACGAACCCGATCATGCTTATTCTCGCCATCCTTCTCCTGGTTGGAAAAGGTAATGCCGGTAAAATCGGTCTCGATCGCTTTGTTCCAGCTTTAAAAGGAAAAGTCGGACGGGGGCCTAAAGAACAACAAACACCAAAAGCCGCATAGCGGCAGCTGAGAAGCCCTTGTATGAGGGCTTTTTTGCATGAAGAAATGTGTAATAATAACGAAAGGCACTGAATAATGTTTATGAAAAGCCCACGGTGGAAAAATATATGTTAGCAGTATTAAAGTGAAAAATAGTTAATAATGTTTGATAGATAGCTTTGTTGCAGAAGGGAGGCCGTATCCGTGGAATTTATTATAGGTATTCTGCTGCTTATCGTATTTGTTTTTCTGGCTATTCGTATGGCTGGCTGTTTCTTTAAGTTTATCCTGCCGGTGGCCATTGTACTCGTGATCGCTTATTTCATCTACCGTTCTATACAGGGCGGCTGACAGTGAATAAATGAAAATCCCGCTTTTCAGTAAAAACTGAAAAGCGGGATTTTTTTATTCTTCGGCTTCGTCTTTATTCGTTTGGTCGACCATGCGGACAAGCGCTTTGGCAATAGCATCTTTTTCGTCTTTTTCAGCGTTCTGCCAGAGCTCGTTTAATACTTTCTCTTCCCGGTTGCGAGGCTCTTCGTGCTTGGCCAGATGATCGGCGACACGTTTAGTGGCTTTCGCCAGTCCTTTTTCTCCGAGACCAATGCTTTCGCCCTTTTTCACCTGGTCGCCCAGGTAGTTTTTGAACGTATTAAAGTTCTGCATAATCTGGTCTTTGTCTTCCTGATCCAGCTTATCGACGTACTGTTCTGCTTTTTTTGGATCTTCCGCCATTGCTATCTCTCCTTTAGTTGAGTACTAGTAAACGCTTTCCTCTTTCAGTAAAAAAATAAACAAAAAGAAGAAAAGATAGGCCATAATTCATAAAAAAAGCAGAATTAAAAAATAAATCTGGAAATTAATGTGTTAGATAAGCTTACATAATAGTTGTTTTCTGCAGTGATGTTGCTTAGACTACAAATCAACAGCAAAAACAGTATATAGGTTTCCGCAGATGGAAACGCCAATGCTTTCTAGGGTTCCGCTTCTTGAAAAAAGAAGGTCAGGTCCGAGAGAATGCGGTACGGGCAGTGATGCCTGTATACACGGAGGGACAAAAGCCCGGGAGAGTGAAAACTCTTCCGGGCTTTTTATTTATTTTCAGGTGCTTATATTACTAAGGGAGGCTCCATTATGGAAAAAATAATTGAAGCAGGAAGCAAATGGTCGAATGTGGTGGCGAAAGGAAAGGCCGTCCGGTTTACCGCGCTCGAAGACGGAGCCAACATTTCACTTCTGCTGTACAACGCTAAAAATATGACAGACCGTTACAATATGCCAGATTCGTTAAAGGCCCAGCACACATCGAAATTTACAAAAGGAAACATTCTGATGACCGATAATGGCCGGGCGATGGCAAGCATTATTGAAGACAGCTCAGGATGGCATGATCCTATCGGCGGCTATTCGACAAGAGCAGGGACCGACAGCAAGTACGGTGAAACCACGTTTCAAAAGCTGTTGAACGATTACTACCGGAGCGGCGAAGAAAATTTCGTCAAGGAACTGATGCGTCACGGCTTAACGAAAAGAGACCTGGTGCCGAACATCAATTTATTTTCAAAAATTTATGCCGATGAAGCCGGGAGCATGCATTTTGACCCGGAGCACGCCAAAGCGGGAGACACGGTGACGCTCCGTCTGGAGATGGACAGCTTAATGATTATCTCCAATACGCCGAATCCCCAGGATCCGGCAGCGGATTTTCCGTCAGTTCCGGTGAAAATGGAAGTATTTAATGTAAAGGAAGCAGACGAACAGGACTATTGCGTCAACTATCAGCCGGAAAACAGACGGGCGTTCGAAAATACATGGGAATATCATTCATTACTAGTGTGAAGGGGAGTTTAACATGAATATGCTCGCAAAGGTACAAAGTGAAAGAACCGCGGAAACGGCCGTATATGAACAGTTGATTCCGGCAGGCGAAGGGTGGATCAGAGAACTGCAGCCCGGCCAGGTGTTCCGGATTGAAGACGTGGAAGGAAATGAAGCGGCCGACACCCTCTTTTTTGATACGGAGCATCCGGAGGATCATTACAGTGCGATTAACACCATCAATGCGCAAAACAATATTTATTTAACGGCAGGTTCAGTACTGAAAGCCGAGTCCGGAAAGGATCTGCTTGAAATTACGGCAGACACAGTCGGCCGGCACGATACACTCGGCGGGGCCTGCTCGTCACAGAGCAACACAGTCCGTTACGCCCATGACCGGGAGCCGATGCACAACTGCCGCGATACGTTTATGTACCAGCTGGCCAAATACGGCCATGATTACAGCAAGCGTGATATTGCACCGAATATTAACTTTTTTATGAACGTGCCGGTTACGCCCGAAGGCGGTCTGGACTTTGATGACGGCATTTCAGGGCCCGGTTATTATGTGGAAATGACAGCCAAATGTGCAGTGACTGCGCTCATCAGCAACTGCCCGCAGCTGAATAACCCGTGCAGCGGTTTTAATCCAACACCGCTTCGTGTACTCATCTGGGATAAATAAATTATTAAAAGGAGAGAGACTGAATGTTTCAAAAGGTACTCATCGCAAACCGTGGAGCTATTGCTGTCAGAATTGAAAGAACATTAAAAAAATTAAACATTCCGTCTGTAGCTGTATACACGAAAGCGGATCGTGACAGTCTGCACGTGGCATACGCCGATGAAGCAGTAAATATCGGTGAAGGCCCCCCGCAGGAAAGCTACCTGAATGAAAAAAAGATTCTGGAAACGGCGCTTGAAACAGGAGCGGACGCAATTCATCCTGGGTACGGCTTTCTGAGTGAAAATGCTGATTTTGCGCGCGAATGTGCGAAGCAGAACATTACATTTATCGGACCGGAGCCGGAACAGATGGAGCTGTTTGGGCTGAAGCATACGGCCCGTGCTTCTGCTGAAGAAGCGGGCGTACCTCTGCTTCCTGGCACAAATCTTCTGTCGGGCCGGGAGGAAGCGGTGGCACAGGCAGCAGACATCGGTTATCCGGTCATTTTAAAAAGTACGGCCGGCGGTGGCGGAATAGGTATGCGTATCTGCGAAAATGAAGCGTCGCTTCACGAAGCATATGAAGGTGTTAAGCATCTGGCGGAAGCAAATTTTAATGACGGCGGCATGTTTTTGGAAAAATATATTCCAAGCGCCCGCCATATTGAAGTTCAGATCTTTGGCAATCAAAGCGGGGAGGTTGTCGCATTAGGCGAGCGGGACTGCTCGCTGCAGCGGAGAAACCAAAAAGTCGTGGAAGAAACGCCGGCGCCAAATATTACAGAAAAAACGAGACAGGAAATGTGGCAGGCTGCCGAACGTCTGGCGAAAACTTCAGGATACAGAAGTGCTGGTACAGTCGAATTCTTGTACGATCCGGACGAACGCGAGTTTTACTTTCTGGAAGTGAATACGCGTCTTCAGGTGGAGCACGGAGTAACAGAGGAAGTGCTCGGTATCGACCTCGTGGAATGGATGGTAAAAGAAGCAGCCGGCCGCTGGGAGAACCTTGCGGCGAAAGTGCCTGCCTTATCAGGGCACAGCATTCAGGCCCGGGTATACGCTGAAGACTGCGGCCGCGATTTCCGCCCGAGTGCAGGTCACATCGACCACGTCATGCTGTCGGAGAATGCGAGAAATGAGACCTGGATCCAAAACGGCGTGGAAACGACAACACTGTATGATCCAATGCTTGGCAAAATCATCGTACATGCCGACAGCCGGGAGGCTGCTCTCGATAAGCTGTACGACGCGCTTGGAGAAACCCGTTTTTACGGAGTCACCACAAACCGTCAGTACGTCCGCGGACTCCTGCAGGAGCCGCGTGTACGGGAAGGCCGAGTGTTTACCCGCCTATTGAATGATTTCGACCCGGCGGAAAAAGCACTGGAGGTGCTGGACGGAGGCGTTCAGACGACGGTCCAGGACGTGCCGGGAAGAACCGGCCACTGGGACGTCGGCGTTCCGCCATGCGGTCCTATGGACCCCTTCGCCTTCAGGCTTGGCAATGCCTTGCTGAATAATGCGGAAGATGCAAGCGGTCTGGAGCTGACACTGCAGGGAGGATCCTACGTTTTCCGGGACGATCTTACGTTCTGTGTTACCGGCGGTGACATGGGCGCTGCTCTTGAGGATGAACCCATCGCTTTATATGAAACGGTGCAGGCCAAAAAAGGCCAGACGCTGACATTTGGAAAAACGACCGAAGGCATGAGAACCTATCTGCTGATTGAAGGTGGGTTTGATAAACCGAAGGTGCTTGGAAGCTCCTCTACGTTCACTCTCGGAGAGTTTGGCGGACATGCCGGAAGAGCCCTGCGCCCGGGGGATGTTCTGGGTGTCCGGGGAAACACGGAGAGTCCAAAGCAGCAGTCGCTTGCTTTGGACGCACGTCCGGAATTAAAGAGGGAGTGGACGATCGGTATGATCCCCGGCCCGCACTGCACACAGGAGTTTCTGCAGCCTGAATATCTGCGTCAGCTCGCAGAAGCAGAATGGGAAGTGCACTTTAACAGCTCCCGGACCGGTGTGCGACTGATTGGACCTGCGCCGGCCTGGACCCGTGAGGACGGGGGAGAAGCCGGCCTGCACCCGTCCAATATTCATGATAATGCCTACGCGGTGGGCACGCTTGATTTAACAGGAGATATGCCGATCCTGCTCGGTCCGGATGGGCCAAGCCTGGGAGGCTTCGTCTGTCCGGTGACAACTGCTTCTGCGGAGTTTTGGAAAATCGGCCAGCTGCAGCCTGGGGACAAGGTGCATTTTCAGCTGCTGACTATTGAGGAAGCGAACAACCTCCGTCAGGCGCAGGAACGGTTGATCGAAGGTGTAAGAGCAGGACGGGCGGTCGAAGCAGCTGTGCTGCCAGATGAAAATGACGTGCTGGATCCGGAATATCCGCTGCTTATCGATGAACGCGAAGAGCGCCGGTTTCCTATTACGATCCGCATGAGCGGGGATGAGTATCTGCTGGTGGAATACGGCGAAATGGAACTGGATCTGAAGCTTCGTTTTCAGGTGCAGGTGCTCATGGAGGCAGTCGAAAAAGAGGGCGTGCTGCCAGTTATTGAAATGACTCCGGGAGTTCGCTCTTTGCAGATTCATATTGATCCGCTGGAGATGACGGTCCAGGAGGCTTCGCAGCACGTACTCCGGATTGACGAAGACCTTCCGCCGCTGGAGTCGATTCAGGTTCCTTCCCGGATCGTAAGGCTTCCGCTTTCATGGAACGACCCCTCTGTACAGCTTGCCACTGAGCGCTACCAGCAGAACGTACGGCCGGATGCTCCGTGGTGCCCGGACAATCTGGAATTTATCCGGCGTATTAACGGTCTCGAAAGCATTAATGACGTAAAGAAGATTGTGTTTGATGCAAATTATCTGGTGCTCGGACTTGGTGATGTGTATCTCGGGGCGCCGCTTGCTACGCCGACAGACCCGAGACACCGGCTCGTGACAACCAAATACAACCCCGCGCGGACGTGGACGCCGGAGAATGCGGTCGGTATCGGCGGGGCATATATGTGTGTGTACGGCATGGAAGGCCCGGGCGGCTATCAGTTTGTCGGCCGGACCATCCAGATGTGGAACCGGCTGCAGGCGACGGAAAGCTTTGAGCCCGGAAAACCGTGGCTTCTCCGCTTTTTCGACCAAATTCAGTATTATCCGGTGACACATGAAGAACTGACGGAACTGCGGGAGGATTTCCTGCGCGGCCGGTTTGAAGCAGATATTACAGAAACAACCTTCGATCTGGGTGAATACCTGGCATTCCAGGAGTCGATTCAGGAAAGTGCTGCAGCATTTAAAGAAAATCAGCAGGCAGCCTTTCAGGCAGAACGTGAACGCTGGAAAGAGCAGGGTATTGCAGAGCATATCGAGGATGACAGCGGAAATGCTGCGGTGCTTGAAGAAGAGCTGCCCGCAAACGAGACAGCTGTTCGCTGCTCGATGCCGGGAAGTGTATGGAAGGTCGAAGTAACGGAAGGGCAGTACGTAAATAAAGGCGACGTGCTGGTCATTGAGGAAAGCATGAAGATGGAATTTCCACAGCAGGCTCCCGAAGAAGGGTACGTAGCTTCCATCCATGTGGAGCCCGGAGACGAAGTGCAGGCAGGGCAGTTAATCGTCGGCCTGCGTGCAGAAAAAGAAAGCGGGGTGTCGGTTACATGACAGAACAATTAAACGTACAGCAGCTGTTAAAAGCTTATCGGAGCCAAAGTATAGAGCCCGGAGAAGTGGTAGCCGGCATTCTCGAAAGGGCCGGAGAATATCAGCACAAAAACATCTGGGTGCTACCTCCATCTAAAGAGCGGATTCAGCCTTATATTGACCGGCTGGCTGCGTTTTCGCCGGAGGAGCTTCCGCTGTGGGGCATACCGTTTGCTGTGAAGGATAATATCGACGTAGCGGGATGGCCGACAACAGCTGGCTGTGAAGCATACACCTACACTCCGGAAAAGCACGCCACCGTAGTGAAGTGGCTCGTGGACGCCGGCGCCATTCCGGTTGGGAAAACCAATCTGGACCAGTTTGCTACAGGGCTCGTCGGCACACGGAGTCCTTACGGAGAAACACACAACGGACAGAAGGATGAATTGATCAGCGGGGGGTCAAGTGCAGGCTCTGCCGTAGCGGTAGCGTGCGGTCTGGCTGCCTTTTCCCTCGGTACAGATACTGCAGGCTCCGGGCGGGTTCCGGCCGCGCTGCATGGGCTGATTGGTTGGAAATCGTCCCTCGGCGCCTGGCCGATCGCCGGCGTCGTACCGGCATGTGAAAGTCTGGATTGTGTGACGGTATTTGCCTGGGAGGTAAATGATATTCCCCTGGTGGATCAGGCAGCCCGGGGTGTCGATCTGAATGATCCCTGGTCGAAGCCTTTCGGTGATTTAAAGAAGCAAAAGCCGAAAAAATGGCTGCTGCCGGAGGAAGAACCGGAATTTTACGGACCATATGAGGAGCAGTACCGAAAAGCATGGAAAAAAACAGTCGAGTGGCTTGAAGAAGGACCAGAGGAAGTATCGTATGTGGATACGTCCATTCTAAGTGAAGCGGCATCGGTGCTGTACGACGGTCCCTGGATTGCCGAACGCTGGGCGGCGCTTGGATCATTTGTAGAAAAACATCGCGATGAGGTGTTTCCGGTAACCGAAAAAGTGCTTTCCAAAGGAGAGGGCAAGGCATACGGGGCCGCAGAGCTGTTCGAAGCGATGCACCGGCTGCAGGAAATCAAGCACCATACCGGGCAGTGGCTCGAAAATAATGTGCTCGTGCTTCCGACATGTGGAGGGACGTGGACAAGAGAACAGGTCCGAAAAGATCCGGTGCAGACAAACAGCGACATGGGGAAATATACGAATCACTGCAATCTGCTTGATATGAGTGCGGTAGCGCTGCCTGCCGGTGAAGCAGCGCCGGATGTGCCATTTGGCGTAACGCTGTTCAGCCGTGCAGACGCAGAAAGTCTGCTGATGGGTGCGGCGGAAAGCTGGCAGCGGACAGAACTTTCTTTGCCGGAGGAACCAGCCGAAAAGCTGATTGCTGTATGCGGACTTCATATGAAAGGTTTTCCACTTGAAAAACAGATGAAAGAGCACCGGGCTGAATTCGTGGAAGAAGCTTCGACAGCCCCGGAATATAAATTGATCCGTCTGAACAGCGAACCGGCCAAACCCGGCTTAATACGGGAGCTGACGGGAGAAGAAATTGAGGTTGAGCTGTGGCGGATGCCGATCGGGGAAATGGGGAAGTTTGCCGCAAAGATTCCTGCTCCGTTAGGTATCGGCACGGTCAAGCTGAACGATGGACGCAATGTGATGGGCTTTATTTGCGAAAGCAGTGCTGAAGGAGAAGATATCAGCTCCTTCAAGGGCTGGAAAAACGCAGAGGCGGCTAAATCATCGACGTAAAAAGCCAATTATGCAAAATGTTTCGCAGGGAGGAGCATGTAAATGAAGAACATAGCTGATGAGGATTTGGACCAGATGGAAAAGAATCCTGGAGACACAGCACCGCTCGAAGGGAAGGAACTGGATAAACAGAAAATCAGCCGGGGCCAGCTGAGAAATGGATTGATCAAATCATTCCTGCTAACCTCCATTGCTGTGATTGTTTTCTTTGTTCCGGTGGTAGTGGACGGGGAAACTGATGTCGTGTTCGGCTACTTGTACAACTTCCTTTTGAACCTTTCTGTGCCTTTTAGTTTGTGGCTGTTTACGGTCATGGTGCTTGCTAACGCCGTAACGAGCATTTACGTAAAGCTATTTCCGGAACGCAGCGGACGGCTGCTGGATTACTACGGGGGAGACACGGGGGTACACATTTTCTTCTACGTGCTGGGCGCGGTTTTTATGTCAGTATATGCTCTTCACGACAGCTTTGCCGGGTTCACTGGACCGGAATGGATGGTGGGGCCGGATACAGGCGGAACAATTATCCCATCGATTGTACTTACCGTTGGCTGGATCATTCCGCTGGCCGCTGTGTTTATGCCGCTGCTGTTAAATTACGGAGCGCTTGATTTTATCGGTTCGATCCTGGAGCCGGTCATGCGTCCACTGTTTAAGGTGCCTGGCAAAAGCACGATAGACGCTATTTCTTCTTTTGTCAGCTCATCTTCTGTTGCTATTTTAATTACAAGCAGCCTGTACCGGATGAATGTTTATACAAAGCGCGAAGCTATAGCAATTGCTACAAGCTTCAGCGCAGTCAGTGTCGGATTTGCAGTGCTTGTCATTAACACAGCAGAGTTAAGTCAGGATTTTCTGCAGGTATACTTTTCCGGTATGCTGATTGCGTTTATTATTTCTTTCTTTATGATCCGGATTCCGCCCCTGTCGAAGCAGCCCGACGTTTATTTTGACGGACGGGAGCAGACAGAAGAAGAAAGACAGGGAGAGGCGAAGTTTGAGTTTGGCATTATACCGCGCGGCTTTCAGCGTGCTGCGAAAAGAGCCGAAGCAGCCAGGCCGCTCGGCTCAGAAGTGAAGACGAGTGTGGCGGGAGCGCTTGGTGTGCTTCCCCGGGTGGTGGCAATGCTTGCTTCTATCGGCATTACCGGACTGATCGTCGCTGAGTATACGCCGTTATTTAACTGGCTCGGCATGCCGTTCATTCCGCTCTTAAATATTCTCGGTGTACCTAATGCGGCAATGATCGCGCCGTCGATCCCCGTAGGTATTGCTGAAATGTTTCTGCCGGTTCTTTTAATTGCAGGAGATCTGGCAGCACTTGAAGCAGGGGCGATTTATTTTGTAACGACGCTCTCGTTAGTACAGATTGTGTTCTTTTCTGAATCCATTGTTGTCATTAAAGCAACGAGAATGCCGGTAAAGCTCTGGGAACTCGTCGTCTGCTTTTTTGAACGCACGATTATTGCAATTCCTATTATTGCTTTGTTTATGCATATCATGTACTGATCAAAAAAGACGCCTGTCCCGGGCGTCTTTTTGCGTGCACTCATATTATTGAAAAATAGCGGTGTACTGAAAGCCGAGCCGTTTATAGTTCTGCTTTCGATACATGTCGCGCGGGGTATCCTCCTGGTCTGCGACGAGAAAGATTGCTTTATCCGGAAAAAGGTTCATGGCAAACTGCTGCAGGGCGTGGCCGATGCCTTTTTGCTGCAGCTCCTCGTGGACAAACAGATTATCCAGTTCTACAGAATGATCGCCGGCGATCAGTTCTACAAAGCCGGCCGGTCGTCCGTGGTGATAGGCGATCAGCTGAATAAACGAAGCATCATAAAACCGCTGTTCGAGCATGTGCTGTTTTTGAGCTGCGTACGCTTCGCCGAGAGGGAGATCCTGCTCAAGCTGCATCGCTAGAAAAGCGGGCAGGTTTTCAACATCGACGCGCTGGATATCGCATCCTTCAGGGGCGTTTTTTCGCGGAAAGTCATCCGGTCGGATAGCGTACAGCTCCATGACGGTCACATCATACAGGGTACTGTGCAGATACTGATTTAATGCCAGCGGAAGCTCTGTGTTCGGCGGAAAATGAAATTTCAAATGCTTTTGGCCCCGGGAATTGTGAAAATCGCGTAAGTAAGCTTCGATTTCCTGGAAGTAATCAGGGTCTGGCATCTGTTTAAATGAAATAAAATTGCTGTCGAAGTGATCCTTCCATTCTATGGAATGGTAGTGCCGGTAATCGCGGTGGTTTTCGATGAGCGACCCCGGAGTATGCACATGGTGAAACGTAATGGGAATCACGGATATCAGGCCTTTCAGTGGTGTAATAAAGAAATGTTATTTTACGGGAGCTGTTACGATAATAACTGTGCTTTTGTCTTTTTCAAAATTCCAGTCGATGAAGATGTCTTCCACTTTTGCTCCTAAAAGGCTGGTAAACAAATCCTCTTCCATGAATAGTTCCTTTTCGAGCTCGCGTTTGGCAATTTTTAAAACGTCCTCGTATCCAAGGGCAATCAGCCGCTTTTCGATAGGTACGAGAATACCGGTACGGACAATCAGCGTCGTCCGGTTGTTTACCTGCACGGAAGAGACGTCGTCAGGCACACGCTCTGCTTTGTTGCTCGTTTCCCCGATCACCTGCTCAAGCTTCTGCTTGTTTGGATACTCTTTTGCAATCGGCTCTGAAGTCTGGCCGGCATTGCTGTAAGACTCGGGTTTTAATCCGATAATGACGCCGGAACGATGGTCCATATTCCAGTCGTAAAACAGTTCGTTTAATTCAATGCCGGTCGTGCTTTCAATATAGCGTTTGACTTCGGGTATTATTGTCTTCATCATGCTTTCCCGGAGTTCATGTACGGCTTCGGCGCCTTTATCTTCAAGCAGATGCTCCTCGATGGAGGACATGAATTCGCGTAAGAAAATAATGGCGTGTGTCTCCCCAAGAGTCACATAGGCTGCCTGGGGCCCTTTTCCGAAAGAGTCCCGCAGCAGACGTCCTACGTAGCTTGCGATGTCCTTTTGCTTTGCTTGAATATCAATCACTGGAATTCTCCTTTATTGTTAATATTTTATAATATTTATCATAAAAAAGGTAGATATTTCATTATTTATATGATAATTTTAATATATTGATCATATGACTGGTGGAAATGAAGCCAACGGTCCGTGACGTTTATTTTAAGTAGAAGCAGGAATGCGAAAATATTTATACACCGGCCGGATAAGAAAAGACAGAGTGCTTTTTCTTCACAGCCAGTATCAAGAGCTTTCTTGGTGCTGGCTTTTTAGTCCACTAACCTCTGGAGGAGATGGGTAAGATGGAGCTTCGATACGCGTACTGGTGCGATAGAAAGCTAAGTGAAGTCATCGTCGGGCGGGAAACGGATTTGGATTATTTAAAGAAAAAGGGATACATGATTTATTTCTGTAGCAACAATGCTGAACTTTATAATGCCGTAAAAAGCTACCGGATGCGGGAGTGGATCATCACCATAGTATCTGAATTACCTGAATTTTCCGAACTTCTTAGCCGGGAATATGCGCGAAAATAATATGCATATGTAATGCTTTATTTTCGCTTCATCACTATAACATACAAGCAGAAAACAGAATATGATGGAGTCTATGTGAACCTGGCACAAAGGCGGGCAAGGTCATAGAAATGCTGTCGGATCAAAGGTTCAAGTGACCGGTTATACAGGCTCGCTGCCGGATGATACAGCGGGTAAATTATATAGTGCCCGCCGCTCCACATGTACTCCTCCGCTGTAGTATTCACCTGCAAGACAGGAGATGTAAATTGTATGCCGGCGGTATCCGGCATACGAGGTGAACGTCCGAACAGCCGCCAGTACGGGGTGCGTCCCATCGGACATAGAATCTTCGGCGAAGCCGAGCGGATCTCCCAATCGAGAAGCGGGGCATGGGCCATAATTTCCTTTTGGTTTGGTGTGCGGTTATATTTGCGCGGGAGGCCGGACGGCGTTTTACCCCAACGGTACGGACGGCTTTTGATCGTGCGGGTGACGTAAATGTCCTTCAGCGGAAATGGCAGAGCCTCCAAATAGGAGAGAAATTGTTTCCCGGCGCGTCCGTCGTAAGGGCCGCCGCCTGTAATTTCCGTTTCACCCGGCGCCTCGCCGATCATCATGACGACAGGATCGACCGGGTTTGGTCCGTTAAGAAAGCCTTCACACCGATGTCCCTCCATTCTTTTTTTCGCTTTTTCCACTTCGGCTTCTGGCAGCATCTGTATCCCCTCCTGCATACGTCCTGACTTTTCTATACCCGGGCGCGAAATATTCTATACTTGTGATAGGATATATAAAGGAGGTGGGGCGTGTGCAGCAGAAGCACATCATGTGGTTTGACATTATATTTTACGTCGTGTTTCCAATATTCATCTGGAACATGGCGCGGGATTATACAGGTGATTATATAGCGATGCTTATCTCCTCGGTACCGGGGATTATTTATACAGTATACCGCTTCGTACTGCTGAAAAAGGTGAATACGTTCGGTATCTATATGATCGCCACCCTGATTATCGGCACCGTCCTCGATCTTATTGCCGGCGGCGGATTGCAGCTTTTGTGGAATAATATTTACTATGATTTTGTGATGGGTGCGTTTTTTATTTTAACCGTCATTTTTATGCGGCCAATCTGGCTCTTTTTCACCGTTGATTTTATGGAGCTGCAGGGCGGGGACCGCCAGCAGCTGAAAAAACAGTTTTACGTGCGCAAATACTTATGGGTGTTTCAGGCGATCACGCTGTTTTTTGCCCTTCGGGAGTTTATTCTAGCGTTCGTTAAAATCTGGCTCGTGCAAAGCTATGGCGTGGAAGCCTTCGACGAAGGGATTATTCTGCGGCAGGTGCTATCGTGGACTATGAGCTTTATCGCGGTTGTCGGTTTTATCTTTATTGCCAAATGGCTGCATGAAGACGGTATCGACGCCGGAGAAATCACCAACAGCGGCCAAAATGCCGAAAACGAAGAGCAGGACGGAGAAAAAGAGGAGGAAACGCCGGAAAGCGAGCGGAAAAAAACATCTGAACAGCGAACGTAACAAAAAGCAGCCGGCGCCGGCTGCTTTTTTAGGTTGCTGGGCGTGGGCCGGCGGATGGAAACGGGTGGAAATGACTGCCGGAAATCGGTAAAATAGCAGGGACATCTTTGGTTTTTACAGAAAGCGGGCTGCATACATATGGATGAGTTCTCGGTATCGGTATTGTTATTTTTAGTTTTGATCGGTTTTCTCGCCGCATTTGTGGATGCGGTAGTTGGCGGAGGCGGGCTGATTGCCATGCCGGCGCTTCTTTTTACGGGTATGTCGCCGCAGACGGCACTAGGAACGAATAAGCTCGCAGGGACGATGGGCTCGGGGACGAGTATGATCTCGTTTCTCCGGCACGGCCAGATTAACAAGCGTCTCGTGTTTACGCTTTTCCCCCTGGCGTTTGCAGGATCGGTCCTCGGCGTAATCGTCGTGCAGCGGATTCCGCCGGATATTCTGGAGCCGATCATTTTAATTCTGCTTGTCGTGGTGACGATCTATACGCTTGTGAACAAAAATCTGGGCAGCCTGTCCACGTTTCAGAGCATCACCCGGAAGGTGTGGATCGTTGGTGCGCTTGTCGCTGTGGTCCTCGGATTTTATGATGGCTTTCTCGGCCCGGGGACGGGATCGTTTTTGCTGTTTGCCTTTATTTTTCTTGGCTTCAACTTTGTCGAAGCTGCTGGAAACGCCAAGGTGCTGAATTTTGCAAGCAACATTGGCGGGCTGCTCGCGTTTATCTGGTTTGATTCGATTCATTATGCGTACGGTCTGCCGATGGGGGCTGCGATGATTGCCGGCGCATACGTCGGTGCAAATGTCGCCATAAAAAAAGGCTCGGCCTACGTGAAGATGCTGTTTATCATCGTAACCATCGCTTTAATCGCTAAAAACGCCTGGGATTATTTAATGTAAAAAAGTCTTCAAAAGAAGGCTTTTTTATTTTTCTTAAATTTTTTTAAATAAAAGTGATCCAATCAAAAACTTCGTGCGTAAACTGAGTAGTTCTTGCAAAAAAGCATCATGCAGGTAAAGGGGGCGGGCGGTATGAAGCAATGGATAGTAACGGGGCTTACAGCTGCTGTGATTTCTATCGCAATTGGCTTCGGTGTCTACGCCCTCCTTCCTGTATTTTCCTCGCCGCCGGAAACGGAAGTGCTTTCGGGGGAACCGGCGGGGCAGGAAAAAGCTTCAGAAGCAGATACCAACGCTCCGGCAGAAAAAGAAAGCGTGAACGGGGTGGAGGACATGGCTGCTTCTGCAGAAAAAGAGGATATATCGCTCTCTGACCCTGAGGAGTTATCTGTGCCATCCATCGATGTCTCGGCTCCTTTAGAGCCGATAGGAGTTTTGGACAACGGGCAGATGGGCGTACCCTCGAGCGAAAACGGAGTAGCCTGGTTCGAGCCGGGTCCGGAGCCTGGAGAGAAAGGCAATGCCGTGATGGCAGGCCACGTAGATAGTATTGACGGACCCTCTGTATTTTACGAGCTCGAAAACGTACAGGCAGGGGAACAGATCCAGGTGACAACTGAAGACGGGGAGGAGCTTGTATTTGAAGTTCAGCAGGTAGTGAGCTATCCGCGGGAGGAAGCTCCGATTGAGGAAATTTTCGGAAGCAGTGACAGCCGGAATCTGAATCTGATCACCTGCGCCGGCACGTTCGAACAGGAGCACGGTACGCATGATGAACGGCTCGTCGTTTACACGGAGCTTACAGAAGAAAGCGAACAGATGCTTTTGGCAGCAGATTGACACATCGATGGATATAAAGGAGAGCGATTGAGCAACCGGGGCCTCAATCGCTCTCCTTTTATTTGTGTTTTTCCGACTGTGGTTGGGTTTGCCCTCCATCTCCGGTACAATGGAAGGAGCAGTGTGAACAAACAGGAGGGAACTGAAATGAAAATAGTTGTGTTTGGGGCGACCGGCAATACTGGAAAACGTTTTGTCCGTAAAGCATTAAAAGAAGGCAGTGAAGTAGTCGTATACGCCCGCGACCCGGAAAAATTATTGATTGATAATGAAAATTTGACTGTTCATGAAGGGAAAATTACGAATTATCAGAACGTCTATGACTCCCTGAAGGGCGCAGATGCGGTAGTCAGCCTCCTCGGCCGCAAGGAAGCGGCGAAGGGTACACCGCTCAGTACAGGCATGTCCCACATTGTAAACGCGATGCAGGAACGGGGCATCAGCCGTCTTGTGGCAGTCACGAGCTCGGATGTGAAAACCCCGCAGGACGGCACGTCCAAGCGGTTCAGTCTGCTCACCACCGGCTGGAAAGTGGCGAAGTTTAAAGGCTCCAATGAAAATGCGAACGCCGCTGATATTATCCGCCAGTCAAATCTGGACTGGACGCTCGTTCGGGTGCCGGTGCTTTCCGATAAGCCTTCCGGCGAAAATGCGCCGACCGCAGGCTATCCCGGCCGGCATGACCTGAAAAATACGCTCTACCGCCAGACGCTGGTGGATTTTCTGTACGAACAGCTTGAAACGAGTGACTTCTCCAGGGAAGCTCCTGTGTTAAGCAACTAAATACGATAAAAAGCAGGACCGAAAATTTTCGGTCCTGCTTTTTTATTCTGTATTAGCCCTGCCACACATCTTTTGCGATGGCTACAACGTGCTCGAGCTTTTTCCACTGTTCGTCCTCGGTCAGAACATTGCCTTCCTCAGTCGAAGCGAACCCGCACTGCGGACTCAGGCAGAGCTGCTCAAGCGGTACGTACTCGGATGCTTCCATGATTCTTGATTTTACATCCTCCGCATTTTCAAGCTCTCCGCTTTTAGAGGTGATTAGGCCGAGCACGACCTGCACATCCTCGCGGTTGATGAAGCGGAGCGGTTTGAAATCGCCGGCCCGGTCGCTGTCATACTCAAGGAAAAAGCCGTCTACATTGACACTGCCAAACAAAATATCAGCTACGGGCTCGTAGCCGCCAGAGGAGATCCATGTAGAGCGGAAGTTACCGCGGCAGATGTGCATCGTAATTGTCATATCCTCCGGCTTGTAGGCGACGGCTTCATTGACCGCCCGCGCATGGCGTTCCACCAGGGAACGATGATCGATGCCCTCCTGATTCATACGCTCGACCTGTTCCTCGGAGCACAGATACGCCCAGGATGTGTCGTCGAGCTGCAGGTAGCGGCACCCGGCGTCATAAAACGCCTGAATCGCTTTTTGATAAGCCTTCGCCAGGTCGTCGATCATGTCTCCGGGACCGCTGTAAAGGTCGGTCTCAATCTCGCTTCGAAGGTGCAGCATGTTCGGGCTTGGTATCGTAAACTTTGCCTCGGTGCTGCCGGTGATCTGATGAAGGTAGCGGAAATCCTCTAGCATTGGGTGCTTATCGCTAAAGTCAATTTTTCCGGTCACCTTGATGCCGCGGGCCTTTGTCTGTACACCTTCAAACTGGATGCCGGAGTCTTTATCGTAGGCCTCCACACCAATTAAATCCTCAAGAAAGTCAAAATGCCACCAGGCGCGGCGGAACTCTCCGTCTGTGACAGCCTGAAGCCCCGTTTCTTTTTGCTTCTGAACGATGCGTTCGATTTCCTTATCCTCTACACGCCGCAGTTCATCCGCAGAAATGGATTCATTCGCATAGCTTTCACGTGCTTCTTTAATCGCGGCAGTACGCAAAAGGCTTCCTACCTGGTCTGCCCGGTAGGGAGCTTTTGTCCGCCAGTGTGCTGATTGTGCCATACTCTCTCTCCTTTAAAAACCATTGGTAAATATCTTGAAGCTTATCAAAATTTTGAATAGAAGTAAATTGCTTCAGAGGGAAACAAGCCTTGAAATAATATATAAAAACAGTAAAAACAAAAGAAACAGGGCGATGCTTCCGGCAATCAAAGAATAGAGGAAGCGTTTTTTATTTTTCTCTTCGGTATAAACGATGAAATACCGCAAGCCTGCGACCGTGAGGCCAACCGGGATGATTAAAACGAGCGGATGGGTGATATAGGTAAGAAGCTCGCTGGAGGTAAAAAACAGCCTGGTCGTCAGCAGCACAGCATAGACAGCCAGAACAGCGAGAGCGTAATTGATATAGGTGTGCGCACGTGTCGGCAAGCAAAAACATCCTTTGTATATATTTACTTTTATTCTTATCACAAACCGAGGTCTTTGTTAACGGGCAATGTAAAAAAAGCCGTGCTCCCTGAAAAGCACGGGCTTTCGTCTGCTATAAAGGGATAACGTAGAAAAACACGGCAGAGAAATGGGCGGCAGAGCCGGCGAGAACAAAAAAGTGCCAGACGGCGTGATGGTAGGGAAAGCTTCGCCACATGTAAAAAATAGTGCCGGCGGTGTACAATACGCCTCCAATAACGAGCAGCACGAGGCCGCCGTAGGGCAGAGCGCTCACAAGCGCCGGCCAGGCGATAATAATGATCCACCCCATGCCGATGTAAAAAACGGTCGACAGAATACGGAACCGTTTGGTGAAGAAGGCTTTAAAAATAATCCCGATGGCGGCAATGCCCCAAACGATGCTGAATAAGACCCAGCTTAAGGTACCGTCGATTGCGTGAAACAAAAAAGGTGTGTACGTGCCTGCGATAAACAGGTAGATGGCAGAGTGGTCAAACACTTCAAACAAATCCTTGAGTCTGCCCGGCGGAAAGCTGTGAAGCAGGGTGGAGCATATGTAGGAGATAAGCATGGATGTGCCGAAAATAGAAACGCTTACCACATGGAGGGCTGAAGCGTTCATGGAAGCGAAAACGATCATAATAATAAGCGCAGCAGCGCTCAGCAGAGCACCGATGCCGTGCGTGACTGCGTTAGCGAATTCTTCCCTTTTAGTAAACGTGTGGGTTTGGTCCTGCATACGCCGCCTTCTTTCATTAAGAATAGTTTCATCATTATAAATCATTTTCTGCAGAGTTTCGAACAGGTATAAATAGCTGCGGATTTGTTTGCCGGATGGAAGGGGGCGGGTATGAGAAATCAGAATGGCTTTAACCAAGTGAGGAAAGAAGGGTCCATTAATGAAAGCAATAGGTTTTAAAAAACACCTTCCCATTGAAGAACAAGCAAGCTTTGAAATGTTTGACGTGGCAAAATCAGAACCGAAGGGCCGGGATCTGCTTGTGCGTGTCCAGGCGGTTTCCGTAAATCCGGTGGATACAAAAATCCGCGGAGGAAATGAAGGAGCGGAAGAAGGAGAGCCGCAGATTCTCGGCTTTGACGCAGCCGGTGTCGTAGAATCGGTGGGCGAAGAGGCGTCGCTGTTTCAGCCCGGCGATGAAGTGTATTACGCCGGAAGTAATCAGCGGTCCGGCTCGAACCAGGAGTATCACCTGGTAGATGAGCGGATAGTGGGAAGACGGCCTGCGCAGCTTTCGGTGGCCGAAAGTGCCGCCATGCCTTTAACTGCTATTACTGCGTACGAAGCGCTGTTCGACCGGATCGGAATTGTACCGGAACGGGACCGCGGAGCGTCTGTACTCGTGTTAAACGGCGCGGGCGGCGTCGGCTCCATTGCGATTCAGCTCGCCAAATGGGCCGGTCTTAATGTAGTCGCTACTGCTTCACGTGAAGAAACAACGTCCTGGTGCGAACAGATGGGGGCAGACAAAGTGATTAACCATCACCAGCCTCTGTTCAAACAGCTCCAGGAGGCAGGATATGACGGCGTCGACTATATTCTCTGCTTCACCGATACGGCCCAGCACTGGTCAGGGATGGCAGAGTGCATTCGTCCGCAGGGAACCATTTGTTCCATTGTGGAAACAGAGGAGCCGCTTCCGCTGACCGACCTGCAGGCAAAAAGTGCCGCCTTCATGTGGGAGTTTATGTTTACGCGGCCGATGTACCAGACGGAGGATATGATCCGGCAGCACGTAATTCTGGGTGAACTGGCTGATCTTTTTGATCAGGGAACAATCAAGCCGACGCTCACCAAAACGCTGACCCCGCTGAATGCCGGCCAGATGAAAGAAGCACATCGACGGGTGGAGTCGGGTAAAACGATTGGTAAAATTGTCCTTGAAAAATGGGAGTAAACGAAAGTGCACCGCAGCCACTCCGGCCGCGGTGCACTTTTTTTGAGGTTAGGAAGCGACTCCTAGAGGAGAGAAGATTACATAAAGAATGCCGATGCCGATAATCAGGCCGGCCGCTGCCGGCTTGGCATATTTCCACGGCACCATGTCCACCGGTGCTTCGTTTTTGAATTCGAAAGGCTTATCCATCGGCTTGAGTTTCCCTGCAACGAGCATCACAATGACGCTGAGCGGAAACAGCACACTCAATACATAAAGGAAGTTGAGCTCTCCGATAAAGATTTTGCTTGCGCCGTACAAAATGATGTGTACCGGTACAGCCACCTTTGCAGCAAACGGTGATACATTTTTTGTATAAAAGCCGACGACCATAATGGCAAGCACCGGAATATTAAAGAAACCAAACATTTCCTGCAGGTAATTGTATAACCCTGACGGTGCAAACAAAATAAAGGGAGAAATAAAGATGGAGACAATAGCGACGATCATGGCAAACCGCTGCCCGGAACGAACGAGGGCTGCTTCATCGGCATCCGGGTGAAACAACGGTTTATATAAATCAAGCGTAAACAGCGTAATAACGCTGTTGATGCCTCCGTTAAATGAACTCAGGACAGCGCCGAACAAAATAGCTGCGAACACACCGGTCAGTACCGGCGGCAGCAGGTCAGTCACGAGCGTCGGATAGGCGGCGTCTCCATTCGCGAGGCTGCTGCCGTACAGATGATAGGCGATGACGCCAGGAAGTACGAGGTAAAAGGCACCGAACAATTTAAATAGGGCAGTAATCATGACACCCTTCTGACCTTCTTTTAAATTACGTGCCGCAAGCGGGCGCTGGACGATGGCCTGATTAATACAAAAGTAAAAAAGATTGTTAAATAAAAGCCCCATAAATATTGTAGGCCACGGCACCTGGGCGTCGTTGCTGCCGTCGATGGCGTTTAATTTGTCAGTATGCTCCGAGGTGAGCGTCCCAACCCCGTTAAACATATTGCCATTGCCGAGTGCCATGAGTCCGAATACGAGAATAAGAATACCACCGGCAATTAGTCCGACGCCGTACAGTGAATCAGCGGAAGCGATAGCCTTCAGGCCGCCGAATACAATATAAAGCATGCCGACAAGTCCGATGCCGGCAGAAACGATTAAGACGGTGAAAAACTGGCTCGTGCCAAGCACATCCGAAATATCAAATATTTGATCAAGCACGAGGGAGCCGGAATACAGCACGGTCGGCAGAAACGAGGAGGCAAACCCGAGCAGCATAAGTAATGAAACGATCTGCCTTGTCCGCTGATCATAGCGCTTTTCAAGAAACTCGGTAACGGTAGTTACGCCCGCCCGTAAGTATTTAGGTAAAAACATAAATGCCATAAAAATGAGCGCCACTGGTGTAGTAACCTCCCAGGCCATCGAAGCCATCGAGCCGGTGTACGTCTGCCCGCTAAGTCCAACGAGCTGCTCGGTGGAGAGATTGGCAAGCAGGGTGGATGAGCCAATGGTAAGTGCCATCAGACTGCGGCCGCCGAGAAAATATCCCTCCTGACTCTGCATATTAATGTTTTTCGTCCGGTAGGCGGCGTAGCCGGCAATGGCAATAGTAATAAGTATGAATGTAAAAAGTGAAAACATGATGTCCCTTCTTTCCTGCTGTATGAGTTTATCGAAACGTTTTGAATAGTACGCACGAAAAAAGGTTTACCCCTGCGAAATTCCGCGCAAACCCCTGATAACAGCGAATTGTATAAAAAGCATCATAACGATGGATACATAAAATAAATAAAAATATTGATAAAAAGGAAATGATAACCCTTACATGATAAAAATAAAAAAATCAACAGAAAAAATGTGACGATTTTGTGTCGTAAGCGTTTTACAGTCTAGACGTATAAAAGCCCAGCCTATAGAATAAGAAATCGTTGTGAGATAAAACAGAGTGAAAAATTAATTAACTAATGTATCAAGGAGGGATAACAATGATCGTACGCAATGGCCAAACGTTCCGCCCAATGGTGATGATTGCCATGTTTATGATTTCTACGTTCGCTATCGGAACTACTGAATACGTCGCCATGGGGATTTTGTCGAATGTCTCTGACTCCTTTGGCATCACGATTTCTGCCGCGGGTCTGATTGTCAGCATGTACGCGCTCGGCGTCGCCGTGCTCTCGCCAATTGCTATATCTCTTCTGGTGAAGTTTCCAAGGAAGTATGTATTAATTGGGTTAATGCTTTTGTTTATCGGATCCAGCGTTGCCAGCGCCCTGGCGCCAAATTACACGGTGCTGCTGTGGGCACGCGTCTTTTCTGCATTGATGCACGGTCCGTTCTTTGCCATTGCGATGGTTATGGCAAGCGAAGTTGTCCCTCCGTCGAAAAAGTCCGGCGCGGTGGCTGCCATTAACGGCGGCCTGACGATTTCCTTAATGATCGGCGTACCGTTCGGTGCATATATCGGAGATTTATTTGACTGGCGCATAGTGTTTGCCGGTATTGTCGGACTCGGCGTGATCAGCCTGCTTGGAATTATCTTTTTCGTGCCGAATATGAATGCTGAAGAACCAACGTCCATGAGAAAAGAGCTTGGCGTATTCAAAAGAAAACAGGTGTTGTTTGCACTCGCTATTACAGTATTCGGCTATTCAGGTGTTTTTACCGCCTACACGTATATTGAGCCCCTGCTTCAGGATATAACAGGCTTTGGTCCGGCAGGTATAACGCTTTCCCTATTTTTATTCGGGGTCGGAGGCGTTCTGGGTAACATGCTTTCGGGGCGTTTGAATGCAGAATCCCTGTTGAAGCCACTGATGGTCGTGATGGCTTCACTGACCGTGATTCTGTCGACGCTCACCTTAACGAGTACCATCCCATGGCTAGCCCCGGTATCGGTGCTTCTGCTGGGGATGGGAGCCTTTGGTACAGTACCGATTCTGCAGACAACGGTTATCCGGGCAGCAGAAGGGGCGCCTTCGATCGCAAGCGCGTCCGCGGTCTCTGCCTTTAACCTGGCGAACGCCTTTGGCGCCTGGGTTGGCGGTGTGGTCATCAGTCTCGGTCTCAGCCTGCCGATGATCGGGATGGCCGGCGCTGTCATTACGCTGTTAGGTCTGATGCTTTCGTGGCTCTCCTTCCGCTCCAGCGAAAAAGAATTCCAGGAAAGCAGCCAGGGAGTACCGGCAGCAGATTCTTACTAGGAAAACAAAAAATCCGCACGCTCGGAAAATGAGCGTGCGGATTTTTTCGTTTAAAGGTTGGCGGCAATATCGGCGGCGTATTGGAAGGATTTCTTTTTTGCTTCAAAATCATAAATGTTGGTAATACCCATCAGTTCATCGAGCCCGAGCTTATCCCGCAGTTCACGCAGCTGTTTCTGCACGGTGGCCGGGGAACCGATAACAGCCCGGCGCCGGTTCTCCCGCACTTTTTCCTGTTCTTCCTGCGTCCAGGCAGCAGGATTTACGCTTGCCGGAGCAGGGACTTTTGTATTTGTGCCCTTTTCGACATTTAAAAGCCACTGGTCCTGGCTCAGCGCCAGGCGGTCAGCCTCTTCATCGGTAGCCGCACAGACGATAAATACACAGGCGGCGGCGACCGGCCGGGGCTGCCGGTCGCTTGGTACAAAGGAGGCATGGTATTTACGGACCGCCTCGACGCCCTGATCCGGGCTGATAAACTGGCCGAACATGAAGCCGGCGCTTTGTTTGCCGGCATCCCGGGCGCCGCGTTCGGACAAACCGAGTACCCAGGTTTCCGGCAGGGAGCTGCTCATCGGAGAGGCTTTGATCGACGCATAGGGGTGGTCACCGGGAAGAGAGCGGTCAATAAACCCCTGGACCTCCTGAAGAAGGCGGGGAAAGGCGGACATGCTCTTTTTATTTCCATCCGTCAGAGCTTCCCGGATCGTATTACCCCCGCCGGGAGATCTTCCGATGCCAAGGTCGATCCGGCCCGGAAATAAAGCTTCAAGCACTTTAAAGTTTTCGGCTACTTTGTACGGACTGTACTGTGGGAGCAGGACGCCTCCCGAGCCAATGCGGATGCTTGTGGTGACGCTTGCGAGATGTGACATCAGAATTTCCGGCGAAGAGCCGGCCAAACCGCTGGTGCTGTGGTGCTCGGCTACCCAAAAGCGGTGAAATCCCCAATTCTCCGCCATTTGAACGAGCTCGCGGGTGTGTTCGAAGGCTTTTTCGGGGGTCTCGCCTTCTGCAATCGGTGATTGATCAAGAATACTGATATTCATCTGCGTTCCTCCAGCTAAACAGAATGCTTTTCTATGCTAGTCCAGTGTAAAAGAAAAACGAAAAAATCTACAGTAAATGAAATGGGGAAGACCAATGAACACAGAATTGACCCGTCGTTGGATTCAACAGGTATACGGTATAGAAGCAGCCTCGCCCGGACAGCAAGGAACCAGATGCTGGAGTGTAAGTGATAAAGAAGGATTAGTGTGGGAGCTTGTGACCGGTGACCTTGCGCTTCCGGAAAAAGATACGGTCCGGTGGCTTGAAGCTGACAACGATATCAGCATCAAAAAGACAAGAGAGGGAAAAAAACTGGCAGATGCCGGGGAGGCAGGCTGGGCCTATATGTATCAGAAGAAGCCGGATAGCCGTGGCCACGCTGGTAAGGAAGAGGCAAATTACCGGGAGCTTGGCGCCTGTCTGGCAGAAAAGCACCGCAGCTGGCACGAGAAACTGCCGCTAAACGATAAAGACAGCGTTTGGATGGCGGAGCAAACTTTAAAGACAGAATACCAGCAGATGGAACTGCTGCTTCCAAAAGGCCAGATGATGATCCGCCGAAGCATCGATGGGCTGTTTCCCGTGGTCGAACGTGCAGCCCTTCAGTTGGAGGACACAGGTTTTGTTTTCAGAGAAATAAATAGGGAGCAAAATGCAGGGGGAGAGGGTTTGTCCCCGGGAGCGATGCCGGGAGTTCATGTAAGCTTATATGATCTTGCTGCGCTGCTGCGGGACATTCTGCTTTCCTTTTCCGGTGAACAGGACTATCAGCCCTTTGCCCGGATGGTTTTTAATGAACTGCTCGCCGGCTATGACAGTGTAAGGAGCATACCACTTTCTTCACTGCAGCAGTTTGCGAATATTCTGGAATGGCACGACCTGTATCAGTACGCCCTCCTCTGGCAAAAAGATGCCATGGGGGAAAAGGCAGCAGTCAGAGTAAGGGAGCAGATCCGGCTTGAGCACCGGCTGCCGTTGCTGGAAATTTAAAAGCGTGAATTACTTTGGGGGAATCATCGCAAAAATTTCACCACTTTCAAAAATGCGTATTACTTCATCAAGCCATTCATAATAGCTCAGGGCGTAATTGATTTTTGCAAGATCGTGCTGAAGCTCTTCGATAAGGAGGGGATCCTCCGCTTCCTCTAAACAGGATTCAAATTCCTCTTTGGCACGGCGGGCTGCATTTTGGTTATTATCCGAGGCCTCCCGCCAGCGGTTGACAAAAACAGAGGTGAATGATTGATACCAGTCGTCGTTGGATTGGTACAAATCCTTGCGTACCCCTTTTTCCCATACCCGTTCGACCATACCTGCGTCCATGAGGGCCCGTATACCGGTGCTCATACTCATTTTACTCATGCCCAGTGCCTCGCTCATATCATCGAGTGTCATTGGACGTTCGGTAAATAACATGGTGCCGTACAGGCGTCCGTTTGTATCGGAAACACCGTATAGGCCCATGTTCTGGGCAATCGTGGAAATGAACTGTTTTTTTGCTTCATCCAGCTTGTTCTGAATATGCTGCTTCTTTTCCATACGGGCCCCCCTTTTTGCATGTATGATTAAAGTTTAGCAAATGACTGTGAAATAAAAAAATTGAATATTCGGTCGTTAAGTCCTTTAATCAGCAGATAATGATAGATATAAGTATATAATGTATGTACAGTATATACTTTACGACTCAAACGGCCCTAAATGGCATGATAAAAGTTTTGTAACTTTTAGCCTAATAATATATAGTAAAAGAGTGATAATAAATTTAGACAGAGACAAAGTAAACGGGGTGTGAAACGTTGGCGAAGATAGAAGTGGAAAACTTAACCAAGGTCTTCGGCAAACGCCCGAATCGTGCAATTAAACTGCTGGAACAGGGGAAATCGAAAGACGAAATCCTGGAAGAAACCGGCTGCACGGTTGGCGTGAACCGGACCAACTTTTCGGTGGAGGCCGGAGAAATATTTGTGATCATGGGACTTTCCGGGAGTGGAAAATCTACACTTGTGAGACTTCTGAACCGGTTAATTGATCCGACTGAAGGAAGCGTCTGGGTGGACGGTGACGATTTGGCCCGTATGGACGACAAAGGGCTGAGAGCGGTGCGCAGGGAAAAAATGAGCATGGTTTTCCAACAATTCGGACTATTTCCGTTCCGGACAATTCTCGACAATGTGGCATACGGCCTGGAAATTCAGGGACTCGAGGAGCAGGAAAAAAAGAAAAAAGCAGACGAAGCTCTGCAGCTGGTCGGGCTTGGCGGCTACGGCAACATGTATCCGGACGAGCTGTCCGGCGGGATGCAGCAGCGGGTCGGCCTGGCACGGGCACTCGCCGCAGACACGGATATTCTGCTGATGGATGAAGCCTTCTCGGCGCTTGATCCCCTGATCCGGAAGGAAATGCAGGATGAGCTGCTGGAGCTTCAGGACCGGATGAAAAAGACAATTGTGTTTATCACTCATGATTTGGACGAAGCGCTTCGGCTCGGGGACCGCATTTCGATTATGAAAGATGGACGAGTGGTTCAGATTGGTACACCGGAGGAAATTCTCCAGCATCCGGCGGATGATTACGTCGCCCAGTTCGTGGAAGACGTGGACCGCTCCAAGGTATTTACCGCCGAATCCGTCATGAAACGGCCCGAGACGCTCACGATCGATAAGGACGGGCCGAGAGCCGCGCTTCAGCGCATGAAAAAGGAAGGTATTTCGAGCCTGTATGTAACGAATAAAGACCGGACGCTGCTCGGTATTGTCCATGCCGATGAAGTATCGCGTCTGGTGGAGCAGGGATCGGAAGATATGCGAAGCATTCTGCATGAAGATGTGCCTACGGTACAAAGGGATACAGTAGTCAAGGAAATGATCGAGCTGCTTACATACAAAAACACACCAGTAGCCGTCGTTGATGAAGATAATAAGATTGTAGGCATAGTTGTAAGAGGCGCTGTCATGGCACTGCTTTCAGGTAAGGAGGTGTCAGCCGTTGAGTAACATTACACCGCTGCCGCTTGCTGCCTGGATTGATGCGTTTGTCGACTGGCTGACCCAGGCCGAATTTATTTTTGGGCCGCTCACCGATTTTATAGGCTATATTATCAGTGGATTTGAATGGTTTTTTGGCATCTTTCCGCCGTGGCTGCTGCTGATTATTATTGTTGGATTAACGTTCTGGTTTGCCGGCAGAAAAATCGGGCTTACCGTGTTTGTCCTGCTTGGGCTGCTGCTCATCTGGAACCTGGGCTACTGGGAGGACATGGTGCTGACGCTTGCGATTGTGCTGACCGCCGGAGTAATTTCCATTGTCATCGGGGTTCCGGTCGGCATCTGGATGTCCAGGAGTTCTGCAGTCGAGGGCACGATCAAGCCGGTGCTCGACTTTATGCAGACGATGCCCGCCTTTGTGTACCTGATCCCGGCAGTTGCCTTTTTCGGCATCGGGATGGTGCCGGGCGTCGTCGCCTCGGTCATCTTTGCGATGCCGCCGACGATCCGCTTTACGAATCTCGGGATCCGGCAGGTGCCGACCGAAATTATCGAAGCGTCGGAGGCCTTCGGATCGACAGGAAACCAGAAGCTGTTTAAGGTACAGCTGCCGATGGCGAAAACAACGATCATGGCCGGGATTAACCAGACGATCATGCTGGCGCTTTCGATGGTTGTTATTGCTTCGATGATCGGGGCAGACGGCCTTGGGACGGCGGTGTACTTTGCGGTCGGCCGGAACGATGTCGGCGGCGGCTTTGAAGCCGGCCTTGCGATCGTGATTGTAGCGATCATTCTGGACCGGCTGACGCAGGGCATTGGAGCAAGTAAACGAAAATAGGTATACCTCCTGGAACAGGGAGTATCCATACAATTAAGAACAAAAGGGGAGTAATTCACATGGAGAAATTATGGAAAAAAGCTGGTTTAGGCGCAGCCGGGATTTCAATGGCAGCAGTGATGACCGCCTGCGGTGGCGGAGGAGGCGGGGATTCAGAGGAATCCGGCGGCTCTGACGATTCCGGATCGAGTGAAGAATCCTCTTCCGGCGGCGGTTTTGGTGAAGAAGTAGACTACACGATTACCGGTATTGATGCCGGTGCTGGTATTATGTCTCAAAGTGAACAGGCTATCGAAGATTACGGCCTTAGCAACTGGAATCTGCAGTCGAGCTCCGGTGCGGCGATGACGAGCGCACTCGGCGACGCGATTGAAAATGAAGAGCCGATTATTGTTACCGGCTGGACTCCGCACTGGAAATTTGCGGAATATGATCTGAAGTATTTGGAAGACCCGGAAGGCTCCTTCGGTGACGGTGATGATATTCATACTGTTGTACGCCAGGGACTTGAAGAGGATATGCCGGGAGCATATCAGTTCCTTGATCAGTTCCAGTGGGAAGCAGAAAACATGGAAGAAATCATGGTAGAGATTCAGGATGGCACCGAGCCGGCTGAAGCTGCTGCTACATGGGTCGATGAAAACGAAGACATGGTATCTGAATGGACCGACGGCGTGGAAGAGGTCGACGGCGAAGCGATTGAACTCGTCTACGTGGCCTGGGACTCTGAAATTGCTTCCACTAACGTAGTCGGGGAAGTGCTTACCGATCTTGGCTACGACGTAACATTAACACAGCTTGAAGCTGGACCAATGTTTGCGGCTGTTGCTGACGGCGAAGCAGACGGCATGGTTGCCGGCTGGTTCCCGAACACGCACGCAAGCCAGATGGAAGAATACGGCGATGACTATGAAGACCTTGGTGCGAACCTTGAAGGCGCTATTACCGGCCTGGTCGTTCCGGAATACATGGACATTGAATCCATCGAAGACCTTGAAGCGGAAGAATAAGTATAATGATAAGCCGGAGCTCTCAGGAGCTTCGGTTTTATTTTTGTTTTTATACATACCAAATGCCCGCAGGCATCTGCCTGCGGGCATCAGGAAGTGGCACAATTATGAACCGGGCCAGCAGATATAACTGGCTTCAGATGGTCCAATAATCGAGGTATGGGGTGGGGTAGTAATGGTATACCCGTTTTCCCCCGATTTAATCTGCTTAATTGTAAAAATATAAAAATCCCGCTGATGGAAAGCGGGATTCGATTTATTCTGTACCGAAATATTGTTTTGCTTTTTCCAGATACGGTTCTGTTTCCGGTGTCAGTTCAGTATCCTCGATGATAGCTTCTACTGGACAGACAACTACACAGGCACCACAGTCGATACAGACGTCTGGATCAATATAAAATTGCTCTTTTCCTTCTTCAATACAGTCTACAGGACAAACATCCACGCATTCCCCTGCTTTTTCTTCTATACATGGCGATGTAATGACGAATGCCATTTTGGTTCACCTCTTTTCAAAGTATTTCAAGAGATTTATGATTACGCGCCGAAAAACTGTCTCTCCATTGAAGAAAGCCAGCGCCTAGTAAGAAACCTCTCTTTCTCTAGTGTAAAACATATAGTGTTCCTTTACAATTACCTGGCGATAAGTATAATAGGTTGTGAGTCTAAAATTGATTAAACATATTAAAATACTATGAATTATAAAAAAGGGAGGTGACGGCGTGTCCTGGGAGATTGTATGGGTGCTGATTATCGTATTGGCGATGATTGGTGCTCTGATGAAAGAAATAGCGCGGCCGGGTATTATTTTTTTATTCGTTCTTTCACTGCTGCTTATCACAGGGATTATTACACCACAACAGGGGCTGAAGGGGTTTGCCAACCAGGGCATGCTGACCGTGGGCCTTCTTTGTATTGTTGCAGGTGCTGTCCAGCAGACCGGCATCGTGGACCGGTTCGTTGAAGGAGTACTGAGTAAAGGCCGTACCCCTAGAGGATCGCTAATGAAAATGCTCGTGCCCTCGGCGCTTATGAGCGGTTTTCTGAACAATACGCCGATTGTAGCGACGTTTTCGCCGCTTGTGAAACGGTGGTGCGAAAAATATGATCTGGCGCCGTCCAAATTCCTGCTTCCCTTGTCCTACGCCACGATCATCGGGGGCACGATTACACTGATAGGAACGTCCACCAACCTTGTCGTGCACGGGCTCCTGCTGGAGCGGGGATACACGGGGTTTCATTTTTTTCAGCTCGCTTTAATCGGCATACCTGCAACAATTGCTGTGACCATCTTTATTTTAACGATTGGCATAAAGATTCTGCCGGACCGGAAGCCGCCGCTGTTTTACCAGAAGGAGGGCCGCCGGAAATACATGCTCAAGCTAGAAATCACACCTGATTATAAGCATCTCGGAGATACGCTGAAACGGGCGGGTTTTATTAATGATCCGTCTCTGCAGCTGCTGGCTTTACTGCCAAAAGGGGAAGCGGAAAGCAGGGAGGCCGGCGAACACCACATTCTTGAATCGGGTGACTGTCTGATGGTATACGGAGACCTGGCGCAGATAGCGGTGCTCGAAAATACGGATGGACTTGATATTAGAACGGAAACGAGTGAGAAAAAAACAGCTGAAGAGCCGAATGATCGCAAGCTGATGGAAGTAATGGTAACCCACTACTCCAACATTCTATTTACAAAGCTAAAGGACATTTTCTTTGACCAGCGATTTGATGCTGCGATTATCGGCATTCATCGTTATGATGAGAGCTATTCGTCCGAAATGAAAGAAATGGTGGTAAAGCCGGGGGACACACTACTCCTGCTGGCTGGGCCGGAATTTGAACAAAAAACGAGCGCCCACAATGACTTTCACGTACTGAAAAACAGCGTGAATCCTTTTTTGAAGGGGCCGAGGTGGAAGAGCTGGCTGCCGCTCGTCATGATGATGCTGATGGTGGGGCTCGCTGCCCTGCAGATCATTCCTATTTTCTATGCAGCGCTGATCGCCGTCGCCGGACTGCTCCTGACAGGATCGCTTTCGCTGATGGATGCCCACCGGTATCTTCCATATGAAGTGCTGATCGTCATTGCTGCTGCCTTTGGACTCGGAGAAGCGATGATGAGTACGGGGGCGGCTCCGCTTCTCGCAGAACGGATGATTGACTGGTTTATGCCGTTTGGGGTGCTCGGAGTTTTTACAGCCCTCTATGTTCTGACAAATGTGTTTACCGAAGTGGTGACCAACAATGCGGCGGCCATCGTGATGCTGCCGGTGGCACTGGAAACAGCGGATATTTTGTCTGTTTCTCCGCTGGCAGCTGCGGTAATTGTCGCAATTGCAGCGTCCGCGAGCTTTATTACGCCGATTGGCTACCAGACGAATCTGTTTGTGTATACGCAGGGCGGCTACCGGTTCACGGATTTCATGAAAATCGGTGCGCCGGTGAGTCTGATTGTTATGGTTATTACCATCAGTATTACATGGACAGTATGGGGTTAAAAGCTGGAAAAGCGCCATAAGGTTTTTTATACTGAAAATAAAGAAGAAAGAAGGTAAGCACCTTGGATATACGTGCAGAAAGTCTGTCCGCGCATAAATGGCTGTTTGCACTGCCGCTTGCAGGTGCTGTACTAACTATTCTCATTTCAACTTCCATGCCATATCAGCAGCAGGACATTCGTCCGTGGCTCGAGCACATCCCGTTTGAGCGGCTGCAGCCGTATGTATCCGTACCGTCCTTTTCCTATGGAGGAGAGCCGGTGAGTGTAGCTGCCTCCGGCGTGGAAGGCTATGTGGAATTTTTCATCCGCAAGGCAAGCCACGTGTTTATGTTCACCGCTATATTTCTGGCGGCTCTGCTCGCAGTTTACCCGTACCGCCTGCCGTTTTGGGGAAAGCTCGCCGGGGCGTACGGGTTTGTATTGATGTTTGCCATGCTTGACGAGTTCCGGCAGCACTTCAGCCCGGACAGGCACGGCATGTGGCAGGATGTTGCTCTCGACATGGCCGGAGTGTCCGCTGCGGCAGTGATTGTTGTTTTGTGCTGGCTATGGAGATACGGATCGCGCTTTATGTAAAAAGTCCCCTGCAGAGGAGTGCGGGGGACTTTGTTTATGAAAGAGGGGGTAACGCGGGGGATAAAGCAAGGGGAGAACTGCTACATACCGGCGGGAAAAGGCTCAGTGCTTAAGCCGATGCTTTCCGGCGGTGCGTCAGAAGCGCCTGACTGCAGCTTTAAAAACCGCACGTCTTCAGCGTTTACTTCAACCACCTGCACGCGTTTATTGTCCTTGTTGTCGTACAGACGTGTATTAATTCTTCCTTTCACACCGACCATAGCGCCTTTGTGGCAGTATTCGCACGTCGTTTCCGCCTGGCGCCGCCATACGGTAACAGGCACGAAATCGGCGTCGTATTCCCCTTCCTGGTTGCGAAAGGACCGCTGAACAGCAAGGGTGAAGTTGCATACCGGGGTCCCGTCCTTCGTATAGGTTAATTCGGGATCGCGGGTGAATCTGCCGACAAGCGTCACCTGGTTAAACATGTAATCACTCCTGAATAGTTAGTGGGTCTGGGTTACAGACGTGTGGTATAAAAATTGGTGAAAGTATTCATGTCTTGGAGAAGGAAAAAAGGCAAGAGTGCGTTCGAGGGATAAAAAGGGATGCCTCGGGGCATACTCGGGCTGGGGCGCAAGGTAGTCCCGTGCGCTGCACCACCGGTATGATCCGGGGTAGGGATGATCCAGCTTCTCAGAAGGAAGCAGGTGTATCCGGCGGCTCTGTTCAAAAAAGGAGGTTTCATCAGGGAGAAGTTCGGAATGGTAACGAGACTGAAAAACGGGGCCTCCGGTGTCATAATGGCGCCGGTAGTGCATGGCATAGGACGCATGCAGCTCCCGCATAATTGTGGAGATGGAGACGTACGTGGATTCGGCCAGCAGATGAATGCTGTCCGGAAGCAGACAGTAGGCATGAAGATCGAGCTTCGTAGTATTGATTACTTTGGCTAATAAGTATACGTATTGTTTATAGTCTTTTTCGTCGGGAAATAAAGTGCGGTTGGAAGCCCCAGCTGCAGTAATGTAATAGACGGTGCCAGGAAACCAAAGGCGTTCTTCCCGGGGCACGGGCATACACCTCTTTCGTTAAAAATTTGTAGGGAGTATTTCACCAAGAGGAGGGGGTTGGTGAAAATAAGGCCGCAGACAGGACCTTGGGAGCAGAAAAAAACGCGGTTGCGCCTCCTTTCGTGTTAGAATATAACTACTATACCATATATTCCAACAAAAGGAAGAAGCAGAATGTGACAACACTTTGGGAGCCCTGCCCTGCTTTTGGAAAATTCAAGCAGTATGATTTTATCCCATGTATTTGTATTTCCCATTCGATATGGTATGTTGAATACAGCTTAATTTGTCTTATATTTAACATGCGTGCAGGGCACGCAGCACAGTTATCAAGGAGGAAAAAAGATGAAAGTACGTAAAGCTATTATCCCGGCCGCAGGGCTTGGAACGCGTTTTCTTCCGGCGACAAAGGCGCAGCCGAAGGAAATGCTTCCGATCGTGGACAAACCCACTATTCAATACATAGTAGAAGAAGCGATTGCTGCCGGCATTGAAGACATTATTATTGTAAGCGGCCGCGGCAAACGCGCGATCGAGGACCACTTCGACGTTTCCTACGAGCTCGAGCAGACGCTTGAAAAGAAAAACAAAACGAAGCAGCTCGAGGAGGTCCAGCAGATCTCCAATATGGCAAATATTCACTACATCCGTCAGAAAGAGCCGAAGGGCCTCGGCCATGCCATCTGGTGCGCCCACCGTTTTATCGGGGACGAGCCGTTTGCTGTACTTCTTGGGGATGATATTGTGCATTCGGACGAGCCGTGCATGAAGCAGCTGACAGACGTGTTTGATAAATACCAGAGCTCGGTTGTCGGTGTCCAGCAGGTGCCGGACCAGGACGTTTCCAAATACGGCATCATTGATCCGAAAAGCGAGGAAGAAGCCGGCGTGCATAAAGTCCAGGGCTTAAAGGAAAAGCCGGATCTTGCAGATGCTCCGTCCAACTATGCGGTAATGGGACGCTACGTTCTGACACCGGAAATTTTCGACATTCTCGAAACGCTGCCGCCAGGATCCGGCAATGAGATCCAGCTGACGGATGCCATTACGAAGCTGAATGAAAGCCAGGACGTGCTGGCTTATGAATTTGACGGTGTGCGCTACGATGTTGGCGATAAGTTCGGCTTTGTTAAAGCGACGATCGACTTTGCGCTCGACCGGGAAGATCTGCGTGAGCCGCTTGAGGATTACCTGCAGAACAATATTCTGCAAACCGAAACGGATAAAAAGTAGTCATTGTAGAGAGAAAAGCCGCCGGGCAACTGCCACGGCGGCTTTTTTGCGTAAAAAAAGAGCCCGGTTTGGGCTCCTTCGTTACGCGTTGTCTTCATTCTGTTTCTTTTTAATCGGATATGCTCTCCATTTGGAAAGATCAATTTCCTCTTTTTTCAGAAGACGATGCGGAAAAACAAACGTCCATGGCCGGCTTGAGAACGGCTGCACGGCAAAATCGTCGAGCTTAAATCCGCCCCGGGCAATGACCTCTTCGTGCGCATCCTCCACCTGCAGCGGCACGTTGTCGAGCTTGAGCTCATTGTTGCCTCCGTTGCGGATGAGAAGCGTTACATGCAGGTCACCGTTTTCCGACTGCACGGCGCGCATCCCCATGAAGTTGACCTCACCGGGACGCGGCGGCTTCATGTCACGGATCATGTCCTTCAGCTTGTCCACCTGCTGGTCGCTGAGCGCACTTTTCCAGCTGTCGGCAAGGTCAAGATGGTGCTCGCGCTTTGGTTTTTCCACGTGAAAGCCGATTTTCCATCCGTCTTTAGGAAGTTCCTGCTGAAGCTGTTCCTTAGGCGCGAAATAAAAGTTCCACGGCCGGGCGCTTCTTGGCGGGATATCGCCGACACCGCTTAAATCCACTTTCTTTTTCGCGATTACCTGGTTGTCATTACTCATCAGAAGCACCGTGGACTGCTTCAAACGGATGGCTTTTTCTGCGCCGTTGCGGATAAAGGCGGTGACAAGCATCAGTCCATTTTCATCCCGCTGTGCGCTTATGCCCGATAGAGCGACCTGCCCGGGTTTTAGCCGGGGTGCTTCCCCGTTTAAAAAGCGCAGGTAGTATTCATCCTCTTCCGGAATTTCGGCGTCCGGATGCAGGCTGAGAGTCGTTTCTACGGTCCGTCCGCTGTCATCATGTGCTTCGTCTATGGTTTCCTCATCCGCCGGGGTTTGGTCTGCCAGTTCTTCTGGTTTAACAGCGTCACCCTGGGACGATTGCTTTTTTTTACCGAATAAAGCCATACTTTTTCACCCTTTTATAAATGTCATAGTTATAAAGTTTGTTATATACATGCACCGGCGTTAAAGATAGTCTGTACGTCCTTATAGTATATCATTCTGCCGAAGGACTTTTAAGGGGAATATCCAAATGCAAGTTAATATTCCCACGGGCCTTTTTCCTGTACAATTAAAATATACGAGTAAAACAAACAATAAATGAGCAAATAGAGGAGTTATGCACATGAAGAGTCTGGTTGGTACGGCGGTGTTGTTGGCTCTGTTGGCAGCGTTCGTAGTTTACAGCCCGGCGGATTCTCCCTGGAGCGGGGTTAAAGACCGTCTCGAGGAAGCAGGCGGCACGACATACGAAGGAACGGAGACGCAGGGCGAACGAATGGCCCTGTTTTTATCCAATCTGCTCGGGGAAAACCTGCAGGCGGATGAAACGAGCGGAGGCGCTCCAGAGGCTGGCACTGTAGAAACGGAAGTGCCTGAAGGAACAGGGGACTGGGAGGTTGCAGGCGTGAGTCTTGGAGACAGTCTTGAAGAAGTGGAAACGGCACGCGGGGAAGCGAAGGACGTGCAGGCCGGCAGCTATTCGTTCGACTGGCATATTTATTACGACGATGATTATGAACAGTACGCCCAGTACGGGATTGAAGACGGACGTGTAGTGGCGCTTTATTCCAACCAGCAGACGTGGCAGGACAGTGAAGGAAACGGCTGGGGCACCGGGCGCAATGTGATTCAAGATACGTACGGTGAATCGATGGAGACGGTAACCCGCGGAAACATCCGCACGGAAACGGATGAACAGCAGCAGGGCGTTTACGAAGTGGAGGAAGGCTTTGCGACCTTTTTCTATGATGTCCATGAAGAAAACAGGGTGAATGCTCTGCTGCTGGTGGATAAAGAGGTGGAAAGAAACTCGTCGTTCTATACCGAAGAGTCCGAAGAAGTACGGGAGTCGTATGAACGGCTTGTATGGCATTTAACCAATGCGCAGCGTGTGCAGCTCGGCCGGGATACGCTCGCCTACAATGAGCCGGTGGCAGCTGTTGCAAGGGCGCACAGTGAAAACATGGCTGAAAATCAGTTTTTCGATCACGTGAATCCGGAAGGCCAGTCGCCGTTTGACCGCCTCGAAAGTGACGGCATCCGCTACGTCCAGGCTGCCGAAAATATCGCCTCCGGGCAGCGGGCGCCGCTGTATGCCACGGCCGGATGGATGAATTCGTATGAAGGGCACCGCGAAGCGATGCTTGGCAATTACGATGGTCTTGGTGTCGGCGTGGCATTCGACGACGAAAACCGTCCGTTTTATACGCAGAATTTTGTTAGTCCAAGCAGGGAGTGATAGATGAATGCCAGCAAATATAGTGGTTGTTGGAAGCATTAACATGGATCTGGTCACCACAGCGGAACGTATGCCTTCCCGGGGAGAAACGATCCTCGGGGAAGGCTTTCATACATATTTTGGCGGGAAAGGGGCCAATCAGGCAGTGGCCGCTGCCCGCCTCGGTGCCCGGGTATCAATGATCGGAGCGGTTGGAAGCGATGCTTTCGGCACAGAATATTTGGAGCATTTACACGCAGAAGGCATCAATACAGACCATGTCCGCACGCGTCCAGACCTTGCGAGCGGTGTGGCTGTAATTATTGTATCTGAAGGAGACAACTGCATTATTGTGACCCCGGGGGCGAACGCCACGGTCAGCCCTGATGATATTGAAGAAAGCCGGTCGCTTCTGAGAGAGGCAGACGCAGTGCTCGTACAGCTTGAAATTCCAGCGCCGTCGGTGGAGAAGGTGCTTCAAACCGCTGAGGAGGAGCAGACGCCGGTTATTTTAAACCCGGCGCCCATGCAGCCGCTGTCCCCGGCGTATTGGGGTAAAGCCTCCTATCTGACACCAAACGAGCAGGAGTTTGAACAACTGCGGGAGGCGTACCCGGCGATTGCCGACCGCCGTGAAAATGTAGTGATCACGAAGGGGGCAGCGGGAGCATCGATTATCCGGGCAGATGGCCGCGAGGCCGTCATTCCAGTGCGGACGGCGGACGTGCGGGACACCACAGGGGCAGGTGACACCTTTAATGGAGCGTTTGCGACAGCAGTGGCAGAAGGGATGCCGCTTGAAGAGGCCTGCCGGTTTGCCAATGCCGCCTCAGCGCTTTCTGTCGAAAAGGAAGGAGCCCAGACCGGCATGCCGGTGCGTTCGCAGATCGAAGATCGGGACCTTTAATATGTATGCAGAAGTGAATGTAGAATAAATGGCAAAATATGATACAATAAAATTTGGCAATAACGCTTAAACCATAAGCGGTCATTCATGCGTATAAAAGAACGAAAATACATAAATTAAAGGTTGGGAAGATGTATGAAGCTAACAGTAGTAGGTACCGGCTATGTGGGCCTTGTATCAGGCACAAGCTTTGCAGAACTTGGCAATGAGGTAATCTGTGTGGATAAAATTCCGGAGAAGGTGGACCGGCTGAACAATGGCGAGATCCCGATTTATGAACCGGGGCTTAAAGAACTGGTGGACTCAAACCGGGCAGCCGGACGCCTGCAGTTTACAACAGAACTGAAGCCTGCCGTACAGGCATCAGATGTGGTGGTTATTGCTGTCGGCACGCCCGAATCAGAAACAGGAGCAGCGAACATGTCCTACGTGTACGGCGTGGCGGACGAAATCGGGGAAGCGGTGGATGATGATAAATTCCGCGTCGTAGTGAATAAATCGACGGTACCGGTAGGAACTGCAGACCGCGTGCGCAGACTGATTGCAGACAAAAATCCGGATGCGCAGATCGAAGTATGCTCGGTGCCGGAATTTCTCCGGGAAGGATCAGCTGTGAAGGACACATTCAATCCTGACCGTGTCATTATCGGCACAAATTCCGACAAAGCAGCGGGCATTTTAACTGAGCTGCACCAGCCGCTTACAGACAACATCGTCGTGACAGATCCGCGCAGCTCCGAAATGATCAAATACGCCTCCAATGCCTTTCTTGCCACGAAGATCTCTTTTGTGAACGAAGTGGCAAACATCTGCGATTACTACGGTGCAGATATCAATGCGGTTACACGCGGAATGGGGATGGACAACCGGATCGGTCCGAAGTTTTTGAACGCGGGGATCGGCTACGGCGGCTCCTGCTTCCCGAAGGATGTTAAAGCGATCAAGCACCTGGCAGAGGTCAAAGGCTACTATCCGCAGCTGCTGCAGGCCGTCAATGACGTGAACGAAAAGCAGAGCCTGCGCATGGTGGATCACCTGAATGTGATTTTTAACGAAGACATTCGCAATATTACGGTGGCGCTTCTCGGACTGGCGTTCAAGCCGAACACAGACGATATGCGGGAAGCCCCGTCGCTGAAAATCATCCGTTCGCTCCAGGAATACGGTGTGAAGGTGCGTGCCTTTGACCCGGTAGCAGAGGACAATGCCAAGCAGCTGCTCGAGGGAGACATTTATTTCGCAGAAAGCGCGCTGGATGCCTGCGAAGGCGCAGACGCGGCGATGCTTGTGACAGAGTGGGATGAATGCCTTCAGGTCACGCCGGAGAAATTAAAAAGCATTATGAACAAGCCGGTCATGATTGACGGCAGAAATGCATTTGAAGCCAGGGAATTTAAAGAAGCCGGCTTTATTTATCACGGCATCGGCCGGAAATAGTTATAGAAAAGCCCGGAAGGAGCATCTTCTCCTTCCGGGCTTTTTTTATGCTGAAAAACTTGTGGTTTAAGGTGTTGGTTCCTCGTAGCTTTCCTCTTCGGCTGGCGCTTCTTCGTATGACTCCTCTTCAGCCGGTACTTCTTCTTCCGTAGCAGGCTCCTCGTAGGACTCCTCAGCCGGCGCCTCTTCTTCTGTTGCCGGCTCTTCGTAGGATTCTTCCACCGGAGCTTCTTCCTCTGTCGCTGGCGCTTCTTCATACGATTCTTCCTCTGCAGGCACTTCCTCCTCTGCCGCAGGTTCTTCGTAGGATTCCTCAGCCGGTGCCTCTTCTTCAGCCGCAGGCTCCTCATCGGGTTCCTCAGCCGGAGCTTCTTCAACAGCAGGAGCTTCATTGTTCACCTGTGTGCCCGGGAGTGCCAGCGGTTCTTCAGAAGCCGGAAGGTCGAGCTGCTTGCGCAGGTTGTTGGAAGTTTCGAGCGTTTCCTCCGGGTCCAGCTGGTAGTAATAAATGCCATTGATCGTTGTATCTGACCCCCGCAGCTGGCTAGAGTCAATTTCGTTTAACGAATCGGCGTACTGCTGCAGAGCGATCATGTTGCCGAATGTGAAGTTGGTGCTGACATTTTCACTGACGCTGTCAAATACATCATCGTAGTTATCGATGGATTCGATGGAGCCGGCTTTTTTGATCAGGCTTTCAAGCACTTCCTGCTGACGTTCGCCGCGTCCAAGATCGCCCCGTGGGTCTTCTTTTCTCATCCGCACGTATTTCAGCGCTTCTTCGCCGTTGAGCGTTGCCGGCCCTTCTTCAAACTCTGTTCCTTCCTCCGTGAAATCAAATGGCACGTCAACGTCGACACCGTTAAGGTCGTTGATAATGTCGGTAAAAGCAGCGAAATCTGATTTTACATAATAGTCGATTGGGATGTTCAGTGTATTTTCTACGGACTGGACGGCCAGGTCGGTGCCGCCGTAAGCATTGGCGTGTGCGATTTTGTCTTCGCCGTTTCCTTCAATATTTACGAGCGAATCTCTTGGAATACTCACAAGCTTTACTTTTTTGGAGTCCTTGTTGAATGTACCGACGACCATTGCGTCAGAGCGTCCATCCATGGATCCATTTTCACGGTCATCCACTCCAAGGAATAAAACCGAGAAGCTGTCCTCTGAGGGATCAACGGCCTGGTCCCGGAGATCCGATTTTTCGCCGCGTTCGAGCTCTTCCTCTGTATCAGCGGACACGCTGTTCAACTGCTGGAGAAAGTAGGCAGAAGCTCCTCCGGCAAGCAGAAGAAAAAGCAATGCCACGATGGCTGTGGTTTTCCAGATGAAGGATTTCTTTCTTCTTTTACGAAGATTCCTCCGTTGAGACGTTGAGCTTGGCATGTCGGCACTTCTCCTTTAGATTGTATAATGATCTTAGTACAGAAAACGGCAGAAAACGTCTGCAGATACGCTATTATATAAAAATCAGCTGAAATGGGAGCATTTTGAAAAATATTGTATTCTTTCATTGTATCCGAGGCAGAAACGATAGTAAACAAAATAAACACCCGGTACGAAAACTATTTCTGGGCCGGGAACGTATTTGCCAGCGGCCGCTTCGTATTACCGGGGAAATAAATGAAAGGCTACGAGGGTTCGTCGGTTTCCACGAAGGCCTGCTCCCCTTCTTCTATCCCGGCCTGGCCGCTGCTTATGTTCACAAGCCACTCCCGGCACGTTTCCGTTTCTTCGACAGGGGTATAAAGATGAAGCTTCACCTGCTCTTCGTAGTCAATCGAATCAAGAATATAGGAGGACTTCCGGGCTTCATATTCCAGCTTGCCGAGCAGACTGTAGTCGGTAGAGACAATGAGCTCCTGCATCAGCGTACGGCGCACGATGCCGATGTGATTCAGCGCTTCGGAAACCGATGAGCCATAGGCGCGGATGAGTCCGCCAGCGCCGAGCTTTATTCCGCCGAAGTAGCGGGTGACAACGACGGCGGTATCTTTCAGCTCCCGTTTTTTCAGCACCTCGAGCATTGGTACTCCGGCAGTGCCGTTCGGCTCACCGTCATCATTGGCTTTTTGAATGTGGTCCTGCTCGCCGATCAAATACGCCGAACAGTTGTGGGCGGCGTTCCAGTGCTCTTTTTTTATCTGCTCTATGAATGAATGAGCGGTTACTTCGTCTTCTGCGCGGGTAATATGGGTAATAAAGCGTGATTTATTTATGGTAAATTCATGATGTCCGCTCTGTTTAATGGTACGATATGAAGTAAGCATACGGTAACATTCCTCCTAGGTAATGTTATTACCGTATAATATGATTGTAATGGTTGCAACATTTTGGCCAGTATATAACAGGAAACGGGCGAAAATGAAACAAAATTAGAGGTAAATATGTAAATTTGTGATTTTTCATTACATAGCGGAATAGGTCCAAACGAATATGCTAAACTATTCATGAACCGTTCCAAACGGTATTGAAAATTCGCAGGCAAGTATAGAGGGTGATGGTGGCCTTGCGAAATGCAGCAGACTTAGATCAAATTATTGACCAAATGCTTCAGACAGTAGAGAAAAGCAAAGAAGAAATTTTTGAGATCAGTGAAACCTCCAGAAAAGAACTTCACTCACTCCAGGAAGAGTTGAAGGAAATACAGGAACACATTTCGGAAACGATTGAACGCTCCGATCAGCTCGAGGTTGAAGCCAGGGTCGCAAGAAATCAGTTAGCAGAGGTAAGCAAACGGTTTCGGCAGTTCAGTGATGAAGAAGTGCAGAAGGTGTATGAAAAAGCCAACGAATCGCAGGTAAATCTCGCTGTGGTGCGCCAGGAGGAAAAACGCCTCCGCGACCGCAGGGACAATATCGAACGCCGCCTGATTCAACTGGATGAAACCATTGAACGGGCTGAAACGCTTGTTTCCCAGGTAGGCATTGTGTATAACTTTCTTGCCGGCGATCTTCAGGACGTCGGGGAATTTGTCGAAAATGCCCGGGAAAAGCATGAGTTCGGTCTGCAGATCATTGAAGCGCAGGAGGACGAGCGCAAGCGGGTGGCGCGTGAAATTCACGACGGCCCGGCGCAGACGCTCGCACACGTACTTCTCCGCTCGGAGCTTGTAGAGAAAATCTCCCGCGAAAAAAGCGCGGAGGAAGCCATCCAGGAGTTCCGGGAGCTGCGTGTGCTGATCCGCTCGAGCCTCGGGGAAGTACGCAGGATCATTTATGACCTGCGCCCGATGGCGATTGATGACCTTGGCCTCGTGCCGACGCTGCAGAAGTATCTGCGCCACCTTGAAGACAATACGGGCATGGTGACAGAGTTTACCACGAAGGGGAAAGAAGCAAGAGTCGCCCCGAACCTTGAGATCGGACTGTTCCGCATTGTCCAGGAGGCAGCCCAGAATGCCTACAAGCACGCAAAGCCGGACCTTCTCCGGGTACAGCTCGAACAGCGGCCGACGAGCATTACGATTTTAATCAAGGATGACGGCAAGGGGTTCGACGTACAAAAGGAACGGGACAAATCGTTCGGCCTTCTCGGCATGAGAGAACGTGTGAACGCGCTGGGCGGGGAGCTGACGATTGATTCCGTGGTCGGCCAGGGCACGAGAGTGAAAGTGTTTGTGCCGGTTCATTAAAACAAAAGACTGCATTAAATAACCAAAAGATAAGTGAAGCGAAGAAAGGATGAGAACGTATGCAAGAACGTATCGATGAAAAAATCAAATTGCTGTTAATTGATGACCATCAGCTTTTCCGTGAAGGCGTTAAACGCATTCTGGATATGGAAGAAAACTTTGAGATTGTTGCAGAAGGCAGTGACGGAGAAGAAGCGTTTGCTCTTGTCAACGATTATCATCCGGACGTTGTGCTGATGGATATCAACATGCCGGGTGTTAACGGCGTTGAAGCGACCAAGACGCTGATCGAACGCCACCCGGATTTAAAGGTGCTTATTCTGAGCATTCACGACGATGAGTCGTACGTGACGCACGTATTGAAAACAGGAGCTTCCGGCTACCTGCTGAAGGAAATGGATGCCGACGCCCTGATTGAAGCGGTGAAGGTGGTCGGCTCCGGCGGCGCCTACATTCACCCGAAGGTAACGCAGAATCTGATTAACGAATATCGCCGGCTTGCCCATGAAGGTGACGATCACGGCGCAGACGATACCGAAATCGGCTACAAAGAGGTGGAGTACCGTAAGCCGCTCCACATTCTGACACGCCGCGAGTGCGAAGTGCTTCAGCTGATGACGGATGGCTACAGCAACCGGATGATCGGTGAGTCTCTTTATATCAGTGAAAAAACGGTGAAAAACCACGTGAGTAATATCCTGCAGAAAATGAATGTGAACGACCGGACGCAGGCGGTTGTCGAATCCATCAAAAAGGGCTGGGTGAAAGTCCGCTAAATAAGTAAAGGCTGCCGGTGGAATATCGGCAGCCTTTTTTGCGCTTTGGCATTGACTTCCGGCGGGAAGTCCGTAAAATGAAAACGAACTCATACATGCATATTATAGACAGAACGAAAGGAGAGGGCCTGTTTGCCAAATATCGCCGTAGTTACTGACAGCACCTCGTACCTGACCCCTGAAGAACTTAAGCAGTGGAACATTCACGAAATTCCGCTCAATGTGGTGGTAAATGAAGAAACGATGCCGGAAACGGAGTGGGAGGCAGCAACTTATTTTCAGACGATGAGAAATTCGGAAACGCTTCCGACCACATCCCAGCCGTCGCCGGGAAAAATGGAGGATCTTTACCGGGAGCTCGCCCCGGAGGCCGATGACATTATTTCCATTCATTTAAGCAGCGGGATCAGCGGGACGCACCAGACAGCAGTGGCTGTTGCTGCGGACCTTGAAGACACCGTTCGCGTGCACTGCTACGACTCGGAGATCAGTGCCCGGGCCCAGGGCTATTATGTGTTGACTGCCGCCCGGATGGCTTCTGAAGGATACAATGTAGCGGACATTTTTACCGAGCTTGATAAAATCAAAGAAACGATGCGGGCCTATTTTATTGTCGAAGATCTGCGTCACCTGCAGCGGGGCGGCCGGCTGAGCGGGGCGCAGGCAATGGTTGGCAGTATGCTGCGCATCAAGCCGGTCCTCGAATTTACCGACAAAAAGATTGTGCCGTATGAAAAAGTGCGCACATCCAAAAAAGCGCTCGCCCGTATTCAGTCCCTCTTTTTGGAGGAAGCGACCAAAGGCCCGCTTGAAGCAAGCGTCCTCCATGCAAACGCCGAAGAGGCCGGGGAAGCCTTCCGCCGGCAGCTGCAGGAAGCTTCGCCGGAGTCCCGGGTCGTTCTCGAACACCTTGGGCCGGTGATTGGCACGCATCTTGGTGAAAATGCCATCGGGCTCGCCTGGTATCGTCCTGAAACCCTCTCCAAGTAATTCCGGCGGCCCCTCCAGGCCGCCTCCTCTTATACCCCTCCAACGAAAGGAACCACCTCCCATGAATATACTATCTACCTGGTTTACCGGCAGCAGACGGCCGGAGCCAACTTTTCCTTCCATTTCTTCCGTTTCTGAATCCTCTGCTTTATCCTTACCTGAACACGAACAGATGCAGGCCCACTGCAGCGGTCGGGCGCTACTCGCCCAGGAGCTTCCGTGCGATCAACAAATCATTGATACCTATGTGCAGACAGGAATGCTGCAGAAGGTGCCCGGCATCACGCAGCAGCGCTCTTTTTGGCGATGCCTGCGCTGCAGCAATCAAACCCCTGAACTGTTCGGTGCCCATGCATGTGCCTGCGGCCGCAAGCGGTGCGTCTATTGCCGGGAATGTCTCGAAATGGGACGGGTGTCGGCCTGTACGCCGCTTTACTACTGGACGGGAGCCGAAGCGGCCCCGGTATTTTCTGATCCGCTGGCATGGAACGGGCGGCTCTCGTCCGGACAGGAACAGGCGTCCCTTGCTGCTGTTGAAGCCGGCAGGCGGAAGCAGGAGCTGTACATTTGGGCGGTGTGTGGCGCGGGCAAAACTGAAATGATGTTTCAGGCAGTGGCTGAGTCACTTGCCCGGGGTGAACGGGTGCTGTGGGCGACGCCGCGGACAGACGTCGTGCGCGAGCTGTATCCGAGACTTTCCGGCGTGTTTCCAGATGTGCCGGCTGCAGCCTGGTATGCCGGCAGTTCCGATGCCTTTCCGGGAGCGCGTCTTGTGCTCGCAACGGCCCACCAGGCGCGCCGGTTTAAGCACGCCTTTGATTTGGCGATAATCGACGAGGTGGACGCGTTTCCTTATGTGTTTGACCCGGGTCTCCAAATGGCTGTACGGGCAGCATGCCGCCCACAGGCGGCAGTAGTGTATTTAAGTGCGACCCCCGGAAAGAACGAACAGCGGCGGATGAAAAGCGGAAGTCTCGCATATGTGCGGGTGTCGCGCCGGTTTCACGGGCAGCCGCTTCCGGTGCCTGTGTGCCGGTGGGCCGGAAACTGGAGACTGCAGCTCTCCCGCGGGCGGCTGCCGCATGCGCTGGTACAGTGGTGCCGGAGGCGGGACGGGGCTTTCCCGCTCTTTATATTTGTTCCATCGGTGGCGGTTATACGGCCGGCGGTGGAAGCCCTCCGGACAGAAGGCTTCCGCTGCGACGGAGTGCACGCCGAGGATGAAAAGCGTGAGGAAAAAATTACTGCTTTCCGGGAAGGGCATCTCGATATTCTAGTAACAACGACGATATTGGAGCGCGGCGTCACGATTCCAAAGGCGGACGTGGCAGTGCTGGGTGCCGATGATGATATTTTCACCGAAAGCGCTCTTGTGCAGATCGCCGGCCGAGCCGGACGGAACCCGGAACGACCGGAGGGCGATGTCGTTTTCTTCCATTACGGCCGTACGAAAGCGATCCAGCAGACGATTCATCATATTGAAGCGATGAACCGGGAGGAGGCGGCGCCCAATGAATGATGATGGCCCACTTTTATCCTTTACGAGAGGCTACTGTCTTTCCTGCCGGAAGCGGCTGCAGATGTCGTGGACGTACAATAATCTGTTTGCGTGGAAACAGGCGCAGCTGTGTGACACCTGCTCCGGGCAGCTGCCTGTAATTACCGGGGCGGTGTGTCCGGAGTGCTCGGTGCACGGAAATGGGGATCTGTGTTCCGACTGCACCGGGTGGCGCCGGCGGGGAAATGCTGAGAGATGGGTGAAAAACGTTTCGCTGTTTCATTACGATGATTGGATGAAGGCGTGGACAACCCGGTGGAAATTCCGCGGGGACGCGGTGATGGCCGCTGCGTTTTATGACGACCTTCGCCGCGCGTACCGGAAGCATTTTCGGGGTTTTATGCCGGTTCCGGTTCCGCTTGCTACAGAGCGGCTGCAGGAGCGACGTTTTAATCAGGCGGAGGTGCTTGCTGCCGGTCTTAAAATTCCATACGTTTCAGCACTCGAACGGGGGACGGGAGATGGCGAAAAGCAAAGCAAGCAGACGAAACAGAAACGACTGGAAACCGTGCGCGGATTTACCGTGCCTGCTCCTGAAAAAATTATTGGCCGAAACGTTCTGATCATTGATGATATTTATACAACCGGAGCGACGGTTCGCGAAGCGGCAGGCGTGCTTGAAGCAGCAGGAGCTGCTTCGACGGCATCGCTTACGTTAATCCGTGCTTAAACTCCGGGCTGGTTGTGCCGATATAAAAAGCAACAATGAGTCAAAGGAGAAACGAACCATGGGTGAATTAAAAAACTGTCCGTCATGCGGCAATTTGTTTGTGCAGGCGCTTCGTTCGGTCTGCCCGGAATGCCACCGGGTGGAGGAAGAACGGTTCCAAAAAGTATACACGCACGTAAGAAAAAGCAGGCATCGCCAGTCGACGATTCTTGAGGTCACTGAGGCCACCGGAGTCAGCGAGGAAGATATTTTCCGCTACATCCGCGAAGGGCGTCTGAATCTGGCGCATCTGCCGAACTTCAGCTATCCGTGCGAGGGGTGCGGCGAACCGATCCGTGAGCACCGGCTCTGCCGCACGTGCAGCGGCCGTATTTCCTCAGGCCTGGAGGCGGAGGCGAAGCAGAAAGAGTGGGAAGCCAAAAAAATTAAAGACACACGGGCGACGTACCGGGCGTGGGAATAATGAATGAGTCAAAAAGCATGTATGTATGTTAAAATTTAAGTCTTAAGTACCAAGGAAAACGACGACAATCTGGCCGATATAAAGAGTAACAAATCAGCCGGAGCGTAACGTCCGGATGGGAGGGACTTAACAGATGAAAATTCATTCCGCGCATTCCGCTAATGCCATATACCGCAGCCAGGCCGCCCAACAGCAGAAGCCGCCGCAGGGCGAGCAGGGGGGTAAGAAAGACTCCGTCGAAATTTCGAGCGCAGCCAAACAGCTGCAGCAGTCAGAGGCTATTGACCCGGCCCGGAAGGAAAAGGTTGAACAGCTGAAGGCCCAGATTGAAAACGGCACGTACGAGGTGCGGCCGCAAGAGACGGCAAAGAAAATGCAGGATTACTGGAATAATCAGTAGCAGGCCTATTTCCGGCCTGCTGATACATATACATAAAGGAGCGACCGCATGAGCGTACAGATAGTAATAGAACAGCTGAACGCACTGATCGAAGAGCACCGAGTGCTGCTCGGCATGTCCGGACAGAAGACGCAGATGCTGAAAAACGGTAACGCAGAATCCCTGCAGCAGCTTGTCCGCGACGAACGCCGGCAGGTGCAGCGCATTACCCGGATCGAGCGTGAGCGCCACCAGCAGGCCGCAGCGCTTGCAGGCGCGAGCCCTGAGGAATCTGTATCCATTGACGCCTTAAAGCCACTTGCAGACGCGGAGGAACGAACGCAGCTCGAAGCGCTGCAGTACGAACTGATTCAGGTGATGGCCGCCCTGCAGAACCAGGAGGAGCTGAACCGCGCCATGCTTGAGGATGCAATGAAATACACGCAGGTGATGCTGAGTGCCATGCAGCCGCAGGAATCGGTCCAGTACGGCCGGCAGGGACAGACGCCGCAGCGCTCAAAGCGGGAATACTCGGTTTTTGATTCACGGGCATAAGCAGCAGGTACATAGAAACGGGGAGGAACACGCATGACTTCGACATTCATGGGGCTTGAAACAGCGAAACGGGCACTCACTGCCCAGCAGCACGCGCTGCAGACGACGGGACATAACATTGCCAATGCCAATACGCCGGGGTTCACACGTCAGCGGGTCGACCTGCAGCAGAGTGATGCTTTTTCTAAAGCCGGCATGAACCAGCCGAGCACCCCGGGCCAGATGGGGACCGGCGTGGACTCCAACACGGTGGCGCGCATCCGCGACCAGTACCTTGACGTGCAGTACCGGGGCGAAAATGCCAAGCTCGGCTACTGGGAAACGAAAAACGAAAACCTCTCCCGGATGGAGGATCTGATGAACGAGCCGACTGATGAAGGCGTCGCCAACGCGATGGACGAATTCTGGAAGTCGCTGCAGGACCTCTCGTCCAATCCGGAAGATTCCGGCGCACGCTCGGTCGTCCGACAGCGCGGGGAGGCGATGGTCGACACCTTTTCCTACATATCCAACTCGCTGCAGGCGAACAAAACCGACCTGGACGCGCAGATTGATAATGAAACCGGCCAGTTTAATTCGCTTCTCAGCCAGATCAGCAGCGTGAACGAACAGATCGCCGGCGTGGAGCCGCACGGCAAGGTGCCAAACGATCTGTATGACGAACGCGACCGGCTGATTGACGAGCTTTCGTCGATGACGACTGTGGAAGTGAAGCGCAATCCGAGCGGCGGCAAGGCCAACAGCAACGCTGAGGGCACCGTCGATATTTTCATGACGAGCGACACCGGGGACCGGCTGCAGAAGCTCGTGGACGGCAATGCGCTTGCGTACCAGGAGGTGAGTGTGGAAAAATCCGCCGGCCGGAACGGGCGTGTGGAAACAGCAGGCTTCGAGTGGGCAAATGGCAAGGCGGGAACGAACATCGACAATCCGTCTGCAAATACCAACGCGTTTATGCAGTCGAGCGGCAGCATGCAGGGGCTGCATGAGGCATACGGCTACAGAAACGATGTTTCCGGGGAGGTGGAAGGCCTGTATCCGGACATGCTGAATAACATCGATACAATGGTTACGACCTTCGCGAACGCGCTGAACGATGTCCACCAGGAAGGGTGGACGATGAACGACGTGGAAGCAGGCACGAAGGGCGTGGGCATAGACTTTTTCACATTTGATGCAAATGTTCTTGAATCGAAGGGAGCAGCGAGTGCGTTGCGCGTCAGTGGCGATGTAAAAGCGGACCTGAACAATATCGCCGCAGCCTCTGCCTCGGAAAACGGCACCGGCTACGCGGGCAACGGCAGCAACGCGCTGAACCTGGCCAACGTGAAGGACGCGGATTTGAACTTTGGTGCAGGAAATGAAAACTCCACCAGTGTGCAGCGGTTCTACCAGGGCGTGATTGGCCAGATGGCTGTTGACGCCAGCGAAGCGAACCAGAAAACAAACATTACCCAGTCGCTGACCTCAAGCGCCGATGAGCGCCGCATGTCGGTGAGCGGGGTCAGCATGGATGAGGAAATGGCCAACATGATCCAGTTTCAGCACGCCTATAACGCGGCGTCCCGGAGCGTGACGACATTTGACGAAATGCTCGACCGTATCATCAACAACATGGGTCTGGTCGGCCGTTAAAAAAGGAGGAAAACGAGTATGCGAGTCACCCAGCAGATGATGAGCCAGCGGTCCAACGGCCATATCAGCCAGAGCTACGATCAGATGATGAACCTGCAGGACCAATTGTCCACCGGCAAGAAAATTACCCGTGCCTCCCAGGACCCGGTCGTCGCCATGAATGGGATGCGGTACCGCTCCCAGGTCGGGGAGGTGGAGCAGTTTGAACGGAACGTAGGTGAAGCTCACAACTGGCTTGATTCGAGTGACGCCGCTCTCGGGGAAGCGACCCAGGTAATGCAGCGGGTGCGCGAGCTCGTTACTCAGGCGTCGAACGACACGTATGAAGGCGAACAGCGCGGCAATATAGCCAAAGAAATCAGCGAGCTGAAGGAACAGCTGATCAGCTCCGCCAATTCGAAGGTCGGCGACAAATACATTTTTAACGGCTCCAATACGACGAATCCGCCGATTGACACGAATGCGGCCGAAAACGGCGTAACGGCGGACAGCTTTACCGGTCACGGCGATGCAGTGGAAATGGAGCTCATGAAGGGCATTAACATCGAGGTGAGCTCCACGCCGGGCGGGGTGTTTAACGAGCAGCTGTTTGCCGAACTCGAACAGCTGCAGGCCGATCTGGAAAATCCAGATACGACCGGTGAGGATTTGCAGGAATACCTGGGCACGCTCGATAAGCAGATGAACACCATAGTGAATGAGAGGGCCGAACTCGGCGCGCGCTCGAACCGGATTGAAATGATTGAAAGCCGGCTTGCCGATCAAAAGGTCATTTCCAACAAAATCATGTCCAACAACGAAGACGCCGATTTGGAAGAAGTCATTACCAATTTAACGAACCAGCAGACCGTGCACCAGGCAGCTCTCGCTTCGGCCGGACGTATCATGCAGACGACGCTTATGGACTTTTTAAGATAAAATTTTATAAAATGTGGGAAAATCTGTTTTATTATGAAGAGCGATTCAGTATACTGGTCTTTGTGACTGTCATCTGTTTCGCGTAGGCATTCAATTTACAAGGAGGCAGAGGAGTGGAAATCGAAACGAAGCATTTAGGTGCTGTCACAATTGAAGAAGAGGATATTACCCGTTTTGCGCAGGGTATTCCGGCGTTTGAAGACGAACGGGACTTTGTTTTTCTTCCGTTCGACGACAGCGGCAGCCTGTTTATTATGCAGTCCGTGCAACACGCGCACATTGCGTTTATTACCGCCGACCCGTTCGTGTTTTTCCCGGACTATGAGCTTGAAGTACCGGACGCAGTCACGGAACAGCTGCATATCGAAAACCCGGAGCAGGTACTTGTCTATGTCACACTGACGCTTGCAAACACACTCGAAGAAAGTACGGCGAATCTGCAGGCACCGCTTATTATTAACGTCGAACAAAAGCTCGGCAAGCAGTGGCCGATGGCACAGTCGCCGTACGAGACGAAGCATCTGCTGTTTCAGCGGACGCAGAAAGAAGGCACAGGATCATGTTAGTACTCACACGAAAGAAAAAAGAATCAATTCGTGTCGGGGATGATATCGCGATCACTGTACTCGGAATAGAAGGAGACCAGGTGAAGCTGGGTATCGATGCCCCGGAGCATATTGATATACATCGCCAGGAAGTATACGTTTCTATTCAGCAGGAAAACCGGCAGTCACTTGCGGGTGATATTACGCTTTTGCAGAAATTATCGGAAAATATCAAAAAATAATTAAATGGCTATTCATTCACTACATACAACTTACGAACTAATAAAAATACTAAAAAATATGGAAATGTATCTAAAAAATGAACAATAAGGAAATATTATAGTTCTTTATTCATATTTATGATATAATTAATTTACGATAAGTGGAAAATGCCTAGGGTCATAGGGCTTCTTGTCGGGACCTGTGAAAAAAAGGTAGAATTTGTATACGGTCGTTCGAGTTCAGGGGATTGGTTGTCCTGCTGCAGTTTACAGAGAGAAATCAACAGACAAAAACGCAGAGGGCATGCTTGGGGAAAGTGTGTTCAACAAAAAAAACATCACTTTCGGTGAGGTCTCAGGAGGAATACATAATGGCCAGGACTTACAGTCGCAACATCCCGGGAAGCAGGGTACCGATTTTATTTATCGACCTGCAGGGATCAGAAGTACTGCCGCAGGCAGCAGAATCAATGGGGAAGCTGGCTGTGCGCACGAATGGGGAAGAGTGGACCACGCTCATGCAGCGCGGTCTGCAGAAGGACACGCTTTATTACACAGCGTGCAGTGATTTGGATGCGTTTGTGCGTCTGCAGGAAGCAAAACGGGTCGGGTCCGCGTGCAGGATTGGTGTGAACCTGCCGGAGCGGCTCAGACATCTGGTGGATGAATTCATCTGCCAGGAGGTGACGATGCTTCTTGCCGCCGAGCGCGAAGAAGACGACTGGCGCAAGCATTTTATGCGCGCCACGCAGTTTCAGACGTACATCGACCCGGTATTTCAGCCGCAGGTCGTTGAACGGTACCGCCGCATGAACCAGCTTCAGGAAGAACCCCCCGAACAGCAGCTCGAACTCGACGTGCATAAAGCACGCGGCACGCTGTCCGAAGCAGAAATCAGGATTTTGGAAAAAATCCTCGAAGGCAAAAGCAACCGCAAAATTGCCGAGGAATGCTTTCTGGCAGTAGCCACCGTCAACAACCACGTCAGCCACCTGACGAAAAAGATGCAGGCCAATGATCGCACGCACACCATCAAGCGTGCGATCGAAGAAAACTGGGTCGAGTTTATTACGTGATAGAAAGGCGTAGGTCCGCCGTTCAGGAGTCTCGTACGGCTGACCACGCCCTGCCTGGACTTGTTGTCAAACAAGGAAGGCAGGGAAGGTCAACGGAACGAGCGACTGCGGACCGAAGCTAGACATCACGAAAAGCGAAGCTACCCTGTACAGCCGCTCCAGACGGCTGGGTGGCGTAGCTGGACAGTTTAAGAGAGCACAAAAATGCCGCTTAAGTCTATGTTAAATAACCCGAGGGCTCAAGCGGCGGAATTCACGCATCAAAAAATGCCGTGCTCTATATTTCAGCCCGGCATGACTTTTAGTATTATTAGCGAACATGCTGACGCAGTCTTGAAACTACTTCTTAGAATCATAGCATCGTAGCTAGACAGCAACGTCGCTGAATTTTTTTAGGCATTATACTTTTCTAACCAAGCAAACATCAACAGAGCGGGAGTCCCCAATACTCCCTGCTCTGTTTTTTTTGCTTTTTAGGCGGTGAACATGCTCTGGCAGTGACCAGTACGAAACAGCTGCTGCTGGATCATAAAGGTACTCGCTTTTGTCGGAAGAGAAGCACCGTCGGTAAACTGAATTAAAGTGCCATCATCTGAAGTAATAAACTGCCCGGGCTGCACGTGGTTATAAAAAATCCAGATGTTTTCCGGATCGCGCAGCGATGAAATCGGAAACGCATAAATGCCTTCCGATGGATTCACGGGCACCGGCAGCTTCTTGCGGATATGTAAGTAATGCTTCACCGCTTCGCTTCGTCCTTCAAAAGAAGATCCTCCCCGCAGACACCCCCGTTTAATAATAGCGGTCGGCGTACACGAAGCCGGAATACGAGCCCCGTCCTTCTCCCATATAATACTTTTCGCCTCTCCTTCAAAATGTGGCACAATCGCCATCGTGTTTTCATTTACTTCGTACTCTTCCAAAACAATAAAACTATTCATAGTTACCCCATCCTTGACTAAATTATTGCCCCACTGGAATGCCCGTAAATAAGTATACGAATGCTATGTGAAAATAACTAGTACTTTTTGCATAATATAACTAAAAGAATATTTTAAGAGAATGCCAGAAAATACTAAATACTTAAACCGAACAGCCGATATAAGGAGTGTAAGCAGGAAATGCCGAAACGCAGCGTACGGGCGTAAAAGCAAATTCTGTGACATAGGCTTACCACAAGGACGTGGAAAGTACTTACACATTCAAGGAGGAATTTTACAATGATTATTAACCACAACTTAGGCGCGATGAACGCACAGCGTCAAATGAGCTCGAACCAGAACAATATGGGTGATTCAATGGAAAAGCTATCTTCTGGTCTAAGGATTAATCGTGCTGGCGACGATGCAGCGGGACTTGCAATCAGTGAAAAAATGCGAGGCCAAATTCGTGGCTTAGAGCAGGCAGATCGTAACGCGCAGGATGGCGTATCATTGATTCAAACTGCAGAAGGAGCTTTGAATGAAACTCATAGTATTTTACAACGTATGAGAGAACTTGCTGTTCAATCTTCTAACGATACAAATACAGAAACAGATCGAGGAGAGTTACAAAAAGAACTTGACCAATTGGTAGACGAAATCGATCGTATAGCAGGAAATACTGAATTTAATACGCAAAATTTATTAGGGGCAAAAGATAGTGGAGGCGATTTCACCGGTGCTGCTCAGTCTTTCACTTTCCAAATTGGGGCGAACTCAGACCAAAATCTTGAACTCTCTATCGAATCAATGGATACTGCTCGCTTAGGCACAGCTGACGCTAGTGGTAGTATAGCTTCGGGAAGCAGTATTCAAGATTTAAAAACTCCTGCTTCTGGAACGGGAGCGCTTGAAACTCAAAGTGGTTCCAATACAGCAATTACTACTATTAATGACGCTATTGAGAGAGTTTCCAGTGAGCGTTCAAAGCTTGGAGCCTACCAGAATCGTTTAGAGCACACAATTAATAATTTAGGTACTTCAGCTGAAAATCTTCAATCTGCTGAATCTCGGATCCGGGACGTGGATATGGCGAAAGAGATGATGAATATGACAAAGAACAATATTCTCTCACAAGCTTCTCAATCTATGCTTGCTCAAGCCAATCAACAACCTCAATCAGTCCTTCAATTACTTCAGTAATATCTAGAGGCTTCGGACATCCGAAGCCTCTTTATTAATTTGAATTCTTTTAGTCATTTAGCGAAAAATTATTACTGAGAATATATTCCTATGTGTGATTGAAAATTATGTAGTTATATGTTAATAAAAATGAATAATTAAAAATAATATATTAGTTCATGTAGTAAAATAGATTTATTAACAATACGATTAAAGTTAGAGAGGAAAAGGTTCTATGGAACTTATTATTCAAGGAAAAACAATAACATTGAGTAATGAAATTCAAAGTCTTCAAACTATTGAAAACAAAGTAAATGAAGCTTTAAAAAATACTGATTATTTATTCACACATTTTGTTATTGACGGTTCAGAAGTATTTAACGAATATGAAAAATACTTTAGAGAAAATCTGTTGAGATTAAAAAAAGTTGAAGCTGTTTTTAAGACAGAATCTGCAATAATCCAGGAGTCTCTAAATTCGATTGAAGCTTATATCGAGCGGGCATTACCAGAAGTCAAAATATTTATAGAAGAGTTGTATAGTAATGAACAAGAAATAGGTTCTACAAAAACGGTTCAGTTCCTTGAAGGAATTGAGTGGATTTATACAACGGTTAAAACTATTAACCAATTAAAATTCAAACCTGAAAACTGGAAAAAAGTGCAGACTAAAATAGTTGAATTAGAGAATGTAATAAAAGAAGTAGAAGCAGTATTTGAGAATCAAGATACTATCTTGTTTGCTGATATACTTAGTTATGAAGTTGAACCTTTATTTGTCGAGATTCGAAAAGCAGCGCAGAATATCATTTACTTGGAAGGTGTACGTTATGGTTTACACTGAAAATATTGCTTTTCTTCAAAAAAATTTTTATGAGGTTCGAAATACTTTAAGGAATAATTCTGAAGAGCAAAATACACATATTGAAAAATCAAAATCAGGGGCACCGACATTAAAATTTACACAAAATGGTGAAGATATGTATTTACACAGTAAATATGATCCCTGGCGCGAGGCAGAAAGCCTCGTAAGAAAGTTTTCAAAAGAATTGAATGAAAAAACTCATATATTTTTTTATGGCGTAGGTCTTGGGTATCATGTTGAATTAATAGCTAAGCAGTATCCTCATTTATCCCTCACTTTGTATGAACCAAAAGAAGATATTTTTCAATGTCTAATTAATACGAGATCTATACATATATTAGGAAATAATTCTATTAAACAACTATTCGTAGAAACTCTAAACGTTGGAAGAGAAGAATTTTTTCATAAACACTCCGATGAATTATCGCATAATGTTTTATTCATTTCTCTACCTAGTTATGAAAGAGTTTTTAAAGAAGAATACCAAAATTTTCTAAATCTATTTGTCAGTTATTTAAAAGATACAAGATCTAACTTAAAAACTAATTATGCCTATGAGAAGTTATGGACAATAAATAGTTTAATAAACTTAAAACATACAGTTAAAACCCCAAACATACTTCAGAAAGAAAATAAGGCTCTTTTTAAAAATAGACCAGTGCTTATAGTTGCAGCTGGGCCGTCCCTATATCAAGAAATTGATAACTTAAGATATATAAAAGAAAATAAATTAGCGTATATTTTCGCTGTTGGTTCTGCAAATAACACTTTAGTAGAATACGATATTTACCCTGATGCAGTCTGTACATACGATCCTCAACCTCATAATCATATCGTATTTGGAAAAGCGATTAATAAGGAAGCCGATATTGATATTCCTATGATATTTGGGACAAGTGTTGGATGCGAAACTCTTGAAAAATATCGTGGCCCAAAAGCTTGTATGATTACTACACAGGACACAGTTTCATCATATTTCCTAAAATCAAACAAAAAACTTGGACTTCCAAAAGTCAAAGATGCCCCATCAATCGCTGTTGTCACAACAGAATTATTGTCAAAATTAGGAAGTGATCCGGTTATATTTGTCGGACAGAACCTGGCATATTTAGATGGGAAGCACTACTCTAAAGGGGTAAACTACGAGGGAAATCCTAATAAAGAAATAGATTATTCTTGGGATGATCTGCTGCAGGTTAAAAGTGTGACGGGAGAAGAAATACAAACAAATGAAAGCTTTTTAAGAATGAAAGCTGGATTGGAAAATACTATTCGTGCTTTTAGGAACACAAATTTCATAAATACGACTCAAGAAGGAGCTAACATTGAAGGCACTGTTTTCTTGGATTTGCAGGAAGTGATAGAAAAAAAACTAGAAGAACCGCAAGTAAATGTAAATTGGTACGAAAATTTAACTTTTCCTGTGGAATTAAAAGAATTCCAAAAGTCCAAAATTAAAATGGATAAAAATATTAATGAACTTACAAAGTTGTTGAATAGTATTGGAGAAACATTAAACAAAATAAACAGTTCAAAAGATGCTTTGTCTACCAAATCATTGTCTATTTTATTTAATCAGTTCGACGATCAGTTTAAAAAAATTACTAATATGGATTTCTACACATTATTTTTATTACCTATGGCTAGAGTTCAAAATAAGATAGTGGGTAATAAAGTGGAAGAACTTCGTTTTGAGAAAGATAATTTAGAAAAAGGAAAAAAGATTGTAGAAGCTTTTAAGCCTTATATTAATTTAATGAAAGAAAACCTGGAAATATTATTGCCAATATATATAGAAGTAATGACAGAAATTCAAAAAGATCAAGAAATAGAGTTAGCAGAAAAGAGTTGATACATATTGGAATTTGAAAATAAAACAATTTTAATTACGGGCGGTACTGGTTCTTTTGGCCAAGCGTTTATTAATAATATTTTAAATCTTAATGTGAAGAAAGTAATTGTTTTTAGCCGGGACGAACTTAAACAATATGAAATGAGCCAGGAATTTACTGATTCAAGGGTTCGATTTTTCATTGGAGATGTTAGAGATAAAGACCGGTTATACCGAGCTTTTGAAGGAGTGGATATAGTTGTACATGCTGCAGCTATGAAGCATGTAGGAGCTTGTGAGTACAATCCTTTTGAAGCAGTGAAAACGAATATTAACGGGGCTCAAAACATTATTGAAGCAGCTATTGATTGTCACGTCAAAAAAGTTATTGCATTAAGCACTGACAAGGCGTGTAGCCCGGTTAATCTGTACGGAGCAACTAAATTAGCTTCAGATAAACTATTCGTAGCAGCTAATTCGTATGTAGGGGAAAAAGAGACGAAATTTTCTGTAGTGAGATACGGTAATGTAGTAGGAAGCAGAGGAAGCGTAGTGCCATTTTTTGAAAAAATGAAGCACACTGGTATTATACCAATTACTGATGAGCGTATGACAAGATTTTGGCTGACTTTAAAGAATGGTGTTCAATTTGTGTTGGATAGTCTGGAACGAATGCATGGAGGAGAAATATTTGTACCGAAAATTCCAAGTATGAAGGTTACGGATCTAGTTAAAGCTATTGCTCCAGATTGCAAAATCGAATTAGTTGGTATAAGGCCAGGGGAGAAGCTTCATGAAGCGATGATTACAGAAGACGATGCCAGGCGTACGTTAGAATACGATACATATTATTTAATACAACCAGAATTTCCTTGGTGGGGTACTGAAGGCTTTTATAAAGGCTTGCCACTAGAAGAAGGGTTTGGCTACATTAGTAATACGAATGAAGAATGGCTGACCGTAGAAGAACTGAGAGAGCAACTTAATTATAAAGAAAGCATCAAAAAGTAAGGGAGGTCTAAATAAATGAGTTATACGCGCGATAGCTATCTCCCTTATGGAAAACAATGTATTGATGAAGAGGATATCCAGGCTGTTGTAGATGTCTTAAGAAGTGACTACTTGACCACGGGTCCTAAAGTAAAACAATTCGAGGACGAATTTGCAGCTTATGTAGATGCAGCTTATGCTGTATCTTTTTCTAATGGTACAGATGCTCTTCATGCAGCTTGTTTTGCTGCAGGGGTTGGTGAAGGTGATGAAGTTATTACTACGCCTATGACGTTTGTCGCCAGTGCCAATTGCATTTTGTATCAAGGAGCGAAGCCAGTTTTTGCAGATATTAAGGAAGACACATATAATCTTGACCCTGAACAGGTGAAAAAGAAAATCACAAAGAAAACAAAAGCTATTATTCCTGTAGATTTTACTGGCCAGCCTGCAGACCTGGAAGCGATAAATCGTATAGCGGCGGAAAATGCTCTTATAGTTATTGAAGATGCGGCTCATGCAGTTGGAGCATTGTACAAGGATAAGAAAGTAGGGGCTCTTAGTGACATGACTATGTTTAGTTTTCATCCTGTGAAACATATTACCACAGGGGAAGGTGGAATGATTACTACAAATAATCGTGATTACTACGAGTTTCTTTTGCAGTTTCGTTCTCATGGAATTACTCGCGAACCAGCGAAATTGGAACGAAATGAAGGGCCCTGGTACTATGAAATGCAATTTTTGGGTCGGAATTCGCGAATGACAGATATTCAGGCTGCTCTAGGTGCTAGCCAATTAAAAAAAGCAGATCAATTTATAAAGCGCCGAAAAGAAATTGTTGCTTCATATAACAAAGCTTTTGCAAAAATAGCATGTGTGACGCTCCCTTTTCAAATGGCAGAGGGTGAATCAAGCTGGCATTTATACATTATTCGTTTAAACCTTTCCATGTTGACCGTTGGACGACGAGAAATTTTTCAAATACTTCAAGAGAAGAACATTGGAGTAAATGTTCACTACATTCCTGTCCACTACCAACCTTACTACCAGGAAATAGGTTACGGAAGAGAAAGGTATCCAAAAGCTGAAGCTTTATACGAAGAAATGTTATCATTACCTCTTTTCCCTGCTATGAGTGATCAGGATGTTTTGGACGTAAGTAATGTTGTAGAAGAAGTAGTTCAACAATATTCAAGATAGAAGGTGCTCCAGGTGAATACAATTGGTATTATTCAAGCTAGAATGGGCTCCACCCGCCTGCCGGGGAAAGCACTTCGAAATATTAATGGAAAACCCTTATTAGCTTATGAGGTGGAACGGTTACAACAAAGTACAAAGATTGATCATATAGTTATAGCGACTACTGTAAAGGATAAGGACGCCCCCATTATTAATTTTTGTGAGGAATACGAACTTCCTTTTTATCGAGGTTCTGAAGAAGATGTGTTATCTCGTTATTATGAAACAGCTATTTCGTATAAAGCAAACCAAATTGTACGAATAACGTCTGATTGCCCGTTGATTGATCCTGAAGTAGTAGATGAGATTATAAGTACTTTCGAGAATGGGAGGTATGATTATGTTTCAAATACATTAACCCGCTCCTACCCGAGAGGAATGGATGCTGAAATATTTACTTTTGAAGCTTTAGAGAAGGCTCATTTGGAAGCAGAGAAGTCATTTGAACGGGAGCATGTCACTCCTTATATTTATTTTCACCCGGAACTTTTTAATATTCATGAAGTAACTTATAAAAGTGATCAAAGCAGTTATCGTTGTACTGTAGACACGATAGAAGACTTAGAATTAGTTGAGCAAATTCTAGCCGCATTTTCATATGAAAGTTGTAAGTTTTATCTAGAGGACATACTAGCATTAATGAAAGAAAAACCGGAATTAACTGCTATTAATTCAGCAGTAGAGCAAAAGAAAATTCAGGTGAAGCCATGAAGAAAACGGCAGCTATAAGAGTAGATGGTTCTATAGAAATAGGAACTGGCCATGTTATGCGTTGTTTAACCCTGGCAGAAGAATTAAAAAAGTATATGTATGAAGTGATATTCGTTATTAGTGATCATCCGGGGCATCTAGAACAATTAATAAATAAAAAAGGGTTTCAAGTTCTTAAAATAGAAAAGCCTAAAAATAATATTAATAACTGGTTGCTCAGCACTCAAGAAGAAGATGCGGAAAAAACGTTTAAATGTTTGCGCAAGTTCTTTCCGATAGACCTTCTTGTGGTTGATCATTATGCGATAGACTATCGTTGGGAAAGTAAACTTAAGAAAAATGTAAAAAAACTTTTGGTAATTGATGACTTAGCTAATCGAAAGCATATATGTGATATATTACTTGATCAAAATTATTATATTGATACGAAAAAAAGATATCAAAGATTAGTAAGTGAAAATTGTGATTTACTACTAGGTCCTTCCTACGCACTTTTAAGAAAAGAGTTTAAAGAAGTGAGAAAGATTGTCTCGCCTCCTAAGAGAAGTGTAGAAAGAATTTTGGTGTTTTTTGGGGGGAGCGATCTTACTGATGAAACTGGTAAGACAATTGAAGCAATAAAAAGGTTGAAACGTTCTGATATTGTAGTTGACGTAATTATAGGTGTGTCTAACCCACGCAAAATACAAATCCAAAATAAAATAGAAAATATTCCTAATATGAATTATTTTTTTAATGTATCAAATATGGGGGAATTAATGAGGAAAGCAGATTTATTTGTCGGGGCTGGAGGCAGCACGACGTGGGAAAGATGTTGTGTAGGTCTAGCCTCTATTGTTATTAATGTTGCTGAAAACCAGGTGGAAATTAGTGAAAACTTAGCAAATTTGGGTGCGGTAACTAATATGGGTAGAAGTACAAATGTGAGTGTAGAGGATATAGAGCAAGCTTTAATCAATTTAATTGATAATTATACATATCGCCTTCAATTAATCAAAATAAGCAGGCAATTGAGTGATGGAGAAGGCGTACAAAGAGTGGTGCAAAAATTAAAATGAAAAGTTATGATATTACAATTGTTTCCGATAAAAAGAGTTGGAGTAATTCATATATTTTTGAGTTGAAAAATAGACTTTTAGATAAAGGACATAATGTAAGTTGGATTCATGACCTCGCTCTTATTTCAGAAGGAGACATTGTTTTCTTGTTAAGCTGCGAAGAGTTGGTAAGTTCGTCAACTTTACAAAGAAATCTTCATAATATCGTAGTTCATGGTAGTGATCTTCCAAAAGGAAGAGGATGGTCTCCAGTAACTTGGCAAATATTAGAAGGTAAGAATGAAATTACAATGTGCCTTTTTGAAGCATGTGAGACTGTAGACAGTGGACCCATTTATTTGAAAGAAAAAATATTTTTTTCAGGAAATGAATTAATTGATGAAATAAGAGAAAAACAAGAGAAAGTCATAATTGATTTATGTATCAAATTTATAAATGAATATCCAGATATTATAAATGAGGGCGAAAAACAAAAAGGAACAGCTAGTTATTACCCTAAAAGAAAACCAAAAGATAGTGAACTAAATATTGATGAAACGATAGCAAGCCAAATAAGACTTTTGAGAACCGTAGATAATGAAAAATATCCTGCTTTTTTTGTTTATAATAATGAAACATATTTGATAAAAATCGAAAAAGATAATAGAGGAAAGAAATAGAGGGGGGTCAAAAATTGAATGCTTTTAATTTAGAAGGAAGAAAGATAGGAGATGGGGAGCCTCCATTCATCATTGCAGAAATGTCAGGCAATCATAATCAATCACTTGAAAGGGCTTTACATATTGTAGAAGAAGCAGCCATGGCTGGGGCTCATGCATTAAAGCTGCAAACCTATACAGCAGACACTTTAACTTTAAATGTAGATTCGGAGGATTTTTACATCAGTGATTCTAATAGTCTATGGAAAGGAAAATCCCTTCATAGTCTTTATCAAGAAGCTTATACTCCCTGGGAGTGGCATGAATCAATCTTTGAAAAGTGTCGGGAACTTGGAATGATACCATTTAGTTCACCGTTCGATGAAACGGCAGTCGATTTCCTGGAAACTCTCAAGATCCCGATGTATAAAATCGCTTCTTTTGAGAATACCCACTTGCCGCTAATTGAAAAAGTAGCTAAAACAGGGAAGCCGATGATTGTTTCTACAGGTATGGCTTCAATAGAAGAATTAAAAGAAACTGTGCAGACGGCAAGAAATGCAGGGTGTCAAAACCTAATACTATTAAAGTGCACAAGTACTTATCCGGCAACACCAGAAGATACCAATATTAACACTATTCCTCATATGGGTGAGCTTTTCAAATGCCAAGTAGGCCTTTCGGATCACACTATGGGTATTGGAGTTGCTACAGCTAGTGTGGCTCTAGGAGCTACAGTAATCGAAAAACACTTTACGAATTCCAGGGCCGATGGGGGCGTGGATGCAGATTTTTCTTTAGAACCAATGGAGATGAGTATGCTAGTTAAAGAAACAGAACGAGCTTGGCAAAGCCTTGGCAAAATCACCTATGGTCCCACTGAGAACGAAAAAGCTTCTTTAAAATTTCGTCGCTCAATTTACGTTTCCCAAGATATTGAAACAGGAGAGTTATTTTCGGGAAAAAATTTAAAAATAGTACGTCCGGGTTACGGGTTAGCTCCTAAGTTTTTCAACCAAATTATTGGACAAAAAGCTTCAAAAAATTTCACCAAAGGAGAGCCATTAAAATTATAGTTTTTTAATAAAATTTAAATTTCACATTATGTATCAATTAATGGGCTAGAAAAAAAACTCATTAACGTTCGCGTTACTCATTTAGAGAACCGTTTCTACGCCCCCCTCCAGGAAATTTTTTAATTCTCGTTAACCCCTAACGTCAAGAAGCTGCAGGAGGAACTGGAGCAGCAATTTCAGCCGTACTTATTATCTTAAGCTTCAACACTACACTCCCACGAATTTCTTCCGATATTATAAATAAAGAAGACACTTTTTACCAACATGAACATACATCTAGAGGTTCTGACGCCCCAGGGCCTTTTTTATACTTTTAATTGGAAAGGAGGTGATGATATCGATGTCGGCAGTGTTTCAATCCTAAGCAGTCAACTGCAGGCGCAGCAGCAGGCGAACATATCGCTCATGCGCCAGTCGATGGAAACGGCGTCGAAGCAGAGCGCCGAGCTGCTCGATGACATGGCTGGCGGCAACCAGGCCGGGACGATGCAGAGCGTCGTTTCAGGCAAAGGCCAGTCGATCGACGTAAAGGGATAGGGATCATCCCAGGAGGAGGTAGGCGGGAGATGGATGTTTCTATTCGATCAGCCGGCGGCGAAGGTGCTTCGTCGAAGCGGGAGACAGGCGTTATGGATGCTTCAAAAGTAACGCCGAATGAATTGGTGGCAGCAGAAACCAATTCCGCGCTTCACGTGACAAAGAAGGAAGTGGAAAAATCATTCGAAACGTTGAGTGCGATGCTCGACCCGCATTTAACACGGTTGAAGTTCAACGTGCACGAAGACACCGACCGGGTGTACGTGCAGGTGATCGACCGCGAGACAGAGGAGATCGTGCGGGAAATACCGCCCGAATCACTTCTTGATTTTAATGCTTCGATCCTTCGCCAGGCCGGGCTGGTGGTAAACGAAAAAGGGTAAATGAAAAGCGTCTTCCTCCGGGGAGGCGTTTTTAATTTCATGATTAAAGTTTTGATTCTTTAGTCGTAATTAAGGTTTATGGAAAGGGGCGAAAAGGTAAGGGTTATTAGTTTGAATCTATTACATGGAGGGTGAGAGCAATGAGTAAAACGGCGGTTGTAACGGGGTCGGGGCAGGGGATTGGGAAGGGTATTGCGACGCGATTGGCGAAGGATGGATTTAATCTCGTGATCAGCGACATTGATAAGGAGAAAATGGAGGAAACGGTGCAGGCCATCAAAGACAGTGGCAGTGAAGCCTTGGCTGTGGAAGCCAATGTAACTAGCAGGCAGGACATTAACGATCTTGTGAAAAAAGCCGCCGATCATTTAGGAAGCGTCGATGTGTTCGTAAATAATGCCGGTATTGATCATGTTGCTCCGCTATTAAAAGTAGAAGAAGAAGACATCGAGAAAATTTTCGCGGTGAATGTGAACGGCGTTATTTTTGGCATTCAGGCAGCAGCCGAACAGATGAAAAAACAGGGCGGCGGCAAAATTATTAACGCGTGCAGTATTGCCGGCCATAAAGGCTTTCCAATGCTTGGTATTTACTCGGCCACCAAGTTTGCGGTTAAAGGTTTAACGCAGGCCTCCGCGCAGGAACTGGCGCCGGACAACATTACCGTTAACGCCTACTGCCCAGGTGTGGTCGGGACGAGCATGTGGGAGCGCATCGATGCCCGGATGGTTGAAGAAATGGGGCTCGAAAAGCCGGGTGACGCATTTGAGAAATTCACGGCCGGCATCGCTCTGGGGCGTCCGCAGACGCCGGAGGACGTAGCGAATTTCGTTTCCTATCTTGCGTCGCCGGACTCAGATTACATGACCGGTCAGGCAGTGCTGATCGACGGCGGAATTGTGTACAACTAATAATATGTATAAATCAACTGCGTCTATCCTCCAGGATAGGCGCTTTTCATTCCTCTTCCCGAAACTCCCGAAACTTCCGTACGGTATTAACACAGAGAAGCAGAGCAATTACTGTTGCCACACTTACCATGCTTACCATGCTGGGAGGCTCTCCTGCAGATAGACCGTCGATGCCGATCAGCATCGCAAACATCACAGCAAAGTTGCCGAGAATACTCGAGATCAAATTCCAGTGCTCATCCACAAACATGCGGGAATACATACAATACTCCTTCCTTACTTTTCCATTTACCGTGTAGTTTTATACTAACATACCGGGAAAATGTGCTACGATGATTGCAGTACTGAAAGGAGGAAGGTGGCATGAACACAAACGGAGTCCAGTCCGTCGACCGAGCGCTCCAGATCATCGACCTATTGGCCGAATCGCCGGAAGGCCTTGGAGTCACGGAACTTGCGAACCGCCTTGATGTTGCCAAAAGCACGGTGCACCGACTGCTGGCGTCTCTTCTGCAGAAGGGCTACGTGAAGCAGGGACGCGGGCGCGATGTGTATACGCTCGGGTTCGCCTTCATGGAGATGGGCGAACGGGTGGCGGAATCGATCGACGTGCGAAAAGCCGCTTCGGCCGTTCTTCACGATTTGGCCCAGGCGACGGCGAGTACGGTGCACCTCGTGCAGCTCGAAGGCGCCCAGGTCGTTTACATTGATAAAGTGGAAACGTACGCGCGGCTGCGCCTGTTTTCCCGCGTGGGCCGTAAAGCGCCGCTCTACTGCACCGGCGTCGGCAAAGCGCTGCTTGCGTTTCAGCCTCCGCACGTGCAGGAAAAGCTGGTGGACGCGCAGGAGATGATACGCCACACCCCGCACACCATTACGTCTAAAGAAGCGATGACGGTCGAGCTGAAACAAATCGCGGAAGAGGGTATATCCTATGACCGGGAGGAGCACGAGCTCGGCGTTACCTGTGTGGCGGCTCCGATCTTTGATTTCCACCGGCGGGCGGTGGCGGCGGTGAGTGTAACGATGCCGCATATGAATGCAGAAACAATCGACTGGGAAACAACCGTACAGCAGGTGCAGCGGGCGGCGGCAGCCATATCACGGGAGCTCGGCCATTAAAAAGAACGCTTTCAATCTACTGCGCGCTCTGCTACACTGTAAGCAGTAATTTCCGTAAGAAACTTTCTTTTTAATCATAATACGGAACATTGTTCCTTAATAAGGAACAAAAGGAGGCCGAACGGCTATGAGTATTATTCAGACGATTGAACAGGAGAAAATAGTGCCGATCATCCGCAGCAGTGATAAAACGCAGCTGCAGCAGGTAATTGAATCGTTATATGCGGGCGGGGCCCGCGTACTCGAGGTGACGATGAATACGCCGGGAGCGCTTGCGGCGATTGAATGGGCAAAAGCGACCCACAGCGATCTGCATATAGGCGCCGGCACGGTTCTCGATGCGGAATCCGCGCGCACGGCGATTTTATCCGGGGCGGAATTTCTGCTTGCGCCGACGCTGGACGCCAAAACGATTGAAACGGGCAGCCGCTACGGCGTTCCGGTCATTCCGGGAGTGCTCACGCCGACCGAAATTCTGCAGGCAACTGAAGCCGGGGCGGAAATGGTGAAGATTTTCCCAATACGCGCGTTCGGTGCATCCTATTTGAAGGATGTGCACGGGCCGCTTCCGCACGTACGTGCGATGGCAGTCGGCGGTGTGTCGCTTGATAACATGCAGGAGTACCTGCAGCACGGCTGGCACGCAGTTGGTCTTGGCAGCCAGGTGGTGGATCCGAAGGCTATTGAACGCGGGGAGATGAAGCAGCTGACCCGTAACATGGAACAGGCACGGGCGCTACTCCGCGAAGGAGGCGGAAGCCGATGAACGTCATTGTCATTGACGGCGGCACGACCAACACCCGCCTCCGGGTCGTGGATACCGAAACGCTTAAGGTTAAAAAGCGCATATCGCTCGATCAGGGCGTGCGCAATCAGGCGATGGAGCAGGACTTTTCGCTGCTCGAGCGGCTGATTGATAACGAGCTCGACACGCTGACCGCCCAGTTTACGTTCCGGGATGTGATTGGCTACGGCATGCTGACGGCAAACATCGGCATGCGCGAAGTGCCCCATGCCCCGTCGCCGCTTACGATGGAGGAACTCGCCGAGCGTACGGTGCACGAGCGCTACTATGCGCGGCGCTGGCACTGGATCACCGGCATGAAAAACGGCGAAGAGCCGGTGGATGTGATGCGCGGCGAAGAGGTTGAAGCATTCGGGATGCTTTGTCATACGCCGGCCGAAGGCAGCGGCCTGATCCTCCTGCCGGGCTCGCACACCAAATACATCCGGGTCGAAGACGGCTCACGTCTGCTCAGCTGCACGTCCACCCTGGCCGGAGAAACGCTCTCGGCACTGCGGGCCTCCACGATTTTATCCGATTCGGTCGGACCGAAGCTTGTGGAAGCGCTCGAGCCGGAGGTGCTGATGGAGGGCTGGGATCTCGCGGAAACGGAAGGGTTTACGCGGGCGGCGTACTACGTGCGTCTGCGCCATTTGTTTGCTGATTACACCGAAAACGCCCGGGCAAACCTGCTGCTCGGCGCGGTATTGTACGAGGATATGAAAGCATTCGAACGCGCCGCTGCCGGTGCCGGTTGGATATATCTCGGCGGTCACGGAGCGATGCAGGAGGCGTACCGGCACGTGCTCGAACAGAAGCAGGAGCGCCCCGTCCACGCCTTTACGAAACAGGAGCTTGAAAAAGCGTCGCTGCAGGGGGCCCTGCAGCTGGCAAATATCGAACAGACGAAAGGGGAATCCCGATGAAAATCCGATCCTATGAACTATTTCAGGTGCCGCCGCGGTGGCTGTTTCTAAAAATTACGACTGATGATGGCCTTGAAGGCTGGGGAGAGCCAATTGTGGAAGGACGGGCCGCTTCCGTTAAGGCGGCCGTTGATGAGTTGATGGAATACATGATCGGGGAAGACCCGATGCGGATCGAGGACCACTGGAACAAGCTGTACCGCTCCGGGTTCTACCGCGGCGGGCCGATTCATATGAGCGCGCTTGCCGGCATCGACCAGGCGCTCTGGGACATTAAGGGCAAGTTTTACAACGCTCCGATTTATGACCTAATGGGCGGCGCCTGCCGCGACAACATCAACATCTACTCCTGGATCGGCGGCGATCGTCCGAGTGATGTCGGCGCTGCGGCGAAGGAAACCGTGGATTCCGGCTTTCGGGCGATTAAAATGAATGGCACGGAGGAAATGCAGTACATTGATACATTCGATAAGGTGGAAGAAGCGGTCGCCCGGGTGGCGGCTGTGCGTGAAGCGGTTGGCACAGGTGTCGGCATCGGCATTGACTTTCACGGGCGCGTGCACCGGCCGATGGCGAAGGTGATCGCCAAGGAGCTTGAGCCGTACCATCCGATGTTTATCGAAGAGCCGGTACTGACCGAAAACATGGAGGCCCTGCAGGAGCTGCGCCAGCATACGCACATTCCGATTGCGACCGGCGAGCGCATGTATTCGCGCTGGGAGTTCAAAAACATCCTGGCGAACGGTTGGGTCGATATTATTCAGCCTGATCTGTCGCACGCCGGCGGGATCACCGAAGGCAAAAAAATCGCCACCATGGCAGAAGCCTACGACGTGGCGCTTGCGCCGCACTGCCCGCTCGGCCCGATTGCGCTTGCCGCCTGCCTGCAGGTGGACGCGACGAGCCACAACGCCTTCATTCAGGAGCAGAGCCTCGGCATTCACTACAACCAGAGCAACGACCTGCTTGACTATATTGAAGACAAGAGCGTGTTTGCCTATGAGGACGGCGCGGTGAAAATGCCGCAGGGACCGGGTCTTGGCATCACGATCAACGAAGACTACGTGCGCGAGCGCGCCAGGGAAAGTCACAACTGGAAAAACCCGGTGTGGCGGCATAAAGACGGCACAATCGCCGAGTGGTAAACAAAGGATCCAGCACGCTCTCATCGGAGAGTATGCTGGATCTTTTTTATTCCTCGCGCAGAAAGTCGGTGATACAGGCGAGCAGATGCGCCGGCGCGTCCTCCTGCACGAGATGGCCGGCTCCCGGAATGAGTTCCAAGCGGGAGCCCGGTATGGCAGCATGCAGCGTATGGGCGCGGTCCACACACAATCAAGGCAGGAGCAGAAACATCACCGTATAGGAATTCAATCTCGTCAGTGTATTTTTGGTCAGCCTGCGCCATCTGCCGGTAAAAGGCGTGCTGGCCGTCAGCACCGAGCCACGGTGCTTTAATGCCCGCGAGCGTTTCCGTAGGCATCGGTTTATAGGCAGCGCCCTGCACATAGGCTTCAGTCATCGCTTCGTGAATGAAGGCCGGAATGCCCTGAAAGGCTTCCATATGACTCGCCACGTGGGTAAAAAACGAAGAGCCCCATGGTGCCACGGCGACGGGGTCGATCAGAATTATTTTTTGAAACGGGCGTTCGTTTAACAGATGAGTACGGAGCACGGTCGTGCCGCCAAAGTCATGGCCGATAATAATAGGGTCATCAAGGCCCCAGGCGTTCAGCAGCTCGTCCAGGATCTGGTTCTGCACGCCGAGCGAAACGTCCTGCCCGTCACGCTTTTCCGACTGCCCGTATCCAAGCAGGTCATAGTAGTAGACGGTGTATGAGCGCTCGAGGGTAGGGATCAGGTGGCGCCAGTTGAACGACGACCACGGCGTGCCGTGGACGAGCACGAGCGGCGGGCCGCTCCCCTGCACGTCGTAACGGATATTTCCATACGCGGTGTGGATTTCTTTTGTTAAGCTCCAGTGCTGCATGAAAACTCACCCCTTTGAAGTTTTTAATGCTTTTTGGATGCCAAGGAGACATATACCAGTGCCGGCACCGAGCCATACCATGGCAGCGAGAAACACGAAGCTGAGAGCCGTGATGGGGTTTGAAGCTTCCCACCAGCCGTAGGCAGCTGCAACGGCAGCAGCCAGCAGAAGAAGCACACAAAAAATAGTCACGACAAGTTTTGGGCGCCGTCGGTTGCGGGCGAGCAGTCGGCTGAATACAACTAGAAGCGCAGCAGTTAAAAAGACTGCGCCCATTACGCCGTAATGCTGAAACCATTCCATGATCATTCCTCCATAGCGTTTAGTTGTCGAGTGCCTTGTTCACCGCTTCGAGGGCGTGGACGCGGGTCGTATCGATCACTGGCAGATCCGTATCCTCCGAAGTGATCAGCATGCCGAGCTCCGTGCAGCCTAAAACGATACCCTCTGCCCCGTTTTCCCGCAGATGTGCCATCGCCTCGAGCATATAGCTTTTGGATACTGGGCGGATGATACCCTGGCAGAGCTCTTCAAAAATAATGCGGTTGATTTCTGTGCGTGCATCGATACCGGGGACCGTGACCCCGAGCCCTGCTGCCTGAAGGCCGCCCGTGTAAAACGTTTCCTCCATCGTATATCTGGTGCCGAGCAGCCCAATGCGGGTGAGGTTCTGCCGCCGGATATCACGAGCGGCTGCTTCAGCAATGTGCAGCACCGGCACATGTATGTACGATTCGATTATTTCGATGACTTTGTGCATCGTATTGGTACAGAGAACGATAAAGTCGGCGCCGCCCCGTTCAAGAGCTTCGGCAGCTTTCCCAATTTGTTCTCCGGCAGCTTTCCAGCTCCCTGCGGCCTGCATTTGTTCAATCTCTTCAAAGTCGACGCTGTACAGGAGACACCGGGCCGAATGCAGGCGGCCGAGCCGGCGGTTTACCTCCTCATTAACCAGCTGATAGTACAGGGCGGAGGACTCCCAGCTCATGCCTCCGAGCAGCCCGATAGTTTGCATAGCCTTCACTCCTTTTCCAACGGTGTTTTTTCTGCCGTTACATGCTTAATATTATCATTTTATTACGCTTAATTTGCGCACTATACAAACTATGTTATGATTAAGGTATTAGTAAATAGCTTTAGTATAAAAATGGAAACTGGATTTTAGCTCAAGGCGGTCAGCATTATGGACAAAAGCGCCTTTCAATGCGCTGCATGCAGATGAAGCGATATTTTGGCTTATACGAATGATCATATACGATAAACGAGAGCCTGAAAAGCCTGTGTCTGTATTTCTGCGACCCGAGCTTTGAATAATGAGAAATACTTCTTGAGACAGAGTGGCGGGAATCTTCAGACATTAGCGCTGACAGATAAGCTGCAGAGATCAATACCTCTCTGTGGTTTTTATATTCATATGTATTAAAGACCGACCAGTCCGATTGCCAGCATACAATATAATACATCGGCAGTAGTTGAAAAGAAGAACGCTTTTCTTCGCAGCCAGTACTAAGAAGGCTTCTTAGTGCTGGCTTTTTATCTGCCGGACCAAATTTTATAGAAAAGAGGCTGAAACAATGACTGCTCCTTCGTTTATATACTGCTACAGTTCAAAAGAACGCGAAGTAATTGCCGGCCGGCGTGAGGACATGAACATAGACGGATGGAAGCAGAAAGGATACACGATCGTAGAATGCAGTAATGAAGAGGAATTGTACGAAGGTGTAAAAGAGTTTCAGGCAAATGAATGGATTGTCACTATTATGTCGAACCTCTCGCTGTTTGAAAAATTTCTGCGAGAATCGTCCGCCGTAACAGAAAGCAGAGATGAAAACAGGTAATGATTTTATCGATAAAGATATAAGGGGCTGCTCTCACCACTAGGTAGCTTCTTAATGACGGGTGTAATGATAGACAAGCGAAAAAGTGGGTGCTATAGTAGGTTTGATTAAAGATAATAAGAATCTTTAATATCTTTGTTAATTTACTTGCGAGAAAGGGGTAGAAAGATGACGCATTATCACCCTCACTCATTATCCGAAAAAAAAGCCTATTTGGACGGAAAAGAACGGCGGGAGGCTCTTCCTCCGGAAAAAGTGCTTGAAAGTATTACAATTCATACTTCTGACCGCGTGCTGGATTTAGGAGCCGGGACAGGATACTTGACGCTCCCGGCGGCAGAAAAAATGAAAGGACAGGTCTTTGCGTTTGATCGCGATCTGGAGATGCTTGAACTTATTGAAGCCAAGGCGGGTGAGAATTCTCTTACCAATATAAGCACTGTGCAGGGGGAGATGAATCAACTGCCGTTTTCCAATGCATCTGTGGAAGTGGTTCTGGCTTCGCTCGTGCTGCATGAAGCTTCGTCCCTTGCGCTGGTTCTCGAGGAAGTGCAGCGGGTACTTGTACCGGGCGGACGCCTGGTAATAGTGGAACTGGAAGATTACCCATCCAACGCACATCAGGCACCGCGCATTTCCCCGGAACAGATGGAGAGGATGGTCATCGAGGCCGGGATGCTTGTAACCGGGCGGTCCTTCCCGGCAAAAGGGTTTTATAAAGTAATAGCAGAAAAAGACGCATAGATAATAACTTCAAGAAAAACTATATTCTCATTTGACATTTTCACAAATTTCCTCTATATTTAATGATATTGATAATCATTATCACTATTGATAAGTAATACATAAACATATATGGGGGAGAAAACATGGGAATCGTTCGAAATCCAAAACGCTTACTGGGCATTACTGCTGCTTCTGTAGGGGTAATAGGAGCACTTGCCGGCTGTTCCGGCCAAAATGATTCTGACGGGGCTGAAACGTCCGGGTCGGAGGGAAATAATGAGGAAGAGGAAATCGTAATTGAGCACGCCTTTGGGGAAACGGTCATTGAAGGAGAGCCGGAGCGGGTGGCGACAGTGCAGTGGGGAAACCAGGATACGGTGCTAGCCCTGGACGAGATACCTGTCGGCTTCTCCGCAGCTAATTACGGCGTTACTAATGATCAGGGCATTCTGCCATGGACAGAGGAAAAGCTGGATGAACTAGGGGCCGAAGACCCCAACGTTTATCAGGATACGGATGGCCTCGACTTTGAAGCTGTTTCCGACAGCAATCCCGACGTCATTCTTGCCGCTTACTCGGGTATTACCCAGGAGGATTATGATCTGTTGAGCGAGATTGCCCCGGTGGTTGCCTACCCGGAATCGCCGTGGACGACCTCGTGGCGTGACCAGATACGGTTAAATTCGAAAGGCATGGCTATGGAAAACGAGGGCGAAGAGCTTATTACAGAGACGGAGAACCTGATTGAAGAGAAAGCCTCTGAATATCCGGAAATCGAGGGCAAAACTGTCGCATGGGTGAATTTTTCCGCCAATGATTTGTCCGAGCTGCATTTTTACACGCCGGCCGACCCACGCGTCTCCTTTTTAAATGAACTGGGGTTTGAAAACCCGGACAGCGTAACGGAATTAGTCGAGGACGAATCGGCGTTTTCGGTAACGATGAGTGCTGAAAATGCGGATGCGCTTAATGACGTCGATCTGATCATGGGCTACGGAGATGAGGATTTGTATGAAGCCGTCCGTGCCGACCCACAGCTCGGACAAATCTCTGCTGTTAAAGAAGGCAACGTAGCATTTGTTGAGGATGGATCTGAACTGGGAGCTGCAGGAACGCCAACAGCGCTATCGATTCCCTACACAATCGATGAATATCTAGAACTGATTGGAGAAGCGCTCGACGAATCCGATGAGTAGTATTTTGAAAAAAAGAAGCACTGCTATTGATTATGTACCGAGGCACCTGACAAAAGTACTTGCTTTCTTTTCCGCTGCTCTGGTTGTCTGTGTGCTCGCTTCCCTCGTTTTAGGGGCACGGACGCTTACGTGGGAGGAAATAACAGCCGGGTTGTCCTACTCGGGCACAGAGTCGTACGCCGTAAGCGTCGTGCAGGAACGGGTGCCGCGGACGGTGTTCAGTCTTTGCTGTGGGGCGGCTCTCGGCATATCCGGAGCGCTCATGCAGGCTGTGACCCGGAACCCGATTGCTGACCCGAGCATCCTAGGGGTAAATACAGGGGCGGCGTTGTTTGTGGTGGCAGGTCTTGCATTCTGGAATATCAGCACGGCGGGGCAGTACATCGGCTTTGCGATTGCAGGGGCCATTATCACAGCCGTTTTTGTGTACGGGATAGGCTCGATGGGACCGGCAGGGGCCACCCCGCTGAAGCTCGTATTGGCCGGAGCTGCCACAAGCGCGGCTTTGTCTTCCATCATCAGCATGATTATCCTGCCGCGGTCGAACATTTTGGATCAGTTCCGGTTTTGGCAGGTGGGCAGCGTCGGCTCCGGGAGCTGGAACAGCATTTTAGCGTTTTCTCCCTTTCTGCTGGTGGGGGTCATACTGGCTGTGCTGTCGGCTTCGGCGCTCAACGCGCTGGCTCTGGGAGATGAGGTGGCCACCGGGCAGGGCGTCCGCACCGGGGTGCTGAGAATTATCGCCGCCTTTGCAGGCGTTATCCTGTGCGGGGCGGCTACGGCGCTTGCAGGGCCGATAGGCTTTATCGGGCTTATGTCCACTCATTTCATCCGGCTGCTGCTCGGCCCTGATTTACGCTTTATTATTCCAATATCAGCGATGGTAGGAGCCATCATCCTTACGACAGCGGATGTTTTGGGGAGGATTGTGGTCAGCCCGGGTGAACTGGAGGCGGGCGTAGTGACGGCATTTATCGGTGCCCCGCTGTTAATCTTTTTAGCTATGCGAATGAAAGTGCGGTCGTTATGAATAATGTGATAAATGTAATCATTGCTGAACGCCGGCAGCGACGACGGAGATGGATGATTGTTAATATGCTGCTGGTGGTGCTTTGCCTGGCGCTTTGCTGTGCCATGCTGCTGCTTGGCAATACGATCTATTCCGTACCGGAGGTGTTTCGGGCGCTGACCGGGGATACGTCCGGCAGCGCCTCCTTTGCAGTTAACACGATCCGGCTGCCGCGCATGCTTGCCGGGCTTTTAGCCGGTTTTGCGTTTGGCATTGCCGGGAACGTCTTTCAGACTATGCTGAGAAATCCGCTGGCCAACCCCGAAATACTGGGCATTACCGCAGGATCAAGTGCGGCGGCTCTTTTTTGCATTCTCATTCTGCATACGAGTGATGGGGTCGTTTCCATCGCCGCACTGATTGCCGGACTTGCTACCGTGATCATTATTTATGGCTTTTCAAAAGCGGGATCGTTTTCCACGGGGCGTTTGATATTGATTGGTATCGGCGTTCAGGCAATGCTCACCGCGTTTATATCGTACCTGCAGCTGATCGGCCGACAGGAGGATTTGTCGAAGGCACTGCAGTGGTTAAGCGGCAGCCTGAACGGGGTACAGCTTGACGCTATGCTGCCGTTAATCATCGGAGTGGTGGTCTGTGCACCAGTGGTTATAGCGCTTGGGAAACATTTAAGTATACTCGAGCTCGGCGAACAGTCAGCCGTCACGCTCGGATTAAATACGGACGTGACGCGAATACTGCTTATTCTCAGTTCGGTAGGGATGCTTGCTCTGGCGACGTCGGTAACCGGTCCGATTGCGTTTGTCGCTTTTCTTTCGGGGCCCATCGCCAAACGACTCATAGGAAACAGCTTCACAAGCGTGATCCCTGCCGGCCTGATTGGTACCAATCTTGTGCTGGCCGCGGACCTGCTTGGCCAGTTCGCATTTGATACGAGGTTTCCGGTCGGCATTATTACCGGGGTGCTCGGTGCTCCGTTTCTGCTGTATCTGCTCATTCGAATGAATCGAAAGGGAAGTTTATAATGAAATCCACTCACCAGTTCCAAACGGAAAATATTGTCGCCGGATATGATCAGAAAACGGTGCTTGACCATATCAACGTGCAGATTAAGAGCAATCAGATTAATACGATTATCGGCGCGAATGCGTGTGGGAAATCCACGCTTCTGAAAGCCATGGCCCGTCTGCTTAAACCGCGGGGAGGGAAAATCACCCTCGATGGCAAAGCAATACATAAAATTCCCTCCAAGCAGCTGGCACGGACCCTGGGGCTGCTGCCGCAGTCGCCTATTGTGCCGGAGGGCATAACGGTTGCAGACCTGGTCGGAAGAGGCAGATTTCCGCACCAGTCGCTCCTGAAGGGGTGGAGCCTGAAGGATTATCAGGCGGTTGCAGAGGCGATGGAAACGATGAACATTACCGGGCTCGCGGAGCAGAACATCGATGAACTCTCCGGTGGTCAGCGGCAGCGCGTATGGATTGCGATGGCCCTGACACAGGAGACCGATATTTTATTTCTGGATGAGCCTACGACATTTCTGGATATTACCTATCAGCTCGAGATTTTAGATCTGTTAACCGATCTGAACCGTAAGCACGGTACGACTATTGTGATGGTACTTCATGATGTAAATTTATCCGCCCGCTATGCTGACCATATTTTTGCCCTTCGTGAAGGACAGCTTGTGACAAGTGGTACGCCATCTGAGGTGATTACAGCAGATATGATGAAGAACATTTACGATTTGGACTGCACCGTTATCGAGGATCCCGTATCGCTCTCACCTCTTATAGTGCCGAAGGGGCGCTATCATAATCAAAGCAAGAAGTGAGGTTCATAAAGAAAAAGTAAAACGTAATTAACATTTATTATAAATTAGCTCACGCACAACATTTAAAACAAAAAACCTTTATCCGACTACGATAGGCCGGATAAAGATTTTTTTATAGGTGTTGAACTATCAAAATATATACGAGATAAATATAAAAATAAGCTGATGGATGAGTAAGCAAAGGTTAAAAAAGAAAATATAAGAAATTTTTAAAAGGGCTTGATTTAAAATATGTTATCGCTTACAATTTGTAAATACATTACTAAAACGGTTTAGTAATTTGTTAATGTTTAGTATAAAGAAAATTTAAATTAAAACTTTTTGAAGTTCGTGGAAAGTTTGATTATTTTAATATCTTCTCAATTAATTCTTTAAAATGAATCAATGTGCTTACTCAAGGACTAAGCTAAGCAATTCAATCAACATTACTAAATCGGTTTATTATATTTGAAGGAGGGCAGACAATACAGTAACCTGAAGATTTTTTAAAGCAATTTCTTTGAAAGCAGTAAACTACTTAAAAATCGAAAAACATACTATAAATATATTTTAAAAAGTAATTTAATTATCTTTGAAAACGGTATCAATCAATAATTTTTATACAAATATTAGGGGGTCTATTATGTTTAAGAAAGCTATTACATTGGGTTTAGTTTCAATTGGTGCGTTAAGTTTAACTGCTTGTGGAAACGGAGGAGATGATTCAGGCAGTGGAGGCGATTCAGGTGGCGAAGGCAATTCTGGAGACTCAGTTACATGGCAGTTAGGCCATTTATCGGACGAAGACCATGTTTGGCATAAAACTGCGGAGAAATTTGCTGAAGAAGTGGACAACAACACAGATGGTCAAGTAAATATCGAAATTTATCCAAACGAGGAATTAGGTGGAGAAACAGAGGTACTGAACAGCATTCAAGACGGGACGGCTGACATGACTATTTCTGGTGAAACAATGGAAAATTGGGCTCCAGAAGCTGCTATGATGGCTGCTCCATACGCGATTAGAGACGAAGAACATATGCAAACAGTAGTCGAGGGAGACATTGGTCAGGAAATTGAAAGTGCAATAAGCGACGAAGTTGGAGTAACACCTTTGTATTATCATATGAGGGCTCCAAGAAACCTTACTTCAAATGAGCCTATTAGCACACCAGAAGATTTGAATGGCTTTAGTATGCGTATACCGAACGTTCCTTTATTCCAATCTGCATGGCAGGAAGCAGGAGCAGACCCTCAGGTTATGGACTTTAGTGAAGTTTTTACCGGCTTACAGCAAGGGGTAATTGATGGGCAGGAAAACCCGGTAGACCTTATCCACAGCGGAGGGCTTTATGAGGTTCAGGACTATGTAAACAGAACAGAGCATGTTAATAGTTGGATTTATGTAGTGGTAGGTAACGAGCAATTGAATGAATTAGATGAAGAGACACAGGAGCAAGTAATGGAAGCAGCTGAAACAGCACAGCAACATGGCCAGGAACTTTATGAAGAAGAAACAGCAGAGTATGAAAGCATGCTTGAAGAAGAAGGCATGGAATTTAACGATGACGTTGATACCGAAGCATTTAATGAAGCTATGCAGCCCGCTATTGAAGATACTTTATCTGAAGAGCAGCTAGACTTGTACAATAGAATTGTAGAAACTGAATAAAAATTCAACAGGAGAGAGGCAGCATAAGAGGGAACTTTTCCACTTTTATGCTGTCATTTCTAAAACCTGCTAGAGGTGTTTAGGGTGAAAATGTTAAAAATTTTGAATGGCATATTACTAACATTGACATTTCTGTTTTTTGCAGCTTTGATTACTGTAGTTACGCTGCAAATTTTAGGAAGATACATGCCATTTTCATTCATATGGACTGAAGAAGCTTCTAGATATTGTTTTATTTTTGGCATTGTTTTTGGGGCTCCATTAACAATGTATAGAAGAGAGTTTGTCCGTGTAGATTTAATTCTTTATGTAATTCCAGATCAATTTAAAAAATATTATGACGCTGTTATGTATTTAATAATAGGAACTTTTTCAATTATTTTTATGATAGCTGCTTTCAATTTTTCTTCAGTAGGGCAAAATCAAACCTCTTCCACACTAGGCATACCAATGTCAGTTATTTATAGTAGCATGACTATTTCTTTTGCATTGCTGATTATTTACAGCCTGCTTAATGCTTATTATTCATTGTTTGATAAATTTGATAGGGAGGAGGAGACATTATGATGGCCCTCGTTTTATTTTTAGCTTTTATGCTATTGCTTTTTTTAGGCATGCCAATTGCTTTTAGTTTGGGTATTTCATCTTTTATTTATATACTGCTAAACGATATACAATTGACTGTGATGGCTCAAAAGATGTTTGAAGGTATCAATTCTTTTGTTTTATTAGCTATACCAGGATTCATTTTGGCTGGAAACCTTATGAATGCAGGCGGTATTACAAAGAGAATAATTGATTTCGCCAATAAACTTGTTGGTCATATTCGAGGAGGCTTAGGGCTTGCTAACGTTGGTTCTTCAATGGGATTTGCCGGTATTTCGGGCACAGCATTAGCAGATACGGCTAGTATAGGTTCCGTAATGATTCCAGCTATGAAAAAAGAAGGCTATGACGCTCCTTTTGCAGTAGCGGTTACTTCTTCTTCATCTACTGTAGGCCCATTAATTCCTCCTTCTACTCCTATGATTATAGTCGGTACATTAGCAACTATATCTATTGGAGAATTGTTTCTTGCTGGAGCTATTCCGGGGATTATCATTGGCTTGAGCTTGATGCTAGTTACATATGTAATTTCCGTAAAAAGAAATTACCCAGTGCAGCCGAGAGCTTCTGTCGTTTCAATAATTAAGTCAATTCCTGGTGCGTTTTTTTCCTTGCTGATGATATTTATTATTTTGTACGGTATTTTAGGTGGCATATTTACTCCTACGGAAGCATCAATAGTAGCAGTTTTATACGCGTTGGTTATAGGGGTAGCCGTTTATAGAGAAGTCAAAATAAGAGAACTGCCGAAAATATTGATTGATTCTATGATTACTACAGCCGGAATAATGTTTCTGGTTGGTTTCGCGAACTTATTTGGATGGATTCTTGTAAGTGAAAGAATACCCCAACTAGTGGCTGACACCATATTAACTATTTCAGAAAACCCAATTATAGTAATCCTGCTTTTAAATGTGCTGTTATTAATTGTCGGAACATTTATGGAAACAATTGCCGCTTTGTTAATTTTATTTCCAGTTTTAATGCCAGTGGCCACACAGGTAGGTATGGATCCCACACAGTTTGCAGTAATGATGGTGTTGAATTTAATTATTGGCCTATCTACTCCTCCAGTAGGTGTTTGTCTATTTGTTGCTTCTTCAATTGGTAATGTTTCTTTAATGAGGTCGTCAATAGCATTAATCCCATTTTTGTTAATGAGTTTAGCTGTTTTGCTTTTGGTGAGCTTTGTACCGTCCGTTTCCCTATTCCTGCCTGAATTATTTGATGACTAATGGGGGGGAGAGAAAAATGAGTGATAAGAAAACAAATATTACAATTGAAGAATTAAAGGAACTGGTATCAAAAAAATTGCAAAACCATGGTGTTGCAAAAAACGAAAGCTTAACAGTAGCGGAGGTATTAGTACACGCTGATGAACGTGGAGTGCACTCACATGGAGTGATGCGAATGAATCATTATATAGAAAAGATAAAAAAAGGGGGGATAAACCCTGCGCCTTCTATAGTTTATGACTCACAAAGTTCTTCTGCAGGGGTAGTAGAAGGAGATGCAGGTTTAGGACATATAGTAGCGGAGCATGCGACGCAAAAAGCAATAAAAAATGCATTAAATTGTGGTGTAGGGGTTGTCACTGCAAGAAATAGCAGTCATTGCGGAGCTTTAAGTTTTTATACAGAAATGATAGCTGACTCTAACTTAATTGGAATCGTTATGAGCCAAACAGATAAAGCAGTAGTGCCATTTGGCGGTAAAGAACCGTTCTTCGGCACCAATCCTATTGCAATAGGGGCACCCGCTTACAAAGAGAAGCCTTTTATTTTTGATATGGCTACTTCAGCTGCCGCATTAGGAAAAGTGCTAAAAGCAAGAGAGGATAATAAAAACATTCCTTTAGAATGGGGAGTAGATAGTAATGGAGAAAATGTTAATGATCCTTTTAAATTAAAGAACTTATTACCTGCCGGAGGCCCTAAGGGTTACGGTTTGGCAGCAATGGTCGATATATTGTCTGGTATATTAGCTGGAGTAGCGTTTGGGCCGCATATCAATAGCATGTATGAAAACCTTGAACAAAAAAGGAATTTAGGTCATTTCTTTCTGGCAGTTAACCCAGCCTATTTTACAGACTTAAATACATTTTTATTCCAAATGGATCAGATGATAAAAGAATTACGGGAAGCTCCGGGCGGGGAAAACGTTGAAAGAGTCTACGTACCTGGGGAAATAGAACAGATCAAAGCAGAACAAAGCAAAAAAGAGGGTATTTTTATCGAGCAAAATACGATCGACTTTTTAAAGCAATAAATGAGCTATCTGTTTAATAAGTATGGAATAATTGTGAAAGAAAAATGATATCGTTTATAATTAACAGAAATAAATCGATTTAAAGGGTTGGGAAACATGGATAAAAAAAAGTCATCTTATTTAACAATGTCTGATGTAGCTAAAAAAGCAAATGTTTCTAAAAGCACTGTTTCCCAGTATCTAAATGGCCGGTATGAATTTATGTCCAAAAAAACCAGGGAAATTATAGAGCTGGTCATTGAGGAAACAGGATATTCGCCAAATGCAGTGGCTAGGAGTTTGAAAGTAAAAAAAACCTCAACTATCGGTGTGATTGTGGCGAATATTCTTCATAAATTTTCTACTGAAATAATCCGTGCGATTGAAGATGTTTGCATGGAAGCAGAAGTACATGTAATCGTTTGTAACGCTGACGACGATCCGGGGAAAGAACGAAAATACATTCAAACGTTAATGGCAAAGCAAGTAGATGGATTTATTATTTTCCCTACTGGAAACAATATTGATATGTACAATCTCTTAGAAGAAAGAGAAATACCTCTCGTTTTTTTAGACCGAATTATTCCAGATTTATCAGTAAATACAGTTTTGCTTGATAATTTTAAAGCAGTAGATATAGCTGTCGAAACGTTTGTGCAGGCGAATCATAAGAAAATTGGTATTATCACTATGCCAGCCACTGATTATGTAACACCGCGCTTAGAACGTTTAGAAGGATTTCGCATAAGTATGGAACGCTTTGGGCTGAGGATGAACGAAAATCATATAGTAACTAATTCTTTAGATCAAATTCAACAAGAAATCACTAACATTTTCAATGAACCGGAACCTCCCACAGCTATACTTGCTGGAAATGACTTAGTATTATTAGAAATACTTAATGAGTGCAAAAATAACGATCGGAAAATTCCAGACGATTTTAGTTTAATCAGCATTGATGACGTTTCTTATGCAAACATATATCAACCCTCTCTTACCACAATAAAACAACCAAGTGAAGATATTGGGAAACGAGGGGCCGAAATCTTGCTAAAAAGCATTCATGGTGAAGTTAATGATCAAAAGATTTATCGAATGGATCCAACATTAATCAGCCGGGAATCAGTACAAACGATATAAAAAAATGTTTTATTTTAGAATCTTTAAACTAAATCGATTTAGTAGCTTTGTTCACAGGAGGAACTAACATGAAAAAGATAATGACCCTTGGGGAAATGATGATGCGCTTTTCTCCTCCCGGGGTAGAAACAATAAAACAACATTCATCTTTAGAAACTTTCTATGGTGGGGCTGAAATTAACGTTGCTGTGGCTTTAAGTAATCTGGGAACAGACACGGAAGTGATCACAGCACTTCCAGATAATTCTTTAGGAGACGCAGCGTTAGCTTACTTGCAGAAAGAAGGAGTGAAAACTAACGCTATTCAACGTGAGGGTGAAAGGATAGGAACATATTTTGTTGAAAGAGGCACAGCAGAACGTCCTTCGAAAATAACATATGACAGAGCTTATTCTTCTTTTTCGCAATGGAATCCTTCACTTTCGATAAGTAATGAATGGTTTAAAGATTGTGCTATTTTACACATTTCTGGAATTACTCTGGCCATTAGCCAGGAAGCTCGCAATACAGCATATACTTTTGCACAAAAAGCAAAAGAAAATGGTGTGAAAATTAGTTTTGATTTTAACTATCGCAGCAAGCTTTGGAGCGTAGAAGAGGCGAAGGAAGCTTTTGAAGATTTTTTACCTATGGTTGATATATGCTTCGTTGGTGTAAAGGATCTTACGCATATTTTAAATTATAATTCCTCTAACAATGTAGAGCACCAAGAGGAGATGTATTTAACATTTATGAAAGACTATGAACTTACTTGGCTTGCTTCTTCGAAGCGTTACCCAGTCACCAATATGCAGCATCGATTATCCGGTATGCTTTTACATTCTTCAGGTGAACGTGCTGAAGCGCCAATTTATGATATTTCCATCCATGATCGGATTGGCGGAGGCGACGCATTTGCTGCTGGAGTACTTCACCAGCTTCTGGAAGCCGCGACAGAAACGTCAAGTATGTATGAAATAATAAAATTTGCAGTAGCTGTAGGAGTGTTAGCACACACAGTTCCAGGTGACGCATTTTGCTTAAGCAAAGAAGATGTTGGAGCTTTTTTAGATAACCAAAATGGCAGCGATATCAATCGTTAAAGGAGGAAGCTGAAATGGATATTGGATTTCGTTGGTACGGCGAGGGAAATGACAATGTAGAGTTATCAAACATCAGGCAGATACCTGGGGCCAAACAGATTGTTTGGGCACTTCACCATAAACCGGCAGGGGAAGTATGGGAGAAAGAAGAAATACAAAGCGAAATACAATTGATTGAATCCTATGGTTTTAAGGCGGAAGTTGTAGAAAGTGTAAATGTTCATGAAGATATTAAATTAGGTTTGCCAACAAGAGAAGAATACATTGCTAACTATATTGAAACAATAAAAAACTTGGGCGAATCAGGTGTAAAAGTAATTTGCTACAACTTTATGCCAGTGTTCGACTGGATTCGCACCGATTTAGCTAAAAAGATGGCGGATGGATCAACTGCATTGTTTTATGAAAAAGATCTTCTGAATGATGCCACTCCTCAGGATATTATCGAAAGGGTGCTGCAAAACCCCGAATTTACTATGCCGGGTTGGGAACCGGAAAGATTGAGTAAAATAGAACAAACCATACAGCAGTATGAAAATGTCACTGAAGATGATCTGTTCTCCAATTTGCAATATTTTTTAGAAAGAGTTATTCCCGTTTGCAAAGAACATGATGTTCGTCTGGCTATCCACCCTGACGATCCGCCATGGTCTGTGTTTAATCTTCCTAGAATTGTTTCGAATAAAGAACAATTGCAAAGGGTTCTATCATTAGTGGACGAGGAACACAATGGTTTAACTTTATGCAGTGGAGCTTTAGGGGCAAATAAAGAAAACGATGTGCCCTCAATGATTTACGCATTTCAGGATAGAATCCATTTTGCGCATGTCCGGAACGTCTATCGTTACGAAAATGGGGACTTTATTGAATCTTCTCACCGTGAAGAGGACGGGTCTGTTCCGATTACGGATATTATGAATGCCTACTATGAGATTAATTACAAAGGATGTATTCGTCCAGACCACGGACGGCATATATGGAATGAAGAGGGAAGGCCTGGTTATGGATTGTATGATCGTGCTTTAGGGATTATGTATATGCTTGGAATCTGGGATCAAAAACGAAAGGAGAAGATGTAATTGAGTCATAAATCATTACAAGGAAAAGTTGCTATTGTTACGGGTGGTGGCGGTGTTTTATGTGGCCAAATGGCAGAAACATTAGGCGCTCAGGGCGTCAAGGTCGTGGTGCTCAGTAGAAAACAAGATAACGCTCAAAAGGTAGCCGATAGAATTATTGCAGATGGAGGAGAAGCAATTGCCTTTGCCTGTGATGTTACTAAGAAAAATGATATTGAAGCTGTTAATGAAAAAATCCAGGAACATTATGAACAGTATCATATTTTAATTAATGGGGCTGGAGGAAATCATCCCGAAGCCGTTACTACTAATGAGGCTTTTCGTTGGGAAGATGTCCATGACCCGGAAGTGAACTCTTTTTTCGATATTTCGGAAGAAGGCATGAATCATGTGCATGATCTGAATTTCTCGGGATCAGTGCTTTCTACACAAGTTTTCTTAAAGCATATGATTCATGAAGAAGAAAGCACAGTTATTAATATCTCTTCAATGAGCGCACCCAGCCCAATGACTAAAGTTCTTTCCTATAGTGCTGCAAAAGCCGGCATTGAAAATTTCACCCAGTGGCTGGCAGTGCACATGGCAAAGCATAACATTCGTTGTAATGCTGTAGCTCCAGGTTTCTTTTTAACAAAACAAAATAGAAAAATGCTATTGGATGAAAACGACCAGTTGACCGAACGCTCAACAAAAATAATCAATCACACCCCAATGGAACGATTTGGGCAGCCGGATGATCTTACTGGAACAGTATTATGGTTGGCAGATCCTTCATATTCAAGATTTGTTACAGGAATAACTGTGCCTGTGGATGGCGGTTTCATGGCCTACTCTGGAGTTTAAAAGGAGCAATTACCAATGAAGAAGTGGCAGACACTAAGAGAACTAGAAGAAAAGAAAATAGTAGCAGTCGTTCGCGGCGACACTAAAGAAGAAGCTAAAATGATTGCAACTGGTGCTAGAAAAGGAGGTATAGAACTACTTGAAATAACTTTCACAGTGCCCCAGGCTGATAAATTAATTGAAGAATTATCGATACATTATAGTTCGGAAGCTGTAGTGGGTGCCGGAACAGTATTAGAGCCTACAACGGCACGGTTGGCCATACTGGCAGGGGCAGCATTTATTGTTTCGCCCCATTTTTCTCAGGATATAGCGAAGATATGTAATTTGTATCAAATTCCTTATATTCCTGGTTGCTATACCTCAACAGAAATTATTGAAGCCCTTCAATCTGGAGCGGATATTATAAAGGTTTTTCCAGGAAATATGGCATCACCTTCTTTCATAAAAACAATGAATGGCCCGGTGCCACAAGCACAATTGATGCCTTCTGGCGGAGTTAGTCAGCATAATATAAAAGACTGGGTCCAAAACGGAGCAGTAGCCGTCAGTGCAGGAAGCAGTCTTTATTTTGATAACGAAGAAGATGTTATTCAGGCTGCCAACAGCTTAGTTGAGGCTTTAAATTATTAAAAATATTCCACTAAATAAAACTAATCATTCTTTTATCCAAGAACATCGAAGCGCGTCATAGTTTAAGTAATTTGTTGAAGGTGCAGAAGAAGAATATTAATAACAGCGTAACCGTCTGATGTGTTTATTTTGCTAAATTTATTTGAAGAATGGAAAGGAAGTAAAATATGAAAGCAATTCAAGTTTCTGAACCAGGACAATTAAATATAATAGAAACAGACGCGCCTCAAATAAAAGATGAGAATGATGTTATAGTGAAAGTCTATGCAGCTGGAATCTGTGGTTCAGATATGCATATTTATCACGGTAGTAATCCCTTTACTGTATATCCCCGTATAATTGGCCATGAAGTAGTAGGTCAGGTAACAGAAGTTGGAGAAAATGTTACATCTTTAAGGAGCGGGGACAAAGTATCTTTAGAACCAATTCAGAGCTGTGGAAATTGCTATGCATGTAAACAAGGTCAACCAAACGTCTGTGAGAGTCTAGAAGTCTACGGAGTTCATAGAGATGGTGGAATGAGAGAATTTATGTCTGCCCCTGAAAAAAATTGGCATAAATTAGAAGCAAGTATATCCTGGAGCAATGCAGTTCTAACAGAACCTTTAACTATAGGAGCACAAGCTACTATGAGAGGCAGTGTTAAAACAGGGGACACTGTACTGATCATGGGGGCCGGACCGACAGGCATAAGCTGCCTTCTTTTAGCTAAATTAAAAGGAGCGCGGGTTATTATAGTTGACTTAAACGAAGAGAGGTTGAATTACGCTTCTTCCGTAGGAGCAGACGCTGCAATAAACCCGACTGATGACCCTGATGTTTATAGCCAGGTGAGTCGAGAAACTAATGAAAAAATGGCAAATGTGGTTATCGATGCGGTAGGAACAGAAAAAACTTTTGAACAAGCAGTCTCTATGGCTTCAATTGCGGGGCGGGTAGTTACTTTAGGATTTAATCAATCTCCCTCCTCTATTACTTCACTGGACATCACAAAAAAAGAATTGATGATCGTTGGTTCTAGATTACAATCCAATAAATTTCCTGAAATTATCGGACATATTAATCAAGGAGAATTAGATGTAGAGTCAATGGTTTCTCACAGCTTTGATTTTCAAGATGTCCAAAAAGCGTTCGAACAATTGGAAAACCATCCTAATAAAGTAAGAAAAGCCATTCTTACATTTGATTGAAATTAAAACAAGATGTTGTTTAATTTAAGCTCCTCAGTTTTTATTGAAAACTGCCCTCAAAGCGGGTAGTTTTTTATTTGTTGACCTTCTAGGAACATTCTCATGACAATGCACAGGTTTATGCGCGGATGAAATTGGTTATGAAGGGTATTAATCACTGTTTTTGATTGAAAATGCATATGATTTAAGCATTTCATGATAAAATACGTACAATAAAAGATGATTGCGGATGAAGGAAATTCATATTCTTTATTGATTACATATACCTAAAACTTAAGACATGTGATAAAATTAGTCAACACTATGAAACTACCGTATACGTACTTAAATATTCGCAAAATAGAGAGCGTTCCTAAGCAGAGCGGGGGATAAAATGAAGCATAAAGAAATAGCGCAGATTAAAACCCAGGAAGTGGCGAAGCGTGTCGCTCTGTCGATGCTTGTTTTGGTTCCGGTATTTATGCTCGTGAATTTTTATGATGTGCTTTTTTTGGGCGCGCCGCTTGAAAGAGAGGGACTGATTACAAGACTGCTTACGGGCGTAGTTATCCTGGGGCTCGTGCTTTGGATCTTATTCCGGCGCAGCGTGGAGCAGCGGGTACAGCGGAATTATTATCATGCTTTGTTCGATCAGCCGCTTTCCCCGGTGTTTCTTTTGAATGACCAGGGGAGCGTCATTGAAGTAAACGAAAAACTGCTTGAAATGCTGAACAAGGAACGTGACACAGTAATCGGCCTTTCGATGAAGGAATTGAATTTTACGGATCATGCGTTGGTGGAAAAATATATGGACCGGGTCATGAAAGGAAACTCCCAGCACTTTGAAGTAAACCTGCGAAGGCAGGACGGATCGCTTATGGAGCTGGAAGTGATGGCAAGCCCGGTTTTTATGTATAAACGTATTATTGGCATGATAGGGATTATCCGGGATCGTTCCAAGCAGAATGCGAACGTCCGCAAGCTTGAACGTCTCGCGAACGTGGACGGCCTGACGGGCCTGTCCAACCGGCGGGCGTTTAATGATGCCTTTGACCGATACTGGAGTGAAGGCATGGAACGCCAGTCCCCGCTTGCGGTGATGATGATTGATCTGGACGAATTTAAAAACTTTAATGACACGTACGGACACCTCGAGGGTGATGAATGCCTTAAGCAGATCGCCGGGGCTATACACGGGGTGTGCATGCGTTCCGGCGGAATGGCCTCCCGTTTTGGGGGAGAAGAGTTTGCCCTTCTGCTTCCGAAAACAAACAATAAAGAAGCCAGGGCCATTGCCCACGCAATCAGCGACGAAGTAGACAAATTGAATATCCGCCATGAAACATCGAGAGTGAGCCCGAAGGTGACGGTCAGCATTGGCGTAAACGTTGTCGTTCCGGCTATTCACCGCCGCCGGGAGGACATGATGCACAAAGCGGATCAGGCTCTGTATGAGGCAAAAAGCAATGGAAAAAATATGGTGAAACTGTAACAGACACCCGTGCAGCATAAAGAGGTGACAGAATGGATAGCAGGCAGCAAAAGGCTGCGAACAAAAAATCGATATATGCAGGGCGCTTAAAGAAGGATTTCTTCGGCAGCGCCCTGCTTCTTTTAGTAACAATAATTCATTGGCTGTCGGCTGATTTCACAATGGGGACGTATTTGTTTTACGGAGTGGTTTATACGGTGCTCGCAGCGGAGGATATGTATATTTACCGTAAATGGAAAGCAGAACAGCTGTGGATAGAGAAAAGCCTGCGGCGCAAACTATAAACGCTAGGAAGGAGCAATGTCAGATGAAGCTTACGATACACCGGTTAACGGAAAACGATATTCCGGCACTTGCAGAACTACCCCGGGAAGTGGGCTGGGACTACGATGAAGCGGAAATGAAGGCGGTGCTCGCTTCGGGAGCGGTATACGGTCATAAAACTCCGGAAGGCACCGTGGTCTCCAGCTCGGCTGTAATTCCATACGGGGAAACGGCGGCTCTCGGTCTTGTTATTGTCCGGGAGGCTTACCGGCGACAGGGGCTGGCCCGGGAAGCAGTGAAGGCGTGTTTGGATTTGGTGCCGGAGAAAGCCAGTGTGATGCTGTTTGCCACTAAAGAAGGGAAACCGTTGTACCGAGAGTTTGGGTTTGAAGAAGCAGGCCTGGTGTACAAATATACCGCCCCGGGCCAAACGTTGAATACAAACAGCACTATTCTGCCGAAAAATATAAGAATGCACGAATCCTCCGATTGGGGAAGCATACAGGAGCTGGACCGTGAAGCGTTTGGGGAAGACCGGGAAGCTTTTTTACGCCACCGGTTTGTTCAGGCATATCGTTCTCTTGTATTAATAAACGGAAACAATCAGCCGGTAGGCTTTGGTCTGTCGATCTGGCATGAAGGGCAGCTGCTGATTGGCCCGGTCACAGCTCCGGATGAAAGAGGAGCAGCTGCATTAGTTGAACAGCTGATTGAAGCGCATCCGGTGAAGGTCCGGATTGATCTTACCGCAGAAAGCAGCATTATAACGAAAATGCTTGGGAAGTACGGCTTTGAAAAACAGAGCGAACCGCATATGATGGTGCGGCATCCCGGAAAGTTAGGCTCCAGGAACGGGACCTTGTACGCTATTGCTTCACAGATCTTCGGGTAAAGAACAGGCCTTCGTTAAAATTAAATTTTCATGAAGCTTACTGCCTGAAACAGGATATCTGGTGGCAGATTGTGTTACTTTATTAGGAGAGAAGTGCGGGGGCATGAAGATTTGCCTGGATTTTATTAATGGTGGGGAACCGTGGGAGAGATATCATGATCAGTGGACCATTCACAACATCTATACTTCCAGGAGTTATAGCTGTCCTTTTTACGCTGCTGTTTGTGCTGAAGGGATGGGCGCTCTGGGTAAAGCTGCTGCCGGGAATTGCACTTATGGCCGCAGCTATTTCGCTTTTTTATTACGGCTATATGCATATCCGGGGGTTTGAGGGGGCATCGTACGGTATTCTGGGAGGATTTTTAAGCCTCTATGCCGTCGTATGCTTTGTAATAGCCGGTTGGGATTTGCGTAATAGTAATTTTTTTAAGTAGAAAGCTCGTTTTTTGGGTACATAAGCTGTAAAAGGAGGTATCCCGTGATGTGTGGAAGATACACGCTCGTTCATTCTAAAGAGGCGTTGGAACGAGCCTTCGGCGCAGCATTTCCGGAAGGGGAGGAAAGCTACAACGTAGCGCCGTCACAGAAAGTGCTGGCGGTGGCCTCCTCTACTGAACAGACGAAAGCCGGCTGGCTGCAGTGGGGGCTGATTCCATCCTGGGCAGATGATAAGAAAATCGGCCATAAAATGATCAACGCCCGGGCGGAAAGCGTTGATACCAAGCCAGCGTTCCGCCGCCTGCTTGAACGCCGGCGCTGCCTGGTTATTGCCGATGGGTTCTATGAATGGGACCGGGAAGGCGGGACAAAGCAGCCGTACCGGATAACGGTCGACAACGAAGCGTTGTTTGCGTTCGCCGGCCTGTGGGACAGGTGGGAAGGCGAAGATGAAACGATCACGTCCTGCACGATCATTACGACCGAAGCCAACGACTTAATGAAGAGTATTCACCACCGGATGCCGGTGATTCTGGATGAAGCCGCACGAAAAACCTGGCTTGATCCGCATGAAACCGATAAACAAGTGTTAAAATCACTGCTTCAGCCATTCGACGCTTCCCGGATGACGATGTATCCCGTAAGCACCGAAGTAAACAGTCCAAAACATAATCATGCTGCATTAATCGAACGCTCGGGGTAAAACAAAGAGCCCGGCTTTTCCTGTAACAAAGGAGAAGCCGGGCTCTTTTTGGTTGAAGTCTGCATCCGTTAGTGTCGACTTTCATCGAACTTTCTTACAGCAAGGGCGGCTCCGATTTTCTCGCTGTCCAGCTTCGCCACCCAGCTGTCCAGTCCATTGGCTGCATCCTGACTTCACCGTCTTTCGACGCTTCCAGCCAGGATTACGCCAGCCGTCTGGGGCCTGCGTAGCAGGTCAGTTCGATGTTGTCACGAAAGTGACGTCTTTCATCGAACTTCCTTCCAACAAGGGTGGCTCCGCTTTTCCTGCTGTCCAGCTCTGAGCGTTACCGCCCGGGTCCATTCGCATTTTCAGTTCGTTTGCGACTTCGTCTCAAGCCGACTGAAAACGGCGAGCCGTCCCGGGTGGTGACCGAACGCTCTCCGCTTTTCCTACACCTTTTTTCTTGCGACGGCTTTACGCATTTTAGCCACAGCTTCCTGTGCCTGGTCTTTCTTCTTGATGCAGTAATTTACATACAGGCCGTCGAGGAGCGAGAGCTCGGCAAGCCTGGAGGCGAGCGCTTCGGAGCGGTATTCGGTTTCGCGGGAAATAGTCTGCAGCGTCAGGTCGGCCTTCTGGCTGATCGGCGTTTTGGCATAGCTTGTAATCGCGATAATGCGTGCGCCCTGTTCTTTTGCCACATCCATCGCTTCGAGGACGTCTTCATTGGCCCCCGAGTGCGAAATTACAATCGCTACGTCGTCTGGCTTCAGCTGGGAGGCGGCCATGACCTGCCAGTGGGCATCAGTATATGCGTGGCTAGGAAGTCCCGTGCGCATAAACTTGTGCTGGCCGTCCTGCGCAGTGACGCCGGAGCCGCCGCTTCCATAAAAATGGAGCTCTGATGCTTCAAGCAGGTACTCGACCGCCTGGCGGACAGTGTTTTCATCAAGCACCTCCTGGGTGTAGGTGAGCGCATTTTTATTGCTTTGAAAAACCTTGGACATAATCTCTGCTTCGGTGTCGCTTTCCTGGATCGTTTCATGAATGTCTTCGATCGGTTCGATAATGTCAGAAGCGAGCGCGATTTTCATCGCCTGGTAGCCTTTAAAGCCGAGCCGCTTGCAGAAACGGAACACGGTGGCGTCTGCCAGGGAAAGCTGGTCGGCTACCTGATTGATGGTCGAATGGACGATGGTTTCGGGATTTTGCAGCATATAGTCGGCGATTTGCTTTTCTTTATCACTAAAACTGTTGTACAGCGATTGGATCCGCTGGCGGACGTGAGTCGTTTCGGTAGCCATGAGTATCCCTCCGGAGAAAAAAGTCTTACCTTTATCATAAAGGAATAAATTTCACTTAGCTATTAAAATGCACGAAAAAAATTTTCTTAAAACGCTTGCATAGAATTTTATTTCACGTATAATAACGAATTGAGAAAAATATTTTCATCAATTGAAAGCGTTAGCGAAAGCGAGGGAGTAAATGTTATGGCTGAGTCACTTACAGCCGGCGTGGACATAGGCACAACGAGCACAAAAACGCTGGCGTACGATACAGACGGAAAGATCTGGGCGGAACGGGAGCTTGAATATCCAATTTATTCTCCGGACCCGGCCTGGAAGGAGCAGGACCCCTACGAAATTCTTCGCGCCGTCGAACAGACGCTGAAAAACGTCGTCGAAGACGTCGCTAAAGAAGGAAAACATATTGGAACGATTGGCTTCAGTGCAGCGATGCACAGCATACTCGCTGTAGATGAAAACGGTGAGCCGCTCACACAGGCACTCACCTGGGCGGATCAGCGGTCGGTGCACGAAACTGAAACAGTAAAAGCCGAAAACGGGCAGGACATTTTTGAACGGACCGGCACACCGATCCATCCAATGGCACCGCTGACAAAAGTTATGTGGTTCCAGAAGCACCGGGAAGAAATTGCCGCAAAGGCAGCGAAATGGATTTCGGTGAAGGAATTTCTTTTTCATAAATGGTTCGGGGAATACATCGTTGATTACTCCATCGCTTCCGCTTCAGGCCTTTTCAATATTCATAAAAAAGAGTGGGACGACAGAGCGCTGGCTCTTGCCGGTATTACGGAAAATCATTTGTCCCGGCCGGTGAGTACGACGTACAAGCGCAGTGACTTAAACAAAGATGTTTGTAAGCGGCTGCATTTACAGGAAACGACAACAGTCGTCATTGGGGCAAGCGACGGAGTGCTTGCAAACGTCGGCTCCGGGGCGCTTGAGGAAGGCGTGGTTGCCTGCTCGATCGGTACAAGCGGAGCGATACGCACGGTCATCGACCGGCCGTACACGGATCCGAAGGGACGAATATTCTGCTACGCACTGACCGATGACCTGTGGGTGATCGGCGGTCCGATCAACAACGGCGGTATAGCGCTTCGCTGGATGCGGGACAAAATCATGCCGGATCTAAAGGAAGAATGCCGCAAAAATGGTACAGATCCTTACGACGTGCTGACGGAAATGGCAGAAAGCGTGATGCCTGGTTCCGACGGTCTGCTGTTTCTTCCGTACATGACTGGTGAACGCGCCCCGTTCTGGAACAGCGATACGAAGGGCGTATTTTTCGGCCTGACGCTGCACCACGGGCGCGAACAGATGGTCCGGAGCGTTATGGAAGGCGTCATGATGCAGATGTACGCTGTAGTAGTGGCGTTGATTGAGGCCGGTATCAACATTAAAGAATTCCGTGCCAACGGCGGCTTTGCCCGTTCGGAGCTTTGGAAGCAGATGATGGCCGACATATTCGAAAGCGACATTGTCGTTCCGGACAGCCACCAGAGTGCCTGCTTCGGCGCCGCGTGGCTCGCCATGACAGCTACCGGGCAAAAGGACAGCCTGGATACGATTCACGAGCTGATCCCGATCGAAACACGGCAGTCCCCAATTATGGATAATGTGACAGCATACCGGGACTTGAAGCCGATTTTCCTCCGGCTTGCACGCAATCTTCAATCTGAATTTTCCGCGATTGCCGACGTGCAGCGTGCACACGCAGAAGGCAAACGCACACTATCAACTGAAAAAGGAGAAATACTATGACGACTTCAGCACCGTGGCTCATTATTGTAGCCGTATTAGCAATTGTTGCACTGTTATTTTTAGTTATGAAGACGAAGCTGCAGGCCTTTATCGCCCTGCTTCTCGTCAGCTTCCTCGTCGGTATTGCCGTCGGCATGCCGCCAAGTGAAATTATAACGACCATCGAAGAAGGGATGGGCGGCACCCTCGGATTTATTGCCGTCGTGATCGGCCTTGGGGCCATGTTTGGGGAAATGCTCCGGGTGTCCGGGGGCGCAGAACGTCTGGCACTGACACTTGTTGATAAATTTGGAGAAAAGAACGTCAGCTGGGCACTTGCACTTACAGGCTTTATCGTTTCGATTCCCGTCTTTTTAGACGTTGCACTTGTTATTTTAATTCCAATTGTGTACAGTCTTGTCCGTAAAACGAAAAAATCACTCGTATACTACGGTATTCCGCTTGTAGCTGGTCTTGCCGTGACGCACAGCTTTATTCCGCCAACGCCGGGACCGATTTCGGTTGCTTCGATCATCGGCGCGGATCTCGGCTGGGTCATTCTGTTTGGTACAATTGCCGGCCTTCCGGCAGTAGCCATTGCTGGTCCATTGTTCGGTAAATACATGGCGAAAAAAATCGACATCGGTGTTCCGGAATACATGATGGAGCAGATGAGAAACGTCGAGTACGACCGCGAGCTGCCAAGCTTCCGCAGCGTTCTCGCTATCATCCTTCTCCCGCTTGTGCTGATTCTGCTTAACACAGGATCCGGGGTTTTCCTCGCAGAAGACAGTACAGCATATGAAATACTTTCCTTTATCGGGGATCCATTCTTTGCACTAACTGTTGCAGCACTTTTAACATTTTATGTGTTCGGTATCCGCCGGGGCTACTCGAAGCAGGAAGTACAGCAGATTACGACGAAAGCCCTTGAGCCGGCCGGTATTATCATTCTTGTTACCGGTGCCGGTGGTGTATTCGGTGAAATGCTGATCCAGTCAGGCGTTGGCGATGTACTCGCAAACGCGATGGAAAACGCGAACATGCCAATTCTTGTCTTTGCCTTTATCACAGCTGTTCTTGTCCGTGTAGCCCAGGGCTCTGCGACCGTTGCGATGGTAACAGCTGCCGGCCTTGTAGCGCCGCTGCTTGAGACATATGACGTCAGCGAGGCAATGCTCGGTCTGCTTGTTATTACAATTGCTTCCGGTGCCACAGCCTTCTCCCACGTGAACGACTCCGGGTTCTGGCTGGTCAGCAGGTACTTCGGCCTGAATGAAAAACAAACGCTCCAGACATGGACCGTTATGGAAACAATTATCGGTTTTGTTGGCTTTGGTGTGGCACTGATTTTAAGTATCTTCGTATAAATAGAAAAGAGGAGTGGAGAACATGAAAGCAGGAATTATTGGGTTAGGAAAAATGGGGTATAATATCGGCCTGCAGATGCTTGACAAAAATCACGACGTTGTTGCCTATGACCTGTCCGAAGAATTTCGCGAAAGCTTTAAGGGTGACGGAGGAAGCACAGCCGCCTCCCTGCAGGAGCTGGTGGATCAGCTTCCGAAGCCGCGCATCATCTGGGTGATGGTGCCGGCCGGGGATGCGACCGATCAGGTGCTTACCGAAACGGCATCGTACCTTGATGAAGGTGACATTTTAATCGATGCCGGCAACTCCCATTACAAGCGGACACTGGCTCATTATGAAGCACTTGAAGCAAGGGGCGTCCACTTTTTCGACGTCGGTACAAGCGGCGGCATTTCCGGTGCAAGAAACGGTGCCTGCCTGATGATCGGTGGACGCAAGGACATCTTCCCGGTGCTCGAGCCGCTGATGGAAGACCTGTCGGTGGAAAACGGCTACCACTATACTGGGGAAGGCGGCAGCGCCCACTACTTGAAAATGGTGCATAACGGCATCGAGTACGGCATGATGGCCGCGATGGGCGAAGGATTTGAACTGCTTGAAAAGGGTCCGTTCGACTATGACTACGAGCAGGTCGCCCGCGTCTGGAACAACGGCTCGGTCATCCGCGGCTGGCTGATGGAGCTGATGGAGGAAGCCTTCCGCGGCGATGCGAGACTCGACGAGATCCGCGGCGTGATGCATTCGTCCGGCGAAGGCAAGTGGAGCGTGGAGTCCGCGCTCGAATACGAGGCAACAACTCCGGTCATTGCGCTCTCGCTCATGATGCGCTACCGTTCGCAGGAAACCGATACCTTTAATGGCAAAGTGGTGGCTGCCCTCCGTAAAGGCTTCGGCGGCCATGCCGTAGAAAAAAGTGAATAGCAATGTCCCAGAGGCCCGGATGGTATCCGGGTCTTTTTTCGTATTTTAGAAAAACTGCGGCAAATGCTTCAACTGCCTTAAAGTATTTCCGATAGTAACAGTAACGAAGAAAACGGCAGAAGGGAGCCTATCATTTATGCGAGTATCCGGGTTTGCTTCAGGAATGGATATTGACCAGACAGTAAAGGATTTAATGCGGGCGGAGCGCCAGCCGATCAATAAGCTGAATCAGCAGAAACAGACGCTCGAGTGGCAGACGGAAATGTATCAGGATGTAAACAAGCAGTTTTTTGATTTCCGTAACACGATTTTTGATTCGATTATGAAAAAATCGTCGATGACAGACCGCTCAGCGACGTCCACTAATGACAGCCGCGTGAGTGCCAGGGCGTCAGCGGATGCCGGTAATGCCACCTATTCGATCAGCGAGGTAAAACAGCTGGCGAAATCAGCGTCGCAGAGCAGCTCGGAACGGGCGACCGGGCCTGATTTTTCCGCTACGGAAGCGGTTGGCAGCCAGACATTTGCAGACGGAAAAGCACCGCAGTGGAGCGAAGGTGTGATTCAAAGCAAAACGATTAACGCCGACGGCGGTACTTCCTACAGCGTGGAAGGCAGCAATCTTAAACAAAACACGGACGACATGATCGTGAAGGTAAGCGGAAAACAGTATGAGGTAGTGACCGGCACGGCTCCGCTCGAGCCCGGCCAGGTGCGCGCCAGCTTTAACGGCGACCAGATTGATCTGGAATTTGGTTCGGCGGTAACGAGCGGCAAAAGCATCAGCGTGCAGTATGCAGCGGTAGATGAAACTAAAACCATTGAGGCAGCTGTGCCGACCTCTTCTTTTTCTCTGGGTAAGGGAGCGATTGACACGCTGAATATCACCGCAGGCGGTAAAGAGCTGACAATTGTGACGGATCCGGAACAGGAGCTCGCGGCAGACGAAGCCTACGTGGATACGAAAACAGGAAGAGTGACGCTCGGTGAAGCGGCCACCGGAACGATTGAAGCGACGTTCACCCAGCAGTATTCTACAAATACCATTACGACCTTTGATAAAAACGGAAACGAACAGAAAAACAAATTTACGTTCACGAGCGCGCAGTCGATGAATAACATTATGAGCGCGATCAGCTCGTCCGGAGCAGGAGTGAGTGCATTTTACGATGAGCATTCGGGTAAAGCAGCGCTCACCCGTTCGGAGACCGGTGACTTTAACAAAAATGGCGATGAAATGCTCTTTTCGGGTGACTTTTTCAATAACACTTTGGGTCTGAATAATGTCGAGGGTGAGTCCAACCAGGGCGAACAGAATGCTGTGTTTACGATGAACGGACTTGAAACCGAGCGTGCGAAAAACACGTTTGACGTAAACGGGATGAGCATCACGCTTAAAGAAACGTTCACTGAAGCAGACGGCGCGGTAACGCTTGGATCGGATACAAATACCGATGGTGTCATGGACACGATTAAAGGATTTGTTGAAGAGTATAATAAGATCGTTGAAGACGTGAACGGGAAGCTGAACGAAAAGGTAAACCGGGACTTTAAGCCGCTCAGTGACGAGCAGAAAGAAGAGATGAGCGAAAAAGAAATCGAAATGTGGGAAGAAAAAGCCCGCAGCGGTCTGCTCCGCAGCGACAGCTCCATTTCGAATGTGATGAACAATATGCGTTCGCTTTTGTACGAGCAGGTGGGGGGCACCGATTCAGCATATAATACGCTCTATTCGATCGGCATTACGACAAGTTCGAGCTACACCGACAACGGCAAGCTCGAAATCGATGAAGACAAGCTGCGCCAGGCGATTGAAGATGACAGTGAAGGGGTGTACCAGCTGTTTGCCGCGAGCGGCTCAACAACCGAAACCCAGGGACTTGCCCGCCGGATGAGGGAAACGCTCGACAACGGCGTGTCCGCTCTTGCTGAACGGGCCGGGGGCTACAAAGGCAAGCTGCTTCCGCACCAGTTTACGCTCGGCCGCAATATGGAAAACATCGACGACCGTATCGCCCAATTTGAGGACCGGATGGCATCAGTGGAAAACCGGTATTACCGCCAGTTTACAGCGATGGAGCAGGCGATGAGCCGGGCCAATTCGCAGTCCAACTATTTGATGCAGTTTATGAACAACGGCCAGTAACAACAGCACCTTCTTGAGGAGGAAGAAAACATATGAGTTTTAACCAGGCACAGGCAATGTACCAGCAGGCAATGAAGCAGACGACTGCACAGGATAAAGAAACGCCGCAGAAAACATTCAGGCCAAAACAGGCAGCACCTGCTCCGAAGCCGGCACCGGTCAAAACGAATCCCTACCAGCAGCAGGCAATGCAGACCGCCTCACCGGGAGAGCTCACGCTTCTTTTATACAACGGCTGCCTGAAATTTCTCCAAAAAGCGGAGAAGGCGATGAATGAGGGAAAGGTTGAAGAAAAAAACAAGCTGATGATTCGGGCCCAAAACATTATCGGAGAGCTGATGATTACGCTGAAAACGGACAGCGATCTTGGCAGCAGCATGATGCAGATGTATGACTACATGTACCGCCGCCTGATTGAAGCGAATGTCAGTAATGACACAGACGCTCTGCGGGAAGTGTACGGACTTGTCGAAGAGTTCCGCGACACATGGAAGCAGGCGATGCAAAAAGACCGGGAGAGCCGTTTCCGTGAAGGCGGCCGGGTGTAATGAGTGTAATCCGTGAACTGTATGTCACCACCCGGGAGCTGTACGACAAAGTGGCGCAGCCCATGCCGGAGAATGAACAGCCAAGGGATGAGTACATTGAGAGCGTGGATCTTTTTCTGCAGGCACGGGACAGACAGCTGAAGGTCCTGCCGCCAGTAGAGGAATGGTCAGAGGCCGAGCGTCAGCTCGGGGAAGAGACGGTCAAAATGAATCTTTATATTGACGACCGGCTAGCCGGCTGGAAACAGGTGATCCGCACGGAGCTGCAGGGAAGCCGTCAAAAACGCCGCCATATGGGAAAATATGAGCAAACCGGCGCCGCGGCTTCAGCCTATTTTTTCGACAGCAAAAACTAATATGTAAAACCTTCAGGCCTCGACCTGAAGGTTATTTTATGTATGCGTGCTTCGATTATGTTATAAACGGCTTAAAGGATAAAAAAGGGGCAGGTAATGATGAGCGAACATCTCCGCAGGGCAGAAGCAACATTTCTGGAGCAGTACAGCGACTGGCTGCAGATGGTGCAGGAAAGTATGGTACAGGTGACAGGCTTTTACCGGGAAGGGTTTGAAGAAAACGGAGACCGGCTGCTTGACAGCACGACCAGGGAGTCCTCGCTGTTTTCCTCGCAGACAGTGACGATGGCGTATCTGTTTGGACAGGAGGAAGAATGGAAGCAGGATCTTGAAGCTTTCGAGCAGGCAACGGAAGAAGTGCGGGGCCTGATAGATGCAGAAGCGATGAGCAGCGCCGAAAAGATGCGATACGTTGCTTCGGTATATATGCCGGTGCTTGAACGCTGGAAGCTGCGGGTGACAGCACTCGCGCGTAAATAAACAGGCAGGGAGCCGGCTCCCTGCCTGTTTATTTATTCGTCGCTGCCCTGTTCGGAAAGAGGCGGCAGCCCCAGCCTCTGTTCAAGCGTCGGCAGAGAGCCGTGATCAATAATCCAATTCGCCGGCTGGCGGTCCGGATACATGAGCTCGGAAATACTCTGGCCTTCAATCTGGCTGAACCGTTCACCTTCCTCCCACTCCTGCAGATTTTCAAAGTTCAGCTCTTCCGCCGTAGCGATGACGTTGGAAGGAGCACTGATTGTCTGCTCATTGTTTACCTCATCATAGGCAAACGTGAGGGACTGAGTGGAGGAAGCAGTCTGCGGAGTCTGACTGTTATTCATGGCAATTTTAAAATCTGCCTGAATGCTTTTAGTCTGCATCGAGTCCTTATCGATAGTAATAGTGTAGACAGTATCTTCCAGGCTCCCGGCAAACAGCATGTCGTCAATTAAGTTGTCAAAATCTTCATTGGTGAAACCAACCGTGCTCTTTACGAGCTCACGCATTTGATCGGAACGCCCTCGCGCCTCGATCACGTATTCCGACTCCTGTTCGTCCAATTGAAAATCTGTAGCGTAAGCTTCGATCAGCTCCAGCACAGCCGATGGTTCGCCGATGGACTGGCTTGAAGCGCTCAAATCACCGGTGAATTCATCCGGATACTTGATCCATTCTTCCTCTGCAGAATCATACGTAAAAAAGCCTTCGGCCGTCAGGTATCGCTCGATTTCCTTGGGCTCCTGCTCGGTCGTCTGCAGTGTCGAAGACTCATGATAGGCGAACGGATCGGTACCGACTTCCACATGGGAGGTGAGCTCATTGGTAACCGGCTCTTCCTGGGCCGGGCCGATGGTCTGGTTCATGTTTATATTAATAGAATAACGGTCTAATTCCTGCATATATTCAATACTTTCAGAAAGAACCTCATCAGAAGCCGGTTCCTCATCTGAAGCTTGGTTTTCCGTGGGATCTGGTTCATTGTCAATGGATGAACATCCTATCGGAAGGACGAGACTTAAAGAAACGAGAAGTACGCCAAAAGACTTCCTCATGGAACCTCCGACCTCCATCTAAAATTCTTTTTACATATCTTTTAAGAATACCACACTTTTACACAAAAAAGAATAAGACCTCGTTCACGGTTGTCTTCCACCGCTTTCCAGAGAGGGCGGAACAAATATGGACTGTGTAGTGGAAAGTGCCTTCAGCAGCAGGAGACCATAAGAAAGAAACCCGGCGGATGCCGGGCTTCTGGTGCCCGGGACGACCGCTTAGACAAGGGGAGCGGCGCCCGGACGGACAGAACAGTGTGGGAGGTTGCTGCTGTCAGAGGTATAAGGGGAAATATGTAGAAGAGTAAGCAGCCGAAGTGCTGCTGCCTGGTACTATCATATGTTCCGGAGCACCGGAATACAAGGGGAGACGAACTTTTAGGCTTTATTTTGAAATAGGGGCTCCTGCCCGTGTCCTATTCTAAAATAGGGAGCGTCTGATTTATAAATGAGCAGAATAATAATTGAGAATTGCGGGTATAGAACGAACGATGCACATTCCGCATGAAAGGGAGTAATAATGGTATGTTTGGAAAAATATATATTAACGGTGAATGGAAACAGGCAGACGAAGGAACCATTGATGTTGTGAATCCGGCAAACGGAGAAGTAGTGGGAGAGACGGCTAACGCAGGCGAAGCGGAAACAAAGGAAGCAATTAATGCCGCCCACGAGGCGTTTGATTCCTGGTCGAAGACGACGGCGTACGAACGGGCAGACATTCTCCGCAAGGTTCACACCCTCATGATGGAGCGCCAGGATGAACTCGGCGAGCTGCTGACAAAGGAAATGGGTAAACCACTTGCGGAGGCAAAAGGCGAAGTAGCCTATGCAGCCTCCTTTATTGAATGGTACGCAGACGAAGCAAAACGGGTATACGGGGAGACCATTCCATCCGGTTCGGAAAACAAGCGGCTGATGGTGATTCACCAGCCAGTCGGCGTTGTCGGCGCTATTACCCCGTGGAATTTTCCGCAGGCAATGATCACCCGTAAAGTAGGACCGGCTCTTGCTGCAGGCTGCACGATCGTGCTGAAGCCAGCAAAGAATACGCCGCTGTCCGCCGTTCGTTTCGTGGAAATATGTGAAGAAGCGGGCGTACCAAAAGGCGTTATCAATCTGGTTACCGGCCAGAGCTCGTCGGCGATTGGCAATGAACTGATGTCGAACGAAAAAGTCCGTAAGGTTACATTTACCGGCTCCACCGAAGTCGGAAGCAATTTGATGGAGCAGGGCGCCCAGGATATTAAAAAGCTGTCGCTTGAACTCGGCGGCCATGCGCCTGCACTCGTCCTTGACGATGCAGACATCGAAAAAGCGGTCAATGGCGTCGTGGCCTCAAAATTCCGTGCGTCCGGACAGACATGCATCTGCGTCAACCGTGTGTATGCCGATGAAAAGGTATACGAAGAGTTTGTCGAAAAATTTGCGGAGGCATGCAAGGACCTGAAGGTCGGCGACGGTATGGACGAAAACGTGAAGGTCGGCCCGCTGATTGATAAAGACGCATACGACAAAGTTGAACGTCACGTGCAGGATGCTGTCGATAAAGGCGCAAAAGTTGTAACCGGCGGCAACGGTTATGAAAAGGACGGCGGCTATTACTTTGAACCGACCGTGCTCCGTGACGTCAACCATGACATGATTATCATGCACGAAGAAACGTTCGGTCCGGTGGCACCGGTGCAGAAAATCACCAGTGATGAAGAAGGTGTCAAGCTCGCGAACACGACGCCGTTCGGTCTTGCTTCGTACTTCTTTACCGAAAACATGTCCCGGGGCATGAAAATTGCCGAAGGACTCGAATACGGTATTGTCGGCTGGAACGACGGTGGCCCTTCGGCCGCCCAGGCGCCGTTTGGCGGCTGGAAGCAGAGCGGTATCGGACGCGAGGGCGGACGTCAGGGCATTATGCCGTTTCTTGAAACCAAATATATTTCAATGGGATTATAATAGAAATACAGACTGCGCCGGAACGATCCGGCGCAGCTTTTTTATGTGAAATTTTTGGTTGAGCCAGCGCTTACATTTAAAAGGGTTTTATCTGTTTCATAAGTCCTGAGACCCTTTTGTTATGCCACATTCTTTTCACTTTTTAAAAAAATTTTGTTGTTTGAAAAGGATTCTGCAAAAGGAATATAGAAAGTAGACACATAACGATAAGGAGGGGTTCACTTGATGAACTTTAACATTCGCGGGGAAAACTTAGAGGTGACTCCAGCTCTTCGAGGTTACGTAGAAAAGAAAGTGAGCAAGCTTGAACGTTACTTTGATACAACCCCTGTGGCGGACGTCCATGTAAATATGGAAGTTCAAAACAGTGAGAAAATTTTAGAAGTGACCATCCCTATGCCGCAGCTGCTGCTCCGGGCAGAAGAAACGCATACGGATATGTATGCGGCGATCGACCTTGCGACGGACAAGCTCGAACGGCAGATTCGAAAATATAAAACAAAAGTAAATCGCAAGTTCCGCCAAAACGGCAAAACATCGGAAGTATTTAAAACCAATATTGAAGAATTAAATGAGGAAATTGCCAATGGCGGGGTGAAAGAAGCTCCGTTAACGGATGAAGTGACAGAGGAAGATGACGGCCTTGAAATCGTCCGGACCAAACGGTTTAATTTAAAGCCGATGGATACGGAAGAAGCAATCCTTCAGATGGACATGCTCGGCCACAACTTTTTCGTCTTTGCCAACTCTGTCAGCGGTGACACATCAGTCGTATACAAACGCCGCGACGGGCGCTACGGCCTGATTGAACCGGAAGAATAATTATATGAATCAACAAGCCCTGTGCGGGTAATGCGCAGGGCTTGTTTTAGTTTTGCCGGGAGCACGGGTACTCGTTGTAACAATAGCGGAATACTGTTAAAATGTACGATGATGCTTAGAAATACAACGATTCATTTATATATGTAAAACGACAGATAAATTAGGCTTCGAGCCCTTACTATCAATTAAAACAACTATGCGCGTCAATCGTATTTCGGCTAGATGGTACGAAAGAGAGGACGATGATTAAACCATGAGAGGTTTATTGAAGAAAGTCATTGGAGATACAAACCAAAAATATGTAAAAAAACTGGAGAAAAAAGCGGAAAAAATAGAGGCTTTTTATGAAAACATCCAGGCTTTGAGCGATGAAGACCTTGCCCGTAAGACAGAAGAGTTTAAAGAACGCTATCAGCAGGGTGAAAAGCTTGAACAGCTATTGCCGGAAGCCTATGCGGTTGTAGCAGAAGCATCGACACGTGTGCTGGGAATGACTCCCTTCCGCGTACAGCTGATGGGTGCCATTGTATTAAACGACGGCGATATCGCGGAAATGAAAACCGGGGAAGGGAAAACCCTGGTCGCAACCATGCCGGTCTACTTAAACGCCATTACCGGCAAAGGCGTGCACGTTGTTACCGTCAACGACTATCTGGCCAAGCGTGACAGCGAGACTTTAGGAGAGCTTTACCAGTTCCTCGGATTGACCGTCGGCCTGAATTTAAAAGATATGAGTAAAGAAGCGAAGCGGGAAGCATATCTGGCTGACATTACGTATGGGACCAATAATGAGTTTGGCTTTGATTACCTGCGGGACAATATGGTTCTGTACAAGGAACAAATGGTGCAGCGCCCGCTTCATTTTGCCCTCGTCGACGAAGTTGACTCGATTTTGATCGATGAAGCGAGAACTCCGCTGATCATTTCAGGCTCGGTGGAGCAGTCGACCAAGCTTTACGCAGCGGCTAATGTATTTGTGAGCCGCCTGAAGGAAGAGCGGGACTACACGATCGATGAAAAAACCAAAACGGTGCTTTTGACCGATGAAGGCGTTACCCGGGCGGAAAAAGCGTTTCAGATAGAGAATTTATACGATCAGCAGCACGTGCAGCTGTTGCACCATATCAATCAGGGATTAAAAGCCCACGTAACGATGCACCGCGACGAGGACTATGTGGTGCAGGACGGAAAAGTAGTCATCGTGGACCAGTTTACCGGACGTTTGATGGCTGGCCGCCGTTACAGTGAAGGCCTGCATCAGGCCATTGAAGCGAAGGAGGGCATGCGGGTGCAGAAGGAAAGCATGACGCTCGCTTCAATTACGTTCCAGAACTACTTCCGGATGTACCAGAAGCTTGGAGGTATGACCGGTACGGCAAAAACAGAGGAAGAGGAATTCCGCAATATATACGGCACGGATGTCGTTTCGATTCCTACCAACAAACCGGTCGTTCGTGAAGATAAATCCGATTTGATTTTTAAAACCCGGGAAGCGAAATTCCGTGCGGCTGCCGACAGGATTGCTGAGTTGTACGAAACAGGCCAGCCTGTGCTCGTCGGTACAGTTAACGTTGATACGTCCGAGTTGATCTCCCGGTACTTGAAAAAGAAAAACGTTCCTCACAACATCCTGAACGCAAAAAACCACGAAAACGAAGCGAAAATCATTGAAAATGCCGGGCAGCGCGGGGCTGTCACTATTGCAACCAACATGGCCGGCCGTGGTACCGACATCAAGCTCGGAGACGATGTTCCGGATCTTGGCGGACTATTTGTAATCGGTACCGAACGGCATGAAAGCCGCCGTATCGACAATCAGCTTCGCGGCCGTGCCGGACGTCAGGGAGACCCGGGTGCTTCCCAGTTTTACCTATCCATGGAAGATGAGCTGATGCGCCGGTTTGGCTCTGATAATATGAGCAGTATGATGGAGCGCCTCGGAATGAGTGAAGATCAGCCGATCGAAAGCAAGCTGGTCACCCGCGCGGTGGAACAGTCGCAAAAGCGGGTGGAAGGCGCCAACTATGACTCCCGGAAGCAGATCCTGCAGTACGACGATGTGATGCGCGAGCAGCGTGATATTATTTACGCCCAGCGGATGGAAGTGCTCGAGTCGGACAATCTGCGTGACATCGTGCTCCGTATGCTGGATTCTACAGTGAAAAATATTGTTGCAGCCTACACGCCGGTGGAGCAGGTGCCGGAGGACTGGGACCTGGAAGGCATGCTTCATTACCTGAACACAACCGTTCTGAATGAAGGTGATTTGACAGAGCAGGACGTTAAAGGTCTTGAACAGGAAGAAGTTATCGAAAAGGTATGGGAAACAGCAAAAGGGAACTACGAAGCAAAGGAGCAGGAATTTGACGAAGAGTCCATGCGTGAATTCGAAAAAGTGCTGCTCCTCCGGTCGGTGGACCGGAAGTGGATGAACCATATCGATCAGATGGACCAGCTCCGCCAGGGCATTCACCTGCGGGCTTACGGCCAGAATGATCCGCTTCGGGAATACAAATTCGAAGGCTTTAATATGTTTGAAGACATGATTGCCTCCATTGAAGAAGAAGTAGCGACGTACGTAATCAAATCGGAAGTGAACGAAGAGAACCTGCAGCGCCAGGAAGTCGCTAAAGGAAAAGCAGTGCGGCAGGACGAACAGGAAGCAGAAGAAGAGCAGCCGAAAAACAAAAAGAAATCAGCGTCGGCAAACGGTAACCGGAAAATGCCGGTGCCGAACAAGCGGTAATAAGAAACGAAAAACGGCAGGGACAAGCCCCGAAGTGCTTCGCTTCGGGCTTTTTCCGTGCCACCTACATTCAGAAAGGGGATTTCTTACATGGATATGGCAGAAATTCGAAATGAACTTGAAAATATGGCTAAGCGATTAGCGGACTTCAGGGGGTCTCTTTGACTTCGATGCCAAGCGGGAGCGCATAAGCGAACTCGAAGAAAAGATGACCCACCCCGGCTTCTGGGACGACCAGGACGCCTCCAAAAAAGTTATTGATGAAAACAATGCGTTAAAGGATATTACCGAGGGCTATCGCGAGCTCGAAGAACAGCACGAAAATCTCGAGGTGTCCTATGAGCTTGTAAAGGAAGAAGACGACGAAGATTTAAAAGAAGAGCTCGAATCAGGCACAAAGCAGCTGAAAAAAGACATTAACGATTTTGAACTGCAGATGCTCCTCAGCGAGCCGTACGATAAAAACAACGCCATTCTGGAGCTGCATCCCGGCGCCGGCGGTACCGAATCCCAGGACTGGGCGTCCATGCTGCTCCGGATGTACACCCGCTGGGCAGAAAAGAAAAATTATACGGTGGAAACCCTGGATTATCTTCCCGGGGACGAAGCCGGCCTGAAAAGCGTCACTATGATGATTAAGGGATACAATGCCTACGGCTTCCTGAAAGCAGAAAAGGGCGTGCACCGGCTCGTGCGGATCTCCCCGTTTGACTCCTCCGGGCGCCGGCACACCTCCTTTGTCTCCTGCGAAGTCATGCCGGAAATGGAAGACTCCGTAGAAGTGGAAGTGCGGACGGAGGATTTGAGAATCGATACGTACCGTGCGAGCGGTGCCGGCGGTCAGCACGTAAACACGACGGACTCTGCCGTGCGGATCACCCACCTGCCGACAAACATCATCGTCACCTGCCAAAACGAGCGGTCCCAGCTGAAAAACCGGGATCAGGCGATGAAAATGCTGCGTGCGAAGCTGTATCAGCGCCAGATTGAAGAACGTCAGCAGGAAATGGATGAAATCCGCGGAGAACAGAAAGAAATTGGCTGGGGAAGCCAGATCCGTTCTTACGTGTTCCATCCGTACAACATGGTGAAAGATCACCGCACGAATGTTGAGATGGGCAACACGCAGTCAGTGATGGACGGCAATCTTGACCCGTTCATCGATGAGTACCTGCGTGCAAGCATGAAAGTATAACAAAGGGCAAAATCAGCAGCCTGCGTTCGCGCAGGCTCTTTTTACGTCAAACCAAAAGGAGGAAGTGTAATGGTAAATCGAAGAAGAAAACCAATGTCAAAAACAGCGTTGAAATGGGTCAATGGGTTTCAGATTTTTGCCGGAACAGCCGTTGTGGCTATTTCCTATAACGCTTTTTTACTGCCGAACTCGATCGCATCCGGAGGGGTAAGTGGTTTTGCGACTCTGCTGGAGGCTTCGCTGGACGTAGAACCGGCTGTAACGATAGGAATCACCAACGTTCTCCTTTTCATTCTCGGTCTCCTGCTTCTTGGTGGACTCCAGTACGGGGCAAAAACAATAATTGGGACGCTGTTTTTGCCCTTTATTGTTTATTTCACGAGGAACTGGGACATCGGTATCGATGACCCGCTGCTTGGCGCGTTGTTTGGCGGAATCGGAGTGGGCTTTGGTCTTGGACTGGTGTTTCGAGCGAGTGCTTCGACTGGAGGCACAGATCTTTTAGCTCAAATTATTCATAAATACGCCGGGGGGACGCTCGGTACCTCAGTCTTTATTATGGATGGACTGATCGTTACGGGCTCGGCGTTTATATTTGGCCTGGAGTTCGCACTGTATGCCCTTATTTCGTTGTTTGTTACCGGAAGAACTATTGATGTCGTGCAGACCGGTCTGGGCTATGCCAAGGTGGCTTTTGTGATTACAAAGCACGAAGAAACGGTGCGCAAATCTATTTTAAAAGAAGTGGACCGCGGAGTAACCAAACTCGAAGGACGCGGAGGCTTTACTAATGATGCACGTCCGGTGCTGATGTGCGTCGTCAACCGTGGGGAGGTCACCCGGCTGAAACGCGTGATCCAGCTGCAGGATCCCGAGGCCTTTGTGGTTGTGAGCAACGCTTCAGAAGTGCTTGGACAGGGATTTGAGAATCAAGGCAACTCTGTGTAAAAAAGCGGAAGCGCCAACATTGTGTTTCAGAACCATAGAAGTTCATGCTACACTAAAGAAAAGCGCAGAGCGTTTGTTTACCGCCCAGGGACGGCTCGTCGTTTTCGATTCGGAGGAACAGCTCGTGCAGCTGATTCCTCTTTCGTATAGTCTATGGTTTGGTTATGACTTTAATAAAGCTGGAGTGAAATAGATGAAGAAAAACATCAAAGTGACGGCAGCAATTCTGGTCACAGCAGCAGCAGCCGGGACCGGAGGCGCGGCCGTAGGTGCTTCTGTCTGGGGAGGAGAGTCGGGGACATCTTCGCCCGCACTGTCCGAATCCGGTTCGGACAGCGGAACGGAAAACGTGTCAGAAGAAGACTTAAATAAAATCAGTTCTGTATATGATCTGATCGACTCCGAATACATGACAGAAGTGGATGACGATGCGCTGGTACAGGGGGCTATCGAAGGAATGATCGGAGAACTCGATGATCCTCACTCCAGCTACATGAGTGAAAGCACAGCACAGGAATTCACGCAGTCATTGGAGTCGTCCTTCGAAGGCATTGGAGCTGAAGTAAATAAATCCGGGGACGCGGTAACTATCGTTTCTCCAATCGATGATTCTCCAGCAGAAGCCGCCGGGCTTCAGCCAAATGATGATATTTTGGAAATTAACGGAGAAAGCACAGAAAATCTGGAACTCAATGAAGCAGTCCTAAAAATCCGCGGAGAAAAAGGAACGAACGTGAACCTCACCGTACAGCGGGGAAGCGGGGAGCCTTTTAATGTTGAAGTGGAGCGCGATGAAATTCCGATCGAAACCGTAGAGGGCGAAGTGATCGAACAGGACGGAGAAAGCATTGGTTATCTGAACGTATCGTCATTTTCTGAAAATACAGCGAATGAATTTGAAACCCAGCTCGAGCGGGTGGAGAGTGAAAACATTGACGGACTGGTAATTGATGTCCGTGGAAATCCGGGCGGATATTTGAACGCGGTGGAGGATATCGGCAGCATGATTATTCCGGGCGGAGAGCCGGTAGTCGAAATAGAAGACCGGGAAGGCACGATTTCAGAGGTGACTTCATCCTTAGAGGAAAACAAAGACTACCCGGTGGTCGGTGTGATTGACCAGGGAAGCGTTTCTGCTTCTGAAATTCTGGCAGCTGCAATGAAAGAGTCCGGAAGCTTTGAGCTGGTAGGACAGAGCACCTACGGCAAAGGGACGGTCCAGCAGGTAATGGAACTGGATGATGGAAGTGATGTGAAGCTCTCTGTTTCCAAATGGCTGACACCGGATGGAAACTGGATCAATGAAGAAGGCGTGGAGCCGACCATTGAGCAGGAGCAGCCCGACTATTTCCAGGCCTCTATTTTGTCCATTGATGAAGCCCTGGAGCCGGATACAACTGGAGAAAATATTGCGACTGCGCAGACCCTCTTAAAAGGAGCCGGCTTCGATCCGGGACGTGAAGACGGGTACTACAGCGAAGAAACCGAAGCGGCGGTACAGGATTTCCAGGAGGAACAGGAAGGTCTGGAAGCCACTGGCACGCTGACGCCGGAAACAGCAGAGGCGCTGAATGATTTTGTGCTTGAAAATGTCCAGAACCGGGACAACGACAAGCAGCTGCAGCGCGCGCTTGATGCAGTCATAGAACAATAAATGAAAGCTGGATGATACCGGTGGCCGGGTTCTGCCCGGCCCAAAGAAAAGGGGGAAATAGTGGATGCAGGAAATAATCGGTGAAATTGGTCCTGCGTTAGCGTGGTTTTTTCTGAACCCGCTGACTTACATAGCAGTAGCAGCCATGCTTATGGTTGGTTATATTCGGGTGAAAAGAGAACGTAAAATGTTTCAGGCAAAAATGTATCCAATGCTGATGGAATTGACGATGAGTGTTATTCCGGCGATCGTAATCGCTGCTTTTGTCTCGGTCGTCACCATTGTTACGGGCATCTCACTGCCTCTGGGAGCAGTTCTGCTTGCAATAGTGATCAGTGCGCTGCTGGCAGTATCAGGTCTGCACCGCTGGCTGACCGCCCTGCACGTGTGGGGGACGTCATTTTTAGCTGCTCTGGCACTTGATGCTGCCGGAATTGCGGTGCCGTTTTTCTCTGACGCAGCCTGGCTCGGAAACGGCTTTGATGCTTTTTCTCTGATGGTCTGGCTCGCAGTGCTCACGCTTGCGGAAGGAATACTGATTGTCTGGAACGGGACAAAGTTCTTTTCTCCGATACGGACAGTCAGCCGCCGCGGTAAGCCGATTGGAGGCCAGATCACGCACCGCCTCTGGATGCTCCCGGTATTTCTGTTTATCCCGGGTAGCGCTGTTGAGGCAGGAGGCTGGTGGCCGCTGCTTCCGGGCGGAACCGCTTTTTCTCTTCTTTTGCTGCCGGCAGTGATCGGCATACGGATGAAAACCTTCGACCGTCTGGCAGCTGTGCAGGTGCGTTCGGCCGGATGGTGGGTTGTACGAATTGCTGTCCTTACCGGCGCCGGTGCAGCACTTGCTTATTTTTACAGCGGATGGGTTATTCCGGTAATTACGGCTGTCCTGATTTTGCTGCGGGAATGGGTAACCATTGCTGCCGGCAGTTCAGCTAAAAGCAATTTTCTTTATACGCTCCGTGGAGACGGAATATCCGTGCTTGCTGTGCTCCCGGAGTCTCCGGCAGACCGCATGCATATTAAAGCAGGCGAGGTTATCCGGCGGGTGAACAGCGAAAAAGTATATGATGAAGCGAGCCTGTACCGGGCGGTGCAGAAAAATTCCGCCTATTGCCGTCTGGACGTGGAGGATATTAACGGAGAGCTCCGCCAGGCACAGGCGGCGCTTTACAGTAATCAGCACCATCAGCTTGGGATATTGATGATTAATAAAGAACGAACAGCACCGGAAAGCATGCATACGGCCCAGTAAAACAGAACCCCCTGCCGGGTTCTGTTTTTTATGGTATAGGAGGGGTGTCGTTTTCTTTGCAATTGCCGGGGAGTGGAGTACAATAATAATAGCGAATATACGTTCGTTTTTATGTTGTTTCTTTCCAATCTTCATGTGGTATAGTAAATAGACATATGACCGGAACGCAGACAGGAAGTGAGGGACTAATATGAACGAAACATTTGAACTGGCGAGTAAATATAACCCCGCGGGCGACCAGCCGCAGGCGATTGAAAAGCTGGTTCAAGGGTTGAGCGACGGCAAAAGATACCAGACACTGCTCGGGGCGACAGGGACCGGCAAAACGTTCACCGTTTCCAACGTGTTAACAGAAGTGAACCGGCCGACGCTTGTCATGGCGCACAATAAGACACTGGCCGGGCAGTTATATAATGAATTTAAAGAGATGTTTCCAAACAATGCGGTGGAATATTTTGTGAGCTATTACGACTACTATCAGCCGGAGGCCTACGTACCGCAGACGGACCAATTTATTGAAAAAGACGCGAGTATTAACGATGAAATTGATAAACTAAGGCACTCGGCGACGAGCGCCTTATTTGAGCGGGAGGACGTTATTATCGTCGCCAGTGTTTCCTGCATTTACGGCCTCGGTTCTCCGGAGGAATACCGGGACCTGGTGCTTTCGCTCCGGACCGGCATGGAGATTGAACGGGACCAGATTCTTCGGAAGCTCGTAGACATTCAATACGAACGTAACGACATTAATTTCGTGCGCGGGACGTTTCGCGTGCGCGGCGATGTCGTTGAGATCTTTCCGGCTTCAAGAGACGAGCACTGCATTCGTGTTGAAATGTTTGGCGATGAAATCGACCGTATCACTGAAGTGGACGCCCTGACCGGCGAGGTTATCGGCGAACGCTCGCATACTGCAATTTTCCCCGCATCCCACTTTGTGACAAGGGAAGAAAAAATGCAGCGTGCCATTAAAAATATTCAGCAGGAGCTTCAGGAGCAGCTCGAAAAGTTTCGGGCGAATGGCCGGGAGCTTGAGGCGCAGCGGCTCGAACAGCGGACTAATTATGACCTTGAAATGATGCAGGAGATGGGTTTTTGCTCCGGCATCGAGAACTATTCGAGGCATTTGACCTTCCGGAACCCCGGGGATGCGCCGTATACATTGATTGACTATTTTCCGGATGATTTTTTACTCGTGGTGGATGAGTCCCACGTTACGCTTCCACAGGTGCGCGGTATGTACAACGGGGACCAGGCAAGAAAGCAGGTGCTCGTGGATCACGGCTTCCGTCTTCCGTCTGCGATGGACAACCGTCCGCTGAAATTTGATGAATTTGAAGAGCGGATTAACCAGGCGATGTTCATTTCCGCAACGCCGGGGCCGTATGAGCTTGAACACGCACCGGAAGTTATCGAACAGATTATCCGGCCGACCGGTCTGCTTGACCCTACCGTGGAAGTGAAGCCGATTGAAGGACAGATCGATGACCTGATCGGCGAAATTCATGAACGCCGGGAGCAAAACGAGCGGGTGCTCGTAACGACGCTCACCAAGAAAATGGCGGAGGATCTGACCAACTATTTAAAAGAGCTCGGCATCCGGGTGAAGTATCTGCACTCGGATATTAAAACGCTCGAGAGGATCGATATTATCCGCCAGCTTCGCCTCGGCCAGTTTGATGTTCTGGTCGGCATTAACCTTCTCCGTGAAGGGCTCGATATTCCGGAAGTGTCGCTGATAGGTATTCTGGATGCGGACAAGGAAGGCTTTCTGCGCGCGGAACGCTCCCTTATCCAGACGATGGGCCGTGCTGCCCGGAACGACCGCGGGCATGTTATTATGTACGCAGACAAAATCACGCGGTCGATGGATGTGGCGATCAGTGAAACGAACCGTCGCCGCGAGATCCAGATAGCGCATAACGAAAAATACGGCATTACACCAAAAACGATCCAGAAAGAAATCCCTGCCCTGATCCAGGCAACGGTCAGCTCAGAGGATTCATCCGATATTGATAAACCGGCTCTCGATAAAATGAGCAAGTCGGAGCGGAAAAAAGTGATCGACCAAATGGAAGACGAAATGAAACAGGCGGCCAAAGACCTGCAGTTTGAACGCGCAGCGGAACTGCGCGATATGGTATTAGAACTTAAAGCGGAAGGATGACCAACGAATGGCAGCAGATAACATTAAGATTCAGGGGGCGAGGTCCCACAATTTAAAAGATATTGACGTAACAATTCCGAGGGACCAGCTGGTCGTCATGACTGGATTATCCGGCTCCGGGAAATCTTCGCTTGCCTTCGATACAATCTATGCTGAAGGGCAGCGCCGGTATGTCGAATCGTTGTCCGCATATGCCCGCCAGTTTTTAGGGCAGATGGAAAAGCCGGACGTTGATTCCATTGAAGGACTGTCCCCGGCAATATCGATTGACCAGAAAACGACGAGCAAGAACCCGCGCTCCACAGTCGGCACCGTGACGGAAATTTATGACTACCTGCGGCTTTTATTTGCGCGGGTTGGTACGCCTTACTGTCCGTACCATCATGTGCCGATCACCTCCCAGACCATTTCCCAGATGGTCGATCAGATGATGGCTTATGCCGAACGGACGAAAATGCAGATTCTCGCTCCGGTTATTGCCGGCAGAAAGGGAGAGCATATGAAGGTGATGGACCAGCTGAAGCAAAAAGGGCTGGTGCGTATTCGTGTGGACGGAGAAATGCGCGACGTCGGAGAAGAAATCAAGCTCGAAAAAAATAAAAAGCATGATATTGAAGCCGTGGTGGACCGCGTTGTCATTAAAGAAGGGGTGGAGTCCCGGCTCGCAGACTCATTGGAAACGGCCCTCGAACTCGGAGAGGGGAAGGTGCTGATTGATGTTGTCGGTGAAAAGGAAATGCGGTTTAATCAGCATCACTCCTGCCCGGAATGCGGATTTTCGATCGGAGAGCTCGAGCCGAGAATGTTTTCCTTTAACAGTCCATACGGCGCCTGCCCGACATGTGACGGTCTTGGCAGCAAGCTCGAAGTGGACAGCGACCTTGTAGTTCCGGATCCGGACCGGACGCTCCGGGAGCATGCCATCGCTGTATGGGAGCCGATCAGCTCCCAGTATTACCCTCAGCTGCTCCGCTCGGCCTGCGATCACTTTAATATTGATATGGACACGCCATTTAAAGATCTTTCGGCAGAGCATAAGGAAATACTGCTCGAAGGCAACGGCCAGCAGAAAATAACCTTCCGTCATAAAAATGAACGCGGCCAGGTCCGGGAGCGCCAGATTTATTTTGAAGGAGTACTCAACAACGTTTCCCGCCGCTATCGTGAGAGCGGATCGGATTTCACCCGTGAGCAGATGCAGCAGTATATGAGCAACAAGCAGTGCCCGACGTGTAAAGGCCACCGCCTGAGCCTCGAGGCGCGTTCTGTGCTGCTTGGAAATATTCACGTCGGGGAGCTGACGGACCTTTCCATACAGCAGGCGTATACGTATGTCGAAAACATCGACCTAACGGAAAAAGAAATGGAGATCGCCCGTTTGATTCTGCGTGAAATCAATGAACGACTCGGCTTTCTCATTAATGTTGGTCTCGATTATTTAACCCTGAGCCGTTCTGCTGGCACGCTGTCAGGCGGGGAAGCGCAGCGCATCCGGCTGGCTACCCAGATCGGTTCGGCGCTGATGGGTGTCCTCTACGTTCTCGACGAGCCGTCGATCGGCCTTCACCAGCGGGACAACAACCGGCTGATACAGACGCTGCAGAACATGCGAGATCTTGGAAACACGCTGATTGTCGTTGAACATGACGAGGACACCATGCTTGCTGCCGACCATATCATTGACATCGGCCCCGGGGCCGGCCGCCACGGCGGTCACATTATCGCAGAGGGCACACCGGAGGAATTGAAGGAAAACGACGCCTCTCTGACCGGTCAGTATTTAGCGGGAAAACGATTTATTCCGCTTCCGGGAGAACGGCGTAAGCCCTCCGACCGCTGGCTGAAGGTAAAAGGTGCGGTCGAAAACAATTTGAAGCGTACGAATGCGGATATTCCGCTCGGCCTGCTGAGTGCGATTACCGGTGTCTCAGGCTCCGGAAAAAGTACACTGATCAACGATATTTTATACAAGGTGCTTTCGCAGAAGCTTCACCGCGGTAAACAGAAGCCGGGCGCACACAAAAGCGTGGAAGGTATCGATCAGCTTGAGAAAGTGATTGATATCGATCAGTCGCCGATCGGCCGGACGCCGCGTTCAAACCCTGCGACCTACACGGGGGTATTTGATAATATCCGCGAGGTATTCGCGATGACCAATGAAGCGAAAATCCGCGGCTACCAGAAGGGGCGCTTCAGCTTCAACGTCCGGGGCGGACGCTGTGAAGCGTGTAAAGGCGACGGTATTATCAAAATAGAAATGCATTTTCTTCCGGATATTTATGTCACCTGTGAAGAGTGCGGCGGTCAGCGCTACAACCGTGAAACGCTCGAAATCAAATACAAAGGCAAAAACATTGCTGATGTACTTGAAATGACTGTGGAAGAAGCAGTGGACTTCTTTGAAAATATTCCAAAAATCCGGCGCAAAATCCAAACGTTATATGACGTTGGTTTAGGGTATATAAAACTAGGACAGCAGGCAACGACACTTTCAGGCGGGGAAGCCCAGCGTGTAAAGCTTGCTTCCCAGCTGCACCGCCGTTCCACGGGCAAATCCCTTTATATCCTCGACGAGCCGACGACCGGTCTCCATGTGGATGATATCGACCGGCTCCTGAAGGTGCTCCAGCGGCTCGTGGATAATGGCGATACTGTTTTAATCATCGAGCACAATCTCGACGTCATTAAAACAGTGGATCACATCATTGATCTCGGTCCGGAAGGCGGAGCAGGCGGAGGCAAAATTGTGGCTACCGGCACGCCGGAAAAAGTAGCGGAGTCAAAGGCTTCCTATACAGGTTATTATTTAAAGCCCGTACTTGAAAGAGAGCGGGAGCGCATGGCCAGGCAATGGGAAGCATCGGAGCAGGCTGCCCATACCCCTTCATCATAGAAGAATCGACTGAAACGGATACCACTGTTCTTCGTATGTAATAGGAAGCAGAAGGCTAAAAAGTCCATGTACCGGTTCTGATATATTACCTAAGGAGGAACATGAAATGGATGAAGAACGTCAGCGAATACTGAAAATGATGGAAGACGGTATTATTTCTCTTGAAGAAGGAGAACGACTGCTCCGGGCCAAAGGATCAGGCGCATCGTCCGGTCCCCAGGCAGACAGCAGGGAACAAGGGGAAGGCAGCTCCTCCGAATCCCGGAGAAGCGGCGCCTACCGGACAGATAAGAAAGCAGCCGGCAGCCAGAAAAGAAAAAGCAAGGACGACCCGTTTGCGATGCTCTCCGGCTTTTTTGATCATGCGCTTGACCGCGTCAAACGGTTTGACCTCGACTTTAATTTCGGCCCAGCCGTAGACTTCCAGCATACGTTTGAACATGATGAGAGTGACATTCGCTCGCTCGATATGTTTATTCAAAACGGAAGCCTTATCTGTCAGAAGTGGGAGGGCAGCACCATCCGTGTTGCCTGCCAGGTAAAAGCCTATACCGAGGAAAGTGAAGACGCAGCCCGCCGTGAGTTCATCGAAGGAACTGATTTTGACTCCCGGAGCGGGAAGCTCCGCTTTGCTTCAAGGTCCGGCAACTATAAAGTCCAGGCGGTCGTTTATGTGCCGGAAAAATCGATGGACAAAATGGATGTATCGACGTTTAACGGAGACATCCGGATCGACGGAGTTCAGACAGATAATCTGTACGTCAAAGCAAGCAACGGGGCAATTACAGTGCTGCATGCTTCTGCCGGCTATCTGGCAGTGGAGACAGCCAACGGGTCAGTGGAGCTGAAAGAAGGTAAAATCGGCAGCGCCGACGTCAAAACATGGAACGGTTCGATTCAGTACGACGGATCGCTTTCAGATATTGAAGCAGAGGCGCTGAACGGGGCGATTACGGCCCGGTACACGTCCCTGAGTGAGAGGAGCCGGGCGCTTCTTTCCACTACAACGGGGAGCATCAAGGTGATTACGCCGCGGGACATCCGGACGGAGGGCGTACTCCGCACAAACGTCGGGAACTACAAGTGCCTGCTCGACAACATCGAAGTGAAAGAAGAAAAAAGCGAATTCATGCAAAAGTATTATCAGTTTGTATCCAATCCGGATTCGACTCCAACGCTTAGACTGGAGGCTTCGGCAAAAACTGGTGCCATAACCGTGCAGGATCATGAATAAAAAACTGAAAGGGTGATCAGGTTGGCAAAAAAGAAGTTGTATAAATCCCGTGAAGACCGGAAATTGACAGGCGTATGCGGCGGATTGGCAGATTACCTCGGCTGGGATTCCTCCTTAATACGGATTATCAGTGTGGTGCTGGTTATTTTACCCGTCACCTCCTGGGTACTTCTGATTTATCTCGTATTAGCCGTGCTGCTCCCTGATGAAGAGGATGCCGTCTCCTAATGGGCTGTTTAGTACCTTTTATTGTTAACACTATTGCATTAATGGTAGTAGCCGGGTTTTTCCCCGGCTTTACTATTGACGGCTTTGGGGCAGCTATTGCGGCCGGTTTGGTGTTGACGCTGATCAATCTCGTGATTCGCCCGCTTTTGATTTTTTTCACTCTCCCGCTTTCTGTCGTTACATTCGGCCTGTTTATTTTTGTGATCAATGCGCTGATGCTGATGCTTACATCAGCGGTAATGGGAGAAGCCTTTAACATGTCCGGCTTTGGCATGGCTTTTCTTGCTGCTGTAGTGATCGCTGTTTTAAATATGCTGATGTACAATCTTTTCGTGAACCCGCTGAGCGGAAGAAAAACGTGACGGTTTCCGGAAACCGGGAAAAAATTATAATAAGTTAAAAATGGCCCGCCTGCTGGCGGGTCTTTTTCGTGCAGCAGTGAAACTGAAATCCTCCGGAGCAGGTTCCATCTTCTTTTGAAAACGTGCTACAATAACAACGTACGAAGTAGAGAAAGCAAACGTATTCATGATATAACAGAGCGATTTTTGAGGGAGGCAGCACGATGGCAAAAGTGACAGCAACGGATTTAAAGGAGCGGTTTCAATTAGAGCTTCTTGCCGGGGAAGAAGGGCTGTACCGGGCGATAACCACGAGCGATATTTCCCGTCCGGGAATAGAGATGGCTGGTTTTTTTACATATTATCCGGCCCGGCGGCTGCAGCTGCTCGGGCGCACAGAGCTTTCTTTTTTTCAACAGCTTCAGGACGAAGAAAAGCAGGAACGCATGGAAAAGCTGTGTACATACGATACTCCGGGCATTGTCATCTCTCGGGGACTGGTGGCTCCGCCGGAGCTGATTGAAAATGCGGAAAAGACCGGGGTGCCGATCATGCGCTCACATTTGCCAAGTACACAGCTGATCAGCCAGCTGACGAACTATCTCGACACCAAACTTGCCAAATCCACAGCCATGCACGGTGTTCTGGTGGACATTTACGGCATCGGCGTGCTGATTACCGGGGCAAGCGGTGTCGGAAAAAGCGAAACGGCGCTCGATATTGTGCGCCGGGGTCACCGGCTTGTAGCGGATGATTCTGTCGAAATCCGCCAGCAGAACGGCGATACGCTTGTCGGCACGGCGCCCGAGCTGATCCAGAACCTGCTTGAAATCCGCGGCCTCGGCATTATTGATGTGATGACGCTGTTTGGGGCAGGCGCCGTCCGTCCGTATAAGCGCATCTCGCTGACGATTCATCTTGAGCTTTGGGATGAACAAAAAGCGTACGACCGGCTCGGTCTTGATGAAGAGACGCTTCAGGTGCTCGATACCGAGATTCAGAAGCTGACTGTTCCGGTGCGGCCGGGACGGAACCTCGCTGTTATTATTGAAGTAGCGGCGATGAACTTCCGGCTGAAGCGGATGGGCGTGAACACGGCCCAGCAGTTTTCGGACCGGTTAAAACAGATGATTGACGACGGTGATAAAGAAGAGTTTTAACGATTACACATTTAGCAGTCAGGAGTGGCAGGGGATATGATTTATTCATCGATACAGCCGATCGACCGGGTTGCCTTTGAAGTCGGATCTGTGCCTATTTACTGGTACGGGATTCTCATTGGCCTGGGCGCTCTGCTTGGGTACATTTTAGCTTCCTACGAAGCAAAAAAACGTGGGCTCCCGGAAGATATTTTCGCGGATCTGCTCATTTTTGCCATACCGATTTCGATTATCTGCGCCCGGTTGTATTACGTGATTTTTGAGTGGGATTACTATGTTCAGAATCCAGGCAGTATTCTGGCCGTATGGGAAGGCGGTCTTGCGATACACGGCGGATTGATCGGCGCCGTGCTTACGGGCATCGTTTTCTCGAAAATCAAACGCGTCTCTTTCTGGAAGCTGGCTGATATTGCCGCGCCGAGTATTATTTTAGGGCAGGCGATCGGCCGCTGGGGCAACTTTATCAACCAGGAAGCCCACGGCGGTGAAGTGAGCCGTTCGTTTTTGGAGGGGCTGCAGCTGCCGGAATTTATTATTAATCAGATGTATATTGAGGGAGCTTACTATAATCCTACGTTCTTGTACGAATCGCTTTGGAATATCGCGGGATTTTTACTGCTTTTAGGGCTGCGCCGGGTTAACCTCCGCCGCGGGGAGCTGTTTTTAACATATGTTATTTGGTATTCCTTCGGACGCTTTTTTATCGAAGGGATGAGGACCGACAGCTTAATGCTGTTTGATACGATCCGGGTGGCGCAGTTAATTTCGGTGCTCTTGATCGTAGCAGCCGTGAGTCTGATTTTATACCGCAGGCAGGCCGGCCTTGCAAAAGCAAGATACTTAAGTAAAGACGGTCCCGGCATATAAGGATGTAAGCGAAAGGGGGAAGCATCATGACCAGATGGAATACACTGCTGTTTGATTTAGACGGCACGCTGATTGATACAAATGATTTGATCATTTCTTCATATGAACATGTGCTGACATACTACGCTCCTGACCAATACAGCAGAGATGACATCATCAGCTGGATCGGGGTGCCGCTGGTGGATAATTTTTCAAGCATCAGCAGCAATCCGAGCCAGGTGGAACAGATGATTGATACGTATCAATCCCATAACCTGGCGAACCATGAAACGCTCGTCCGGGAATATGACGGAGTATACGACACTATCAAAATGCTGTACGAGCGCGGCTTTTCCCTTGGCATTGTGACAACGAAGCGGAAGGAAGCTGCGGTTAAAGGAGCCAATATGCTCGGGCTGCTTCCTTTTTTCTCTACGTTCATTACGGTGGATGATGTGGAAAACCCCAAGCCGCACCCGGAACCACTGCAAAAAGCGATGGCACAGCTGAATGCCCGCCCGGAGGAGACCATTATGATTGGGGACAGCCAGTTTGATATTCTGGCAGGGAAAAATGCTGGGGTGCACACAGCGGGAGTGGAATGGACCATCAAAGGTGCATCGTTTCTGAAGAATTATGAACCGGACTGGATGCTCACCCGGATGAGCGATCTGCTCGCTATTGTTGGAGAAACAAAAGAATGAGAAAAACAGATCGTTATTTCCCGGGCAATAATACCAATGCTCTGTGGCAGATGTACCGGACGGTTCCATTTTTGAAGGCATTCAGAAATACAGCTGTTATTGAAGCTTCCCGGGTTGTACCTTTTGTATCTGTGAAAAGATGGATCTACCGGCAGCTGCTTGGAATGGAAATAGGTGAAAAAACGGCGCTTGCGTACAAGGTCATGCCGGACCTCATGTTTCCCGAGAAAATCCATATTGGCAGCAATTCCATTATCGGCTATCAGTCGACGCTTTTAACACACGAGCATTTAATTGATGAATACCGCCTTGGCGATATTGTAATCGGAAACGAGGTCATGATCGGTGCCAATGTGACTATTCTGCCCGGGGTGACGATTGGAGACCGGGCTGTGGTGGCAGCAGGAACGGTCGTGCATAAAGACGTGCCGGCACGGGCCTTTGCCGGCGGCAGTCCGATGCGGATAAGAACGTAGGCTTCAAGCCGGCTTTCAAAGGAGCCGGCTTTTCGTTTTCCTAGAGGCGGAAAAGGCTGACAGGGCAGCAAATATTGTTACAATGAAAGCGGAAATGGAAAATTGACGGTGTAAAAAAAGATGTGTAAACTATGGTTATTCTTTATTTTGTTAGTACATTAGCGAACTAAAGCACCGTGAAAAGAAAAGGAGAGAGAGTATGAGTAAGCTTTTTATGTTTGAAAAGCCGCTCGGGATGCGCGATGCGCTTCCGGGATATTTTCAGACAAAACGGAACGTACAACGGGTCATTAACGATGAATGGGAAAGCTGGGGGTATCTGCCCGTCGAAACGCCCACCCTGGAATATTACGATACGGTCGGGAGCGCTTCGGCGATTCTTGATCATCAGCTGTTTAAACTGCTCGACCAGCAGGGGCGGACGCTGGTGCTGCGCCCGGATATGACTGCGCCTATCGCCCGGGTGACAGCTTCCGGTCTGCAGAACCAGCACTTTCCGATCCGTTTGGCTTATCATACTAACGTTTTTCGCGCGCAGCAGCTTGAGGCCGGACGGCCGGCAGAATTTGAACAGCTTGGTGTGGAATTGATTGGAGACGGCACTTCGAGTGCGAACGGAGAGGTCGTTTCCCTTATGATCGAAGCTCTGCGAAAAACCGGGCTGACCACGTTTCAAATTACCGTCGGGCACGTCGGGTACGTGAATGCGCTGCTCGAAGAGGTGCTCGGAAATGATGAACGCGCTGATGACCTGCGCAGGTTTTTATACGAAAAAAATTATGTTGGCTACCGCCAGCATGTGGAAAATCTACCGCTTCCCTCCCTGGATAAGAAAAAGCTGAACAGCCTGCTACGCCTGCGGGGCGACTGGCGGACGCTGGACGAAGCTTTAAATCTGGTTCAGACGCCGGCGGCAAAGGAAGCAGTCGAAGAGCTCCAGGAGCTTAAAACGGTGCTTGAACACTACGAGCTGTCTGATTACATTAAGCTCGACTTTAACTTATTTATGCATATGAGCTACTATACTGGCATCGTATTCGAAAGCTACGGCAACAACCTGGGCGTGCCGCTTGGAAGCGGCGGGCGCTATGATGAACTGCTGCAGCAGTTTAACCGTCCGGCCCAGGCTGTCGGATTCGGTCTCCGTCTTGATTTGCTCGTCGAAGCCCTGGGACTAACCGGAGCTGTGCCTTCCCAGACATGTATTTTGTTCAGCCCGGAGCGCCGACCGGAAGCGGTGGACCAGGCGCGTAAACTCCGCGAAACCGGAAAACGGGTCGTGCTTCAGGATATCCGCGGCGTAGAGGACGTGGATCAGCTGAGCGAGTCCTATGAAGATGTGGTATCCATGATCGGAAAAAAGAAGGAGGGAGCTTCGCATGAATGAATGGCTGACAATCGCGATGCCAAAGGGACGTATTTTCGAAGAAGCGGTGCAGCTTCTCCGTAAGGCCGGTTTCCCAATTCCTCCGGAGTTTGAAGAATCCAGAAAGCTGATCGTCGACGCTCCGGAAGCAAATATGCGCTTTATCCTGGCAAAGCCGATGGATGTGCCCACCTATGTTGAACACGGAGTGGCAGACATCGGGGTCGCCGGCAAGGATACGATGATTGAAGAAGAGCGTGACGTGTATGAAGTGCTGGATCTGAAAATCAGTGCCTGCTACCTGGCAGTAGCCGGGCTTCCAGAGTATGAAAAATCCGATGTAAATCCAAAGGTGGCGTCCAAGTACCCAAACCTGGCGACACAGTACTTTAAGCAGCAGGGTGAACAGGTGGAAATTATTAAATTAAATGGCTCGATCGAACTCGCCCCGCTTGTCGGTCTGGCAGACCGTATTGTAGACATTGTTTCCACCGGCCAGACACTGAAGGAGAATGGTTTAATAGAGCTTGAAACAATTGTGCCGATTACGTCCCGGCTGATCGTCAATCCGGTAAGCTATCGTCTGAAGGATACTGTTATTGATGATCTTGTGGAGCGTGTTGCCCAGGTGATAGGAGTGGAAGAGCAGGTATGATGAATGTGACCCCTTTGGATAAATCAGTAACGCTTGAGCGCACCATTGAAGGAGGGACCGAAAAGCAGCGGGAATCGGTCGACTCCATTATCGAAAAGGTGCGGGAAAATGGAGACAAAGGACTCATTGAGCTGACTGAGATATTTGATCGCGTGACACTCGATGAGCTGTTTGTAAAACAGGAAGAAATAGATGAAGCGTATGATCAGGTGAACGATAAAGAGCTTGAAGCGATCCGTAAAGCGATTGAAAACATCCGCGATTTTCATCAGCGCCAGCTCCGGCAGTCCTGGATGGTGACAAAGGAAGACGGGACGATGCTCGGCCAGCGGATTATTCCGTTCGACCGCGTCGGTATTTATGTACCGGGCGGCAAGGCAGCATATCCTTCAACCATTATGATGGATGCCATCCCGGCAATCGCTGCCGGTGTGAAAAGCATTACGATGTGCTCTCCTCCAGGTGAGGACCAGCGCCTTCATCCGATGGTGCTCGTCACAGCCAATGAGCTTGGCATTAAAAATATCGTGAAAATTGGAGGAGCGCAGGCGGTAGCAGCGCTTGCGTATGGCACGGAAAGCATTCGGAAGGTGGATAAAATCGTCGGCCCAGGTAACATTTATGTAGCGCTGGCTAAACGCGAAGTGTTCGGCCAGGTGGCGATTGACAGTATCGCCGGTCCAAGCGAAATTGTCGTGCTTGCTGATGAAACAGCCCGGGCGGATTATATTGCAGCCGACATGCTTTCCCAGGCGGAGCACGACGAGCTCGCCTCGGCTGTGCTTGTAACCACTTCGGAGGAGCTCGGGCAAAAAGTGGCCGAAGAGCTTGAGCGTCAGCTTGAAGACCTCCCTCGCAAAAAGATTGCGCAGGAATCGCTTGATAAACATGGAGCCATCTACTTAACGGAAACGATGGCGGAGGCAGTAGAAGCTGTGAACCGGCTTGCGCCGGAGCATCTGGAAATCATGACCGCCCAGCCGGATAACCTGCTCGGCTCCATTCGTCATGCGGGGGCTGTCTTTTTAGGGCCATACAGTGCCGAAGCGGTCGGCGATTATTTTGCCGGCCCGAATCACGTGCTTCCGACGAGCGGGACGGCCCGCTTTTCGAGTCCGCTCGGTGTCGATGATTTTGTAAAACGATCCAGCGTGATTTCCTACAGTAAAGAAGCGCTCGAGGAAAATGGGGAATATATATCTGCGATTGCCCGGATTGAGGGCCTTGAAGCACACGCGCGCGCAGTGGATATCCGGAAGGGGGAGAAGTAGAATGGCAGAACGTACAGGAAGCGTCGAACGAAAAACGGGTGAAACGTCCATCCGCCTGCAGTTTGGCATCGACGGCGAAGGGGACGGGGTCATACAGACGAATGTGCCTTTTATGAGCCATATGCTCGACCTGTTTAAAAAGCATGGCCATTTCTCCCTTGATGTACAGGCTGAGGGGGATGTGGAGGTGGATGACCACCATACAACAGAGGACATCGGCATCTGCCTCGGGGAAGCCTTCGGACAGGCGCTCGGCGATAAAAAGGGTATCCGCCGCTACGGTCATGCTAAAATTCCGATGGACGACGCGCTCGCAGAGGTCATTGTGGATTTAAGCAATCGTCCGCACCTGGAGTTCCGGGCGGAGCTGCCGGCAGCAAAAGTAGGAACATTTGATACCGAGCTCGTCCATGAGTTTTTGTGGAAATTCGCGGTGGAAGCCCGGATGAACCTCCACGTAGTCGTCCATTACGGACACAATACTCACCATATTATTGAAGCGGTATTTAAAGCGATGGCACGGGCTCTTGATGAAGCTACCCAGCTGGACCCAAGAGTGAAAGGCGTTCCTTCAACCAAAGGAATGCTGTAAAGAAAAGGAGTGGAGCGCTTGTGATAGGAATCATCGATTACGGCATGGGCAACCTGTACAGTGTAAAAAAAGCACTGGAACGACTGGATATTCCTTATTTTGTATCCGAGCACACAGACGAGCTTGCGGAAGCGGATGGCTTGATTCTTCCGGGTGTCGGTGCTTTTCGGGATGCCATGAATTTAATCCGGGAAAACGGGCAGTTTGAGTTTATTGAACACTGGGCGGCTGACGGCAAGCCGCTGCTTGGTATCTGCCTTGGAATGCAGCTGTTGTTTGAAGGCAGCGACGAACACGGCGAAACAGAAGGATTCGGGTTTCTTCCGGGGTATGCCCGCCGCTTTTCCGGAAAAGACAGCCAGGGAAGAAGGCTGAAGGTGCCGCACATGGGCTGGAACTCGCTCAAGTTTCATCAGCCGGACCATCCGCTTTTGAAAAATGTGGAGGAAGGCCATGCGTACTTTGTGCATTCCTACGTGATAGAAACCGCCGACCCGGACGTTTTAATTGCGACAAGCGATTACGGCGAAACAGTGCCGGCGGTGGTTGGCCGCGGTGAAGTCATGGGCACGCAGTTCCATCCGGAAAAAAGCAGCACAGTCGGTATCGGCATGCTTAAAAATTTCGGGGCGATTGTCCGTGAAAGGAGCGGAGCTCATGAGTGATTTTATTGTATACCCCGCCATCGATATCCGGGACGGCAACTGTGTCCGTCTTTTTCAGGGCGATTACAATCAGGAGACCGTTTACGGGGATTCGCCGTTTGAAATGGCTGCTTCATTTGCACAGGCGGGTGCTTCCTGGATTCATATGGTCGACCTTGACGGTGCAAAAGAAAAACGACGCATCAATCATGCCCACGTCGTTCGTGCCGCGCGGGAGCTTGATGTCCGTATCCAGGTCGGCGGAGGCATCCGAACCGAAGAGGATGTGGACTATTACTTATCCAACGGCGTGGACCGGGTGATACTTGGAAGTGTTGCCCTGCAGTATCCGGAATTTGCCCGGGATATGCTCGAAAAGCACGGCAGCCGTATCGCTATCGGTCTTGATGCCAGAGACGGATACGTAGCCGTCAACGGCTGGCTCGACACCTCGGAGGTAACAGCCGTTGAGCTTGGCCGGGAAATGGCAGCCCACGGGGCGGAGACATTTATATTCACCGACATTTCCACCGACGGGACGATGACTGGGCCGAACGTCGAGGCGACAAAGCAGCTCGCAGAAGCGACCGGCGTAAATGTTATTGCTTCCGGCGGAATCGGCACGATGGAGGATGTCCGGAATCTTGCGGAGAAACGGGATAAAGGGATAGCAGGTGTCATTGTCGGAAAAGCGATATATACCGGCAAAGTGGATGTGGCAGAAGCCGTGAAGGAGGTACAGTAATGCTTACGAAACGGATTATTCCATGTCTGGATGTGAAAGAAGGGCGGGTCGTGAAAGGCACACAGTTTGTGGAACTGCGGGATGCCGGTGATCCGGTGGAACTCGCTGCATTTTATGATGAGCAGTGGGCGGACGAACTTGTCTTTCTTGATATTTCCGCTTCGCATGAAGGACGGAAAACGATGATAGATGTCGTGGAACAGGTAGCAGCAAGCATCGCGATCCCTTTTACGGTTGGCGGCGGCATCAGCTCGGTCGATGATATGCGAAACATGCTCCGTGCCGGGGCCGATAAGGTTTCGCTCAATACAGCTGCGGTGAAAAACCCTGATTTGATTACTCAGGGGTCTACCTATTTTGGCTCCCAATGTATTGTTGTGGCGGTTGATGCAAAATACGATGAGGCACTCGGCTCCTGGAGAATTTATACCCACGGCGGCCGCACGCCGACCGACTGGGAAGTCGTCAAGTGGGCGAGGGAAGTCACCGCCCGCGGAGCCGGCGAAATTCTTCTGACAAGTATGGATCAGGACGGAGCCAAGACTGGCTTTGATGAGGCTTTGACACGAACGGTCAGCGAAGCAGTGGATGTGCCTGTTATCGCCTCCGGTGGCGCCGGAGCCAAAGAGCATTTTGTGGATGTATTTGAAAAATCAGGGGCGGATGCGGCACTCGCTGCTTCAATCTTTCATTATAAAGAGACATCGATTGAAGAAGTGAAGGCTTTTATCCGGGAGAGAGGAGTCTTAGTACGATGAACGTCGACGAACTAACATTTGATGAAGCAGGCCTGATTCCGGCCATAGTGCAGGATGCTGTCAGTAAAGAGGTACTGACGCTTGCCTATATGAACAAAGAATCGCTGCAGAAAACAATCGATACGAAAGAAACCTGGTTTTACAGCCGCTCCCGCCAGGAGCTCTGGCATAAAGGAGAAACCTCGGGAAACAAACAGCAGGTGACAGACATCCGCTATGACTGCGACAGTGACGCGTTAAATGTGCTTGTGGAGCCGGAAGGACCTGCGTGCCATAAAGGGGACTACAGCTGTTTTTCCCGTTCGCTGCTGTCGGAGGAAAAGCAGTCAGCCGACGGCCGGCGGTTCGCGATTATTAATGAACTCGAGCAGGTCATAGCCACCCGCGAGGCAGAAATGCCGGAGGGCGCCTATACAACGTACTTGTTTACCGAGGGCGTGGATAAAATTTTGAAAAAAGTCGGTGAAGAAGCCGGAGAAGTTATTATTGCTTCCAAAAACCGGGATCACGAAGAGCTGAGCTGGGAAACAGCTGATCTTCTTTACCATCTGATGGTGCTGCTGCGGGAACAGAAGCTTCCGCTTGATGATGTGCTGCGGGTTCTCGAAGAAAGACATCGTTCGTAATAAGGCTGACCGCAGAAAAAACCGTCCTCTCCGGGCGGTTTTTTCTTTGCGCATCCTCCTTCGCCGTCTCTGGCTGCTGAAAAAACATGCGGGCTCCTAGGAGTTTTCATGAAGCAGGGGGCGTGTTATAATGTCACAATTGATGTGGAACGTGAAGAGACAAAGAAAAACAAACGAAGGAAGGATGAAAGGAATTGGGCTCAAAACAAAAAAACGAAGACGCAATTATTCCTTTCTTGCAGTCAGGCGAATATTTCTTTCAGCGGGGCGTGGTGGCTTATCAGAAAAATCACCTGAAGCGTGCCGTTCTCTTTTTGGAAAGAGCTGTGGAGCTCGAACCTTCCAAGGGATTGTTTCAATGCCAGCTTGCTGCCATATATACAGACATGGAACGGTTTGACCGTTCCAACGACATCCTCGACCGGGTGCTTAAAGAAATTGAGCCGGAACGCTCCGAATGCTACTTCTTTCTGGCCAACAATTATGCCTTCCAAGGCAATTTTGAAAAAGCAGCGGAAACAGCCGGTTATTATATGAAGATCGCACCGGAAGGCGACTTTGCAGAGGAAACAAAGGAACTGCTCGAAATGATTAAAGAAAATGAGCCTGGCCTTCTAGAGCATCCGGGAGACATGACCATTTATGAACGGGCAGTGGAAAAAGCTGATAAAGGCCGGTTGCAGGAAGCCCAGGAACTATTTGAAGAGCTTTTGGAGGAGGAGCCTGATTATTGGGCCGCTTACCATCAGCTGGCAAAGCTGCACCAGCACCGCGGAGACACGGAACAGGCTGTAAAGCTGCTGGAAACAGTGCACCAGGAGGGTGCTTACGTGCCGGCCAGCTGTCAGCTTGCCGCATTGTATGAAAGCGAAGGGGAGCATGAGCGTTCGAAGAAAGTGATGAACGTGCTTACAGCGATCCTTCCGCTCGACCGGGAGTCCCTTCACTGGATCAGTGCGGTCTGTACGTATCTTGGCTATTATGAAGATGCCTGCCGTTACGCCCGTCTTTATCATAAACGGTTCGTGATTGAACGCGGATCGGTTGCGTTTTATCACGGAGCGGCGTTATATTTGCTCGGTGAAACGGAACAGGCGGCAAAATGGTGGAAACAGAACCGTCAGCTCGATCATCCGGAAGTGAAACAGCTTTACCGGGAATATGAAGAGAATATACTGACCGGCCAGAGGGTAAAAGAAATGGTAGAGGACGATTTTCAGCAGTAAGCAGAGTACTGGACGCCAAAAAGCGGCTGCCATACAATAAGTATAAATGCCATAAGAGAGCGATATTTAAAATAAGGGGAGTGGCCTTTTATGACGGAAGAACGGATTTATGATGTGATTATCGCGGGGGCCGGCCCGGCCGGCATGACCGCGGCGGTGTACGCCTCCCGGGCGGAAATGGATACGCTCATGCTCGAGCGCGGCGTGCCCGGCGGCCAGATGGCCAACACCGAGGACGTGGAAAACTACCCGGGCTTTGACCATATTCTCGGGCCCGACCTGTCGACGAAAATGTTCCAGCACGCCCAGAAGTTCGGGGCGGCGTATGCCTACGGCGACGTCTCCCGCGTCGAGGACGGCAGGGAGTACAAAACGGTCTACGCCGGCAATAAGGTGTACAAAACGCGCGCGCTTATCATCGCGACCGGCGCGGAGTACAAGCAGCTCGGCGTCGAGGGCGAAAAGGAGCTCGGCGGCCGCGGCGTCTCCTACTGCGCGGTGTGCGACGGCGCCTTTTTCCGGAACAAGGAGATTGTCGTCGTCGGCGGCGGGGACTCCGCCGTCGAGGAGGCGGTGTACCTGACCCG